>CAJBRT010000050.1 GCA_903958045.1 uncultured Bacteroidota bacterium | reverse complement strand
TTTTTTTCAAAAGTTAACATAGATGCACCACCCTGCAATGCTACTGATTGCCTGGTCGATCTTTGGTTAGCGAGCGCAGCAGTAACAAATAGTTTTCCAAATTGCAACTGCGTTTTAACACCAAATAAATTTTGAGCCGACGGAATTAAAGTGCCTCTCGATTGAAATGAAATATTTCCAGCCTCAATACTTTTTAAAAGCTCATCATCCATACCCTTGTAATCAAGCTTAATCTGATTGTCGAAATTTAAATTGGCAAGGGTATTATAATTGATGGGGAATTTTAATTTATCACCAATGTTGGCATTCACACTTAAATTGGTGTTCATATCAAAATCAAAACCACCATTTTTTCTGGCTCTTTCTGGGAGTGTTGGATTTTTAATATTTTGCCCTTGATAACCAGCCATAATGGTTACATCGCCGGTTGGCTTTATATCCACATTTAATTTATTGGTAGCAACCCCTTCTGCTGTATTTTTTAATTGATCTTTTAATGAGCCTAACTGTTCGCCTATTTGTTTGGCCTGATCTGTAAGTTGCTTTATTTGTCCACCTGCACCACCTAACATATCACTCACACCAAAAATCCGATCAAACAATTTATCATACAACTGCATGGGTGGGGGCGCTACTTTTTTATTGAGTGCCGTTAATGCATCGGCGCGCTTTCTAAAATATTCCTTTTCATCTTCTTTGGCCTGTAATTTCACATAGGTATCAAAATCGATATAACTAGGCGTACGATATAATTTTCCGTTGATGGTTTCAACCACTTTATACTGCCTGGTAATAGGATCAAAAACCACCGACTTTTGAATAAGTGTGGTATCCCTGATATCAAATGGATTTTTACTAGGTGCTACAATTGCGGCAGCCCTTCGATCCTTGATGGGATAACGAAGACCCGTTTTTGTTTGCGCATGCAAATACTGAACCGAACAGACCAGTAAATTGAACAACAAAAAAAAGCCAACTAAATATTGACGATACCGACTCAAAAAAGTAAGATTAGTAAAGTAGCGTTTTGATCGATAGTCTATAAGTTTTTTAAAGCAGTTTTAATAACATCTTCAAGTGGTGCCTCGGCACCCAATGCGGTTAGTGTTTTTTTAACAGCCTGTTCTGCTAATGGTTTTCCTATGCCTAGTGCCACCAAAGCCTGAACTGCATCGCTATCAGGCGAAGATACAAAACCCCCTCCAAAAGGAGCGTCTTGATGCTGTTTTCCTAGCTTATCCCTTAATTCGAGCACCAAACGCTCAGCAGATTTCTTGCCTATGCCTTTAATTGCCTCCAATTGCTTTGTATTGCCCTGTACGATAGCCCGCGTAATTTCATCGGGTCGAAGGCCTGAAAGCATCATGCGTGCCGTTGAAGCACCTACCCCAGAAACGCTGATGAGCTGTAAAAAAAGCTCCTTTTCGGCGCCATCAGCAAAACCAAACAAAGTTTGGGCATTTTCTGTGATATGTAAATAGGTATACAATTGACCTTCGGCGGCATTGCCAATGGCCGTATAGGTGTTTAAGCTAATTTGAAGGTCGTAACCTACCCCATTAACGTCTACCACCACTCTGGCGGGTGTCTTAATTGCGTATTTTCCTCTTACAAATGCGATCATAATAGAACTGTAAAAATAGGCGTAAAAAACGATACAATTGGGCCTATCTTTACGCTAAAAATTAGCAGATTTTAAGAAAATCCAATATGCAGAACAGAAGAGCAACAATTACTGCCGTGGGGGGCTACGTTCCAGAAGACAAATTAACCAATTTTGACCTCGAAAAAATGGTGGAAACCAATGACGAATGGATTCGGACCAGAACTGGGATCGAAGAGCGCAGAATCCTCAAAGGAGAAGGCAAAGGCAGTTCCGATATGGCTGTTCCTGCCGTTCAGGAAATATTAAGAAAAAAGAATATAGACCCTACCGAAATTGACTGTCTTATTTGCGCTACAGTAACTCCCGACATGGTATTTCCGGCTACTGCCAATATCATTTGTGATAAAATTGGTGCCACAAATGCCTGGGGTTATGATATGAGCGCTGCATGTAGTGGATTTTTATTTGCACTTACTACTGGGGCGATGTACATAGAGAGTGGTCATTTCAAAAAAGTAATTGTGGTGGGTGTAGATAAAATGAGTGCTATTGTAGACTACACCGACCGAGCTACTTGTATCATTTTTGGAGATGGCGCTGGCGCTGTTTTGTTAGAAGCGACAGAAGACGAAAGCATTGGTATTAAAGATAGTATTTTAAAAAGCGATGGTAGCGGTAGACATTATTTACACATGAAAGCAGGCGGTTCCTTAAAACCAGCTTCTGCAGAAACTGTTTTAAACAAAGAACATTTTGCTTACCAAGAAGGACAAGCTGTATTTAAGTTTGCTGTAAAAGGGATGGCAGATGTGAGTGCCGAATTATTAGAACGCAATGGGCTTACCGGTGATGATATTGCATGGCTCGTGCCACACCAAGCAAACCTGCGCATCATTGATGCAACTGCAAACCGTATGGGGCTCGACAAAGAAAAAGTGATGATCAATATCCAAAAATATGGCAACACAACAGCTGCCACATTACCATTATGTTTATGGGATTGGGAATCACAATTAAAAAAAGGCGACAACATTGTACTAGCCGCTTTTGGTGGTGGATTTACTTGGGGAGCAACACTTATAACCTGGGGTTACGATTCAAAAAAATAATACATGAAAAACAAAGTTCCTTTAACGGGTATTAGCTCGGTGGCCATGCACGCAGCAGGACATCACAATGCAGAAGATGCACATCTAACACCCATATTTGCTACTTCAACCTTTACTTTTGATAATACCGAAGAAGGCATGAACCGCTTTGCTGGTAAGGATAAAACAAGGGTGTATAGCCGTTGGGGGAACCCTACATTTACTGCCGCAGAAAAAACAATTGAAGCATTAGAAGCTTTTGGATTAACAAATAAAAACGGAGAACCACTTGAACTTCGTGCCCTTTTGCATGCAAGCGGACAAGCCGCCATGACTACGCTTTTTATGAGCGAGTTAAAAACGGGCGATGCCGTTCTTTCACACTACTCATTGTATGGTGGCACTTACGAACTATTACATAAAGTAGTAGCTGCGATGGGCGTTACTATTATTATTGTTGACATGCGCGATACTACTGCAGTAGAAAATGCACTTGCTGCCAATAGCCATATTAAACTAGTACATATTGAAACCCCTGCTAATCCTACCATCCAGTGCGTAGACATTGAAGCCGTTACTATCATTGCAAAAAAATACAACCGCCTCGTAAGTGTAGACAATACTTTTGCAAGCCCTTATTTACAACAACCATTTAAATACGGGGTAGATTATGTTTTTCATTCTACTACAAAATTTTTAAACGGACATGGTTCTGCCATTGGCGGTGTACTACTTGGTAGCGATCTAGAAAAAATGAATTCCACTGTTTGGAAATGGCATGTACTCCTTGGCGGAAACGCAAATCCGTTTGATGCTTTTTTATTAGGACAAGGCATGAAAACACTGGAACTGCGCATGGATAGGCATTGTAGTAATGCACAAACCATTGCGGAGTTTTTAGAAAAACATCCTTCTATTTTAAAAGTAAATTACAATGGACTTCCATCACACCCCGATTTTGAAATTGCGAAAAAGCAAATGAAACATCCGGGTGCTGTCATGAGTTTTGAATTAAAAGGTGGTATCGAAGCAGGTAAAAAATTTATCGACGCTTTACAAGTTTGTGTCCGCGCTATTTCATTAGGTACCGTAGACACACTCGTGTCGCACCCAGCAAGCATGAGCCATTACGGCGTGAGCCCCGAAGAAAGAGCTAAATACGGCATTACAGATGGCCTTATCAGAATGAGCGTAGGTATTGAAAATATCGAAGACCTACTCGCCGATTTAACACAAGCCCTAGGGTAATTTTATTTTTACAAAAAATATACATGCAAACAACAATAAGACGCGCTACAATAGAGGATTGTCCAAGCATGCTTGGACTTATTCAGGAACTAGCCGTTTATGAAAAAGCACCAGACGAAGTAACCGTTACACTTTCACATTTTGAACAAAGTGGTTTTGGTGAAAACCCAGTGTGGTGGGCCTTTGTAGCAGAAACCGATAACACCATTGTGGGCTTTGCATTATACTATATTAGATACAGTACTTGGAAAGGACAATGCCTGTATCTCGAAGACTTTATTGTAACCGAAAAAATGCGTGGTAAAGGCATTGGCAAATTACTATTTAACAGGATTGTACAGGAAACAAAAGACAAAGGCTTCTCAAGAATGGTATGGCAAGTACTCGAATGGAATGAGCCTGCCATCAACTTTTATAAAAAATACAAGGCCAACCTCGATCCAGAGTGGATCAATGGCATATTAGATGTATAAATTACAACTAACTTAATCCGTTCACCACCGCTTCTTTGTATACCTTTTGTACAAGACCTTGTAATACTTTGCCCGGACCTACTTCCGTAAAATGTGTAGCACCATCAGCAACCATTTGCTCCACTGTTTGGGTCCACTTTACAGCACCTGTTAATTGATTGATTAAATTTTGCTTGATAGCGGCAGGATCTGTAACGGCAGCAGCTACTACGTTTTGATATACCGGACAAATTGGATTTGCAAAATTTGTTGCTTCGATGGCGGCCGCTAATTCTTCACGAGCAGGCGCCATTAATGGACTATGAAATGCACCTCCTACTGGAAGTATGAGTGCACGCTTTGCACCAGCAGCTTTCATTCTTTCACATGCTATTTCAATTCCTTTTACAGAACCACTAATCACTAATTGACCAGGGCAGTTATAATTGGCAGCTACCACCACTTCATTTGTTTCAGCCATCACTTCTGCACAAATTGTAGCCACCACATCATCTGCAAGTGCTAACACCGCAGCCATAGTAGAAGGCACCAATTCGCATGCTTTTTGCATAGCAGTCGCTCTAATACTTACGAGTTTTAATGCGTCTTCAAACTCCAATACCCCATTGGCTACCAGTGCCGAAAATTCACCCAACGAATGTCCAGCAACCATATCAGGTGTGCCGTGCTCCAAGGTTTTGTAAGCTATCACTGAATGTAAAAAAACAGCAGGCTGCGTTACATTCGTTTGCTTTAGTGCTTCATCGGTGCCATTAAACATTACTTCACTAATATCAAAACCTAATATCGTATTGGCCCTGTCAAATAATTCTTTGGCAACAGTACTCGTTTCATACAAAGCCTTTCCCATTCCAATAAATTGAGAACCTTGACCTGGAAATACATACGCGTGACTACTCATAGGTAATGATTTAGGACCCAAAGTAAATAAAAAACCCCGACACTTTTAATGTCGGGGTTTAAAAAATAAATGTGTACTTAAAACTGTGTATTCAAACCCAAATAACGTAAAAACTCTTCTCTTACTTTTTCATCTTTAAACTTACCGCCATAAAAAGCAGTAACGGTAGATGAAGTATCATCTTCTACGCCTCTACTTGCTACGCACAAATGTTTTGCATCAATTAAAACAGCCACATCCTCTGTACCTAAGTCTTTTTGTAATTCTTTGGCAATTTGCATGGTTAAGCGCTCTTGCACTTGTGGGCGTTTAGCAAAATAATCTACAAGGCGGTTTAATTTACTAAGGCCAACTACGGTCCCGTTGCTAATGTATGCGATATGCGCCTTACCCATGATAGGAACAAAGTGATGCTCGCAATTACTGTAAAATGAAATGTTTTTTTCTACCAGCATTTCATTGTACCTGTACTTATTTTCAAAGAGGGCCATCTTTGGTTTGTTGGCTGGGTTCAAACCATTAAAGATTTCTTTGACATACATTTTTGCTACACGTTTTGGTGTACCGCGCAAACTATCATCTGTAAGATCAAGGCCTAGTATGTCCATGATTTCTGCAAATCTTTCTTCGATTGCAGCAATTTTTTCATCTTCTGATTGATCAAATGCACCTGCGCGCATAGGAGTATCCACAGAAGTACTGATATGGTTGTCTCCTGCCGCATCAATTTCCTCTTCTGTAAGAATAATCTTACCATCCTTAAGATGGATATTCGACAAAGTTTCGTTCTGTTTCATATAATCTGATTTTTAAATCTAATGTTGAATTAATTTTTGCTCTTAAAAGTTCGTAAATCACAACCGCAATATTTTCGGCAGTTGGATTAACTGTTGCGAAAAATGTAGTGTCGAGATTTAAGTTTTTATGATCAAATCTAGCGAGCACTTCTAGTTTAATAAGATCACTTAATTTTTTGGTATCAATGACATAACCGGTTTCAGGATCTGGAAACCCAGTAACCTGAACAATCAATTCATAGTTGTGACCATGAAAATTGGGGTTGTTGCAAAGACCAAATATTTCGTTGTTTTTTTCGGGAGTCCATGCGCTATTGTGTAACCTGTGCGCAGCATTAAAATGCTCCTTTCGAAAAACAGATACTTTATGTTTATCCATTGCTAAGCTTTGGGATATTGTTTTTGGGACGTACACTTACACCCACATAAAAAAAATAAATCAAGTAAGTATTTTGTTAATGGCTAGGCACTGTTTCAGAAGTGTGCTGATCAAGTGGCCCCGCCTTCGTGTTCTACATTAACAAAAGAACCTGACGTCAAAGATAATAACAAGACGCTAGTAATTTTGTTTAGATTGACCTTAAAAAAAGTGAAAATGCCCTATTTACCGAAATATTCGACGTATATACGGGGTGTTTCATAGAGTTTTATACAATGAAGCTCCACAGAACTAGGCAAATGGGGGGCTAATTGCTCCCAAATGGCAATGGCTAAATTTTCGGTACTACATAGTTTACCCGCCATAAAATCAACATCTAGGTTGAGGTTTTTATGGTCTAGTTTGTCTACCGCCTGGCTTTTAATTAACTGACTTAACTTTTTAACGTCGTAAACAAACCCTGTTTCCGGATCTGGATTACCCTTTACCGTCACATACAAATCATAATTGTGGCCATGCCAATTTTCGTTGGCGCAAACGCCAAATACGGCATTGTTTTGCTCGTTAGACCAATCAGGATTGTATAATTTATGGGCTGCGTTAAAATGTTCTTGTCTTGTTAAATAAACCATCTGACCAATATTTTGGCAAAGGTAGGCAGAATCGGAGTATTTTTGTACTCTATGCGGGTAATAATAACAGCTGCCACTAACCTAGAACTAGATGGTTCTGCTAAAAAAGCAAGCCAACTATTTCAAAAAAGCAAACTAAAACTAAGCTTTCATGCAACCGGCATAGGCATGCTCGCCTCTGGGGTGAATCTAACGCAACTTATTACTGCACACCAACCTGATTTGATTATTCAAATGGGTATTGCCGGCTCCTATATTAAAACAGAACCCCTTGGAAAAGTAATGGTGGTGGCATCAGAATCCATTGCCGATTTAGGCGTTCGCGAAAAAGGGATTTTTACGGACCTTTTTGATAGTCAATTAATAAAAGACAATGAAGCGCCATTTAAAAAAAGAAAATTAATAAACCCTGCTATTAGGTTATTCAATGTTTTGAAATCGGATACGGTGGCAGCGGTTACCATCAATGAAATTACAACCTCGCCTAAACGAATCAAAGAAATTATAGCTACCCATAAACCCGTATTGGAAAGTATGGAAGGCGCTGCCCTACATTATGTTGGCGGCCTTACCAAAACGCCCTTTATACAAATAAGGGCTGTTTCAAATTATGTTGGAGAAAGAAACAAAGCAAAATGGAAACTTAAAGAATCCATTGAGCAACTAGAAGCATATGTGCTTACCTATTTAGCCGCCCTAGAAAATGGTTTAAAAAAATAGTGTCATGAAATTAAGTCTTGGTTTTTCGCCCTGCCCCAACGATACATTTATTTTTGACGCACTCGTGAATAAAAAAATTGATACTGAGGGTTTAGATTTTGATATTCACTTAGAAGACGTTCAAACCCTCAATAATTTTGCACTAGAAGACCGGCTGGATTTTTCAAAAATTAGTTACGGTGTTCTGCCGCTTTTACTTAATACACATACCCTTTTAAACAGTGGGGGCGCCATGGGTAAGGGCGTAGGACCACTGTTAATTAGCAACAACGAAAATATTACGCCTAGTGATGTAAACAATTTGCGCATAGCCATTCCTGGCAAAAACACAACGGCCTATTTACTATTTTCCTTTGTATACCCAAATGCTAAAAACATTTCGTTTTATGTATTTAATGAAATAGAAGCAGCCGTTTTATCGGGCGAGGTAGACGCTGGTGTTATCATTCACGAAAACAGATTTACGTATAAAGAAAAAGGACTGCATGAAATAACAGATTTAGGTGCGGCCTGGGAAACAAAAACAAAAAGCCCCATAGCACTTGGCGGCATTGTAGCTAGCAACCGAATACCTAAGCCCATTATGGGGCAGGTAGACCAACTGATTGCTAAAAGTGTGGAATACGCATTTAGTAATTACCCTGCTATTAGTGAATATGTAAGTTGCCACGCGTGGGAAATGAGCGAAGACGTCATGCGCCAACATATAGATTTATACGTCAATGATTTTAGTAAAGACATGGGAGAAACCGGCAAAAATGCTATAGAAACCCTCGTAGGCATTTACCAACAAATGAATCCTTCGTTTAGGACTACTCCGCCATCTCACTTAGTGCCAGCCAGCGTAGTTCCATTTCTTCCAAAGACTGTGTAACTTTTGTAAGTGCCTCTGCTAGCGTAGTAATTTGATCGTAATTCAAATTTTCGTTACTCATTTGGGCCGTTAATTTTACTTTTTCGGCTTCTAATACGGGCATTTCTTTTTCTAGCTTTTCAAACTCGTGCTTTTCTTTAAAAGTCATTTTCTTTTTTGGAATAGCAGGAGCCACTGGTGCAGCTGGCTCAATAGTGGCAGGCGCTTTGGCAGGACTGTTCGTTCCATTTGCCTTGGCCGTTTCTTGTTCTTTAAGCCAGATACGGTACTGGGTATAGTTGCCTGGGAAGTCTCTTACAAAACCACCACCTTCAAAAACAAATAAGTGATCCACCAAACGGTCCATAAAATAACGGTCGTGGGATACAATCATAACACATCCCTGATACTCCGTCAAAAAGCTTTCAAGTACCGCAAGCGTAGGTAGGTCAAGGTCATTGGTAGGCTCATCTAGAATTAAAAAGTTAGGGTTTCTAAATAAGATGGTTAACAAATGCAGCCTCTTTTTTTCACCCCCACTAAGTGCCGACAAATAAGTGTACTGCTTATCGGGAGGGAATAAAAACAACTCTAAAAACTGAGAAGCACTAATGCTTCCCCCTTTTGCTAATGGAAAACTTTCGGCAAAAGATTTTACATATTCAATCACCCTAAAATCTTCTTTTACATCAAGGCCGGTTTGAGAAAAATTACCAAATACAACCGTATCACCCACATTTACTTTACCACTTGTTGGCGTTTCAAGTTCTTGAATAATATTTAAAAAAGTAGACTTTCCTATTCCATTTTTACCAACCACCCCTACCCTTTCTCCTTTCGAAAAAGTATAATCAAAGCCTTTTAATATTTCTAATTCACCGTATGATTTATTGACCTTTTTTAACTCAACAATTTTACCCCCAAGCCTACTCATTTTTGCTTCTAATTGCAACTGCGCATCTTCAATTTTTTGCTTGGCCCTAGCTTCTACCCCATAAAAATTATCTTGCCTGCTCTTACTTTTAGTAGTACGTGCTTTGGGTTGCTTGCGCATCCACTCTAACTCTTTGCGGTATTGATTTCTAGCCTTGTCAATACTAGCCTGCTCACTTTCTATGCGGGCCGCCTTTTTTTCCATGTATGATTCATAATCACCTTTGTATACATACATGTTTTCTCTTTCGAGCTCCCAAATTTCATCACATACAGCGTCTAAAAAATAACGGTCGTGTGTTACAAGTAATAGCGTTATATTTTCACCATTTAAATAATGTTCTAACCACTCAATCATTTCTACATCGAGGTGGTTGGTGGGCTCATCCATCATGAGTAGCGTATGCTGATGCTCAAACCCGATATCTATTAGCGTTTTTGCAAGCGCTACTCTTTTGCGCTGACCACCACTTAATTCATTTACCTTTTTTTGAAGGTGATGGATATTTAATTTGCCTAAAATTTGTTTGACTTTCGCCTCAAAATCCCAAGCACCCAAATCATCCATTTCCATGATGCTATCGGAAATAAGCATGCCGTCTTCGGCCTCCATAGCCAGTTCATATTTTTGAATGGCTTTAATGATTGGATGATTGGCTTTAAAAATATTTTCTACAATCGTTTTGTCCTCGTCAAAAACGGGATCCTGTTCAAAAAGGGCGACTGTCACTTCTTTATTGATCCAAAACTTACCGCTATCGGGGGTTTCCTGACCCGCCAAAATTCTTAAAAGCGTAGACTTCCCTACCCCATTGCGCGCAATCAGGGCAATCTTGTCCCCCTCGTTGATATTAAAGGAAATATTATTGAAAAGCGGGTTGATCCCGTAACTTTTTGTAAGCCCCTCTACTGATACATAATGCATGGCGCAAAGGTAACACTCAGCGGCCTAAGTTTAACCCCAGAATGTTATTTCAGGTTCACAGATGCCCTTATCTTTGTATTATGAAGCAGTTTAACGTTCCTACTGGCTATCGAAGCCCTCTTATTAGTGCCATTAAACAGTACCGAAAGGACGAGGATAAGCTTAAAAAAGATTTTACCCCAACTTTATTAAAACTGGGGAATATTCATTTTTATTTAGCCAGACATTTTGGATTTTGCTATGGCGTAGAAAATGCCATTGAAATTGCTTTTAGAACCATCGACGAAAACCCGAATAAAAGAATTTTCTTACTCAGTGAGATGATTCATAACCCGCAAGTAAATGAAGATTTACTCGCAAGAGGTGTACAATTTTTACAAGACACCAATGGCAAATCATTAATCCCACTCGATACATTAACAAAAGAAGACATTGTTATCATCCCTGCATTTGGCACAACGCTAGACATGGAAGCAACACTTGCAGCCAAAGGCATTGTAACAGAAAAATACAACACCACTTGCCCATTTGTAGAAAAAGTTTGGAATAGAAGTGAGCAGATTGCACAAAAAGGATACAGTATTATTGTACATGGCAAACCCAAGCACGAAGAAACAAGGGCCACGTTTTCGCATGCATCCTATCATACCCCAACAGTGGTGGTAAATGATATGGAAGAAACCATTGCCCTAGCAAAATATATAACAGGAGAAAAAGAGGCTGAAGCATTTTATAAAGAATTTGAAGGGCGCTACTCTCCTAATTTTGATATCCAAAAAGATTTAGCAAAAATTGGCGTGGTTAATCAAACGACGCAACTCGCATCAGATACACAAGCTATATCAGAATACTTAAAAGAGACCATTAAAAGTCACTATCAATTAACGGACGAAAGCATTGCTACACGTTTCGCAGACACAAGAGATACACTTTGCTATGCAACAAGTGACAATCAAACCGCTGTTAAAGGAATGCTTGATACCCAGGCTAATTTAGCCATTGTTATTGGGGGTTATAACAGCAGCAACTCCTCACACTTGGTTGAACTATGCGAACAAAAACTACCTACCTATTTTATTGACAGCCCAGATAGACTTTTATCAAAAACAAGGATCGAACATAGAAACTGGAACACCAAGGAACTACATACCCTCCAAAATTATTTACCTGAACAAAGCGAGGTTAAAATACTCATAACGAGTGGTGCCAGCTGTCCGGACGCTGTTGTAGAAGCTGTGATACAAAAAGTTGCTGGCTTTTACAATGTACAAGATCAGGTTGATTTTGCTAACGTTGTAAAAAAATAACAGCTCTACTCCTCGCTACTGTTTTTTAGTTTCATGAGTAAAGTGTATGCATTTGCCGTTACCACTTTTTGCATGGCTGCAATTCCAGAAACAATTTCTACCATACCCCTACTTTCCATACCTGTAACCACAGGAAGCATTGTATAAGTAGCAGCAGCCGTTTCAACAAATACATAGGACTTATTTTGCCACTTTACAATAGAGGCAGCAGGAATTACCCGAACCTCCACATTGTTTAATTCAATTTCAGCGTTTACAAAAGTGCCCGGGAATAAGCCAGTATTTTTACTAACAAGATCACAATGCACTTCTGTGGTGCGCTCGTTTTCGATATTGGGAGTAATCACATGTACTTCGGCATCATAGATTGTACCCGGTTTATTGTTCACAGTAAATTTAACTTTATTCCCTTTTTTAATAGCAGTAGCATCGTTTTCAAAAACAACCAAACGGGCATACAAATCAGAAGGATCCATAATTTCAAATAAAACATCTGTGGGGGCTACATATTTTCCTGCATTGACATTTACTTTTGTTACATAACCACTAATGGGTGATTTAAATGCTATCGATTTAGAAATATTATTTTCATTGAGTTGAGCGGGAACAATGCCCATCAATTGTAGTTTTTCACTTAATGATTTAACAAGGTATTTCTGACTTTCAAATTCCGCTAATGCAAGTTGAAACTGTCTATCACTAGAAGTTTTATTTGCATTTAATACTTTTTGCCTATTGTAATCTGCCTCTAAAAAAACAAGCTTACTTTTTGCAGTTAAATAATCCTGCTGTAAGCTAATATAAGATGCGTCTTCTAATACCGCTAATACAGTGCCCTTGTTTACTTTTTCGCCAGGAATTAAATTGGCTTTTCTTACATATCCTCCCAATGGGATACTTACAGATAACATGTTTTGGGGCGGAACATCTATAAAGCCATTTACTTTAATGGTTTTATGCATTTGCATAGCGCCCAAATTTCCTGTGCTTAACTTAGCCAAATCCAATTGAGCTTTTGTAAGGGTGACTGTGTTTGTTACCTCTGCTGTTTCCTTTGCTGATGCATTTTCTTTTTCAACCTTTGTTGAACAAGCAGCAAATAATAAAAAGGAGGCAGATAAAATTGATATCGTTTTCATATAAATAACTTATAATTATTGAACTGTATTTAATTTTTCTAATTCAAAAGCAGCATCGTTAAACTGAGCCACTACCATATAATAATTGGCACGTGTTTGAATAGACTGATTCATAAGCATCACCCAGTCTAAATAGTTAATTTCGCCAGCCGTTAATTTTTGGGTAGCTGCCTGCATGAGTAAAGTAGCCCCAGGCAACCCTTTTAGTTGATAACTATCCAGGGCTTTTTTATACTGAATATAAAGCGCAGTAGCTTCTTTAATTTTTTGTTGCAGCTCCTGCTTTACAGCTGTTTCTTCTAGTTTCTTTTGCTTTACTAAAATGGAACCAGCACTGATTCTTGCTTTTTGTGCCGTCGAAAAAATAGGAACCATTAATCCAAGACTGACCGTACCAAAACGATCAGAAGATCCAAAATACTTATCGGCAGATTGTGAAATAGCCTGCCATCCATTAATGGTCATTGAACTATACCCCATTAAAAAAGAAGGATTTAATTTACTCTTTTCTACTGCCACCAATTTTTCTGATAAATCAATTTGCTGCCGCTGTAATTGTACCAAAGGAGCAGATTCAATGAGTGCAATATTTGACAACACAACCCCATCATAGACTATACTGCTGTTATAGGGCTGAACTTTAATCGATGTATTGATAGTTCGGTTAAACTGATCGATGGCAATATTTTTTGCTGCCCTTAACTGCCCTAACTGATTTTGGATTTGCAATAACTGATTTTCGGCAGTAACAAGTTCCAAAACATCAGAAGCACCGCTTGACAGCCTTTCTTTAGCACGCGATAAAAAGGCATTGTAAAAACTATCCGCAGATGTTAAAAGTAGCAGCTGCTGTTCCATTAACACAATATGATAAAACTGCTGCTTTACAAGCCTCGTTAATTCCTGCGCCCTAATTACTTGTGATGTTTGCGCAATTTGAGTAACTAGCTTGTTGGCTGCTGCTTGATTTTTATATACTGCTGGAAATTGCAAAGTTTGGGAAACGCCAAAACGATTATCTGTTTGAAAACTATTAATTTTCCCATACCCAAAATCAAACACGGTTTTATCAATTTCGGTACTTGTTTTTTGCATTGCAAGTGCATAATCCACTTGTAAATTACTTGCATTATACTGAGCATTGTTTTTGATAGCACTATCAATGGCAGCATTTAGCTGAATGCTTACTTGCGACTGGGCGGATAGCCCAATAAGCAAAGCCCCAATCATTGCAACCATTTTTTTGCCTTTCAAATATTTCGTTCCCATTTCAAAAAGTATATACATCACTGGTAAAACAAATAGGGTTAATAATGTAGAAAGGATAAGCCCTCCAATGACAACCGTAGCTAATGGCTTTTGCACTTCGCCGCCAGCACCTGTACTTATGGCCATTGGAATAAAACCTAGTGAAGGAACAAGCGCCGTCATGAGAACGGCCCTCATTTTTGATTTAGTAGCATGAATGACTATGCGCTTAACGTCATGCCAGCCTTCTGCTCTAAGTCTATTAAATTCGGATACGAGTAAAATTCCATTTAACACTGCTACACCAAACAGCGCAATAAATCCAACACCCGCAGAAATACTAAATGGCATATCCCTGATCCAAAGTGCAAAAATGCCCCCCATTGCAGAGAGTGGAATGGCCGTGTATATAAGTAAGCCCTGCTTTACGGATCCAAAAGCAAAATACAAGAGCAAGAATATCAATAACAACGCTACTGGAACTACAATCGCAAGACGCTCTTTTGCGGCAGTCATATTTTCAAACGAACCACCATATACAATGGTATATCCTTTGGGTAAATTTAATTGTGCTGTAACTTTTTGTTGTAGCGTTTGAACAATGGTTTGAACATCTTTTCCGGCTACATTAAATCCAACAATAATTCTTCTTTTGGTATTCTCTCTTTGAATTTGATTAACACCTTCAATTTCGGTAATTGATGCCACATATGCGAGCGGAATTTGTGTCCCCTGTGCTGTTGAAATTTGAAGTGCTGCTATATCTTCCATATTTTTTCGTGCACTATCTGAAAGTCTAACCACCATGTCAAAACGCTTTTCCTCTTCGTACACCTGACCAGTAACCTGACCTGCAAAAGCGGTATTGACCACTCTATTTACATCTGACACGTGCACCCCATATTTTGCCATGGCATCTCTATTGTATTTCACTACAACTTGTGGCATGCCAGTAACTTTTTCTTCATAAATATCAACTGCGCCATCTACCTTTTGTACAATAGAATATAACTTTGATGCATACGCAGCCAAAGAATCGAGGTTCTCTCCAAAAATCTTACAAACAACATCTTGCCTAGCCCCTGTCATGAGTTCATTAAACCGCATTTGCACAGGATATTGAAAACCCACTGTAATGCCTGGAACCTGTTCTAAAACAGCCGTCATTTTTTTACTGAGTTCTGGAAACGTATGTGCAGAAGTCCACTCTTTTTTATCCTTTAAAATAATCATCATGTCACCTGCTTCAAATGGCATAGGATCAGTAGGGATTTCTGCACTCCCAATTTTTGTAACCACTTTTGTGATTTCTGGAAAGTTGGCCAACAAAAGCTTAACAGCTTCCTGAGTTGAGGCAATTGAACTATTCAAATTACTACCTGTTAAAAGACGCGTTTCCACTGCAAAATCACCTTCTTCGAGCGATGGCATAAATTCTCCTCCCATTCGAGATAATAAGAGTATCGCAACGCCAAATAGGATTACAGTAGAAGCAATCACCAATTTTGGTAGCTCTAATACTTTTTGTAAAACGGGTTGGTATTTTCTTTCTATAAAAGCAATGAACCTATCGGACCAAGTTTTTTTATGATTTAGTTTTTTATTCAGCACGAGTGCTGCCATCATAGGTACATAGGTAATCGATAAAACAAATGCACCAATAATTGCAAACGCTACGGTAAAGGCCATGGGCTTAAACATTTTACCTTCAATTCCTTGCAGCGATAAAATAGGTAGGTAAACAATTAAAATAATGATTTGACTAAACACTGCTGATTTAATCATAGACCCTGTACTAGACCCTACTTCCTCATCCATTTCTTTTTGACCAATAGAAGATAATCCCCTAAAATGTTTTGCATGTGCAAAGCGGTGTAAAATTGCTTCTACCACAATAACCGACCCATCTACAATTAAACCAAAGTCGATAGCGCCAAGCGACATTAGATTACCGCCTACGCCAAAATAATTCATTAAAATAATAGCAAACAACATCGAAAGCGGAATCACCGAGGATACAATCAGTCCAGCTCTTAAATTGCCCAGAAAAAATACCAATACAAATACTACAATCAGTGCCCCTTCAATTAAATTGGTTTGAACGGTACTAATAGCATTGTTGACCGTTTTTGTACGGTCTAAAAACGGCTCAATCACCACACCTTCTGGTAGCATTTTTTGAATTTCTGCTACTCTTGCTTTTACACGCTTAATCACTTCCGATGAATTAGCCCCCTTTAACATCATTACCACAGCACCCGCTACTTCCCCGTCTGCATTATAGGTCATGGCGCCATACCTAATGGCAGCGCCGTATTGCACGGTTGCAACATCACGAATTAATAGTGGAGTGCCCCCATCTAAAGATTTAACCACTACTTTTTCAATATCCTCAATACTTCCAGTTAAACCCTCTGTTCTGATATATAAAACAGTTGGCCCTTTTTCGATATAAGCACCGCCGGTATTTTGATTGTTTTTTTCAAGTGCATCAAAAACATCGCCAATGGTAATGCCCATCGACTTTAACTTTTCTTGCTTTACTGCTATTTCATATTGCTTTAATTTCCCACCAAAACTTGACACTTCTGCCACCCCTGGCGTTCCTAATAATTGCCTTCTAACAATCCAGTCCTGTATGGTTCTGAGTTCCATAGGGCCATAAGTGCTTTCATACCCTTTTAAAGGCCTAACAACATACTGAAAAATTTCACCAAGCCCCGTTGATACGGGCGCTAGCTCAGGAGCACCCACCCCCTCGGGAATTTCTTGTTTTACTTTTTGAAGTTGTTCGGTAATTTGTTGACGCGCCCAATAAATATCGGTTTCGTCATTAAAAACAATCGTTACAAGAGATAACCCAAATCTGGAAAAACTTCTAATTTGCTTTAATCCCGGTATACTGCTGCAAGACTGTTCAATTGGAAATGTGATAAGCCTTTCAATATCGGGTGCCCCAAGAGATGGCGACACGGTAATAACCTGCACTTGATTGTCTGTAATATCAGGAACCGCATCGATGGGAAGCCTCGTTACTTCGTAACTGCCCCAACCAATAAGTGCGATTATAAATAAGCCAACAATTAATTTATTGGCTATCGAAAAATCAATGATTTTCTTTAGCATGGCTGCTATAATTAGGTCTAAAAAAATAAAGAGAAAAAGGGCGCGTTCTTACACGCAAAAACAATTAGACTCTGGGAGGTCTAAATAAGGAACCGCGCGCAATTGTAGAAAGTGAATTAGACTGTATCACAGGCCAAACACTGCGATGGATATTTGCAAAAATTTTAGGCAACTCATATTTGAATACTGAAAAAACAACGGTGTTTTGCAATTGAAAATGAGCCGACTTGAAAGGTAAATTTTGGTCTTTTTGCTCATCAGTTGCATCACCATCATCGCCCACATAATGCATGTACATAAAACTAAGTAATGACAAACTACCATTATCCAGTTTATGCTCCATGTAATGTTCAATCAATAAAGGCATTTTCAGGAGCTGATTAAGCTCCGTAGCACCTAGTAAATAGATGGCTAAAAATATATAGGCTGCCCTTTTTTTCACCTTTTAAAGATATAAAAAAAAGAGCAGCCTATAATGGATTGAGGTTACTTTTTAAAGGCATTCAAAAACAGCCATTCACCTCCTAGCATCCAGCTTGTTTGTGCCATGCGGGTCATACTAGATTGTAAATTATAGCGGTATCCCAAATTAAGCTTGAGCTTACTTTTAAAAATGAGCTGCATACTAGGCGCTAGATCAAGGTAACTTTTGCGAGTACCAGGGATAACTTGGCCAAGTAGCTCGGCATAAATATTAAAGTTGGTTTGATCGTAGCTGGTATATTTTTTAGGAAATAATAGATGTCCAAAAGACAATGAATAATTAATAGCCGAGGCTTTATTACCCATTTTCAATTGATGCGCTTTACTATCCCCATTGATACTTGCATAACCCACCGTAGAAGATATCGCTAGTTTGTGTAGCAGCTGCGTAAAAACCAGCCCCGCCTGAACGCCCGATTGATCCCCTTGTAAATTAATTTCTTGGTACATGGGCTTTGTATTGCTATGTGCTATTTCTGCAAAAGCAGCCATTCTAAAATGACTATACATACCATCGGCACTAAAAAATCGATACTTGCCATAGGCCCTAATACTCTCTAAACCAAAAGGCGTATTATTAAGCGCTCCATAAGTTGCTGCGCCGTGGAGCATTAAGTTTTTACTTGCACCAAACATGAGTTCGGTAGCATGTCTTGTACTAGAAGTTGCACCCTGGTCAAAAAGCTTAGCGCTTTGTTTTACAGCGATAGATGTAGCAGGCATATTACTTGCGGGCTCAGTATACACAAATAGTTCTTGTGCACTTACTCGAAAACCAGAAATTAACAACAAAAAGAAATACAATTTTTTCATGTTGCTTTTATTTAATGGCTACTAAATACGTTTTAGCAGACATATCTGAATTTGAACCTGCCGGTATTTTTTTAAAATCTTTAGGGAGCATATACTGCTTACCTATCAATTGCATTTTTTTACTTCCTTGTAAAGTAGCAGGCGGCGTTCCCATAAATTTATATTGAATACCATCGAGGGTTACAAATCCGTTTTTATCTATGCTTTGTTTATTGAAATTAGCCACTACCGTTAGGTTTGCTACCGAAAATCCAGCATCCACAACCGCCTTTGCAATTTGATCAAACTGAGGTGTTGCGTCTTTGTTAAACCGAATATCATAGGTAGACGCTTCAATATTTACAAGTACCGTATCTACAAACGAAATGGCTGATACCGCTTTATATATAGCTTTAGAGCACATGGCGCATGTTAAGCCACTAGCTTGTAAATTTACTTTTTGCACTTGTGCACTAGCACCAATAGCATAGATACATGCGATCAATAAAAATACTTTTTTCATACTTTATAGTTGATCAATGATTAATTTTTTTTTAGCCGCCTTACGCTCGTATTGGCAACATTCTGGAAGCTCGTTGTATACCGCATCAGGCGCTGTCAAATCTTTGGTATCGTAACCAACGCTTGCAATTTTTTCTTGAATTTTTGCATTGCTAGTTGCCGACTCTAAATAGGTGATTTTGAGCATTTTTGTTGTCTTATTCCAAACAGCCGTTGTTGCGCCGGCATCTTTTGCAGCCTTTTCGATGGTTGTTTTACACATGCCACAATTACCCCAGATTTTAACGGATTCCGTTTTTGGAGCTGATTTAGTTTGAGCACTCACAGCAGTTGTTGTTAAAATAATAGACAGGATAGACGCGATAATAAATTTGATTTTCATACAATTAATTTTTTAAAATAATAAATAAGTTGAGCCATGTATTAAACATGGCAATAATGAGAAGAAATGTAAATGAGAGTGTAGTAAGGCCTAAATCAAAAACACACCAATACGCTTATACGTATCTTGTTTGTTTAGGTTGGGTGGCAACTTTTTAGGATATTGATTTGCCGTGTATGCATTTGTAAACAAAACAGGCTGCACATAAAACGGTGTTATTACCGCAACAAAAAAATTTGTTACACCAATAGTAGAGGTGGTTAACTTATGAGAGTCTTCAAGTTTAACAACCTCGATTGTAGAATGACAGCACTTATTTTTTTTGGTACTGTCTATGCGCATGCCGCAAATACATTTTTTTGCCTCCGACCTACCTAGCTCAATAGAACTGAGCTTACCCATGCAGTAATGGCTATTCATTACAAACCCAGTAGACATGACTAGGTAAATAAGAGCAATAAATAGGGTTAAAAGGCGCTTCATGAATACAAAGGTACCATACTTTAATTAATAAAGTTCCACCAGATGCCAATGCGGGTCCAAAGTGTGGTATTGGGGTATAGGTTAGTCATAAAATTGGGCTTGTTAAATGAAAAACCGTTAGCCGTATTGAGGCTATTGAGGTTTTCGACCCTAATAAAACCTTTTAAACGCTTGATTCTGAAATGAAAATAAGCATGAATATCAGGTCTATTGGAAAGCTGCTGGCTGTTCTGGTAAAAATAAGCCCCTAAAAATGGAGAATACCCATCGGCGTTATAAGCCGTAAAATACTGCATTTCTAGGCCTGTTGATACGTCGAGATTGGTAAAGAAATTACCTTCAAATGCGAGCCTATTTCTGGTGTAAAAACTGGGCACATTAACAGGACCTGTTCCTACTTTTTGTTGCAGATGCATTTCTGTGTACCAGTTCCAATGTCCTTTTAAATGCCACTTTTTTTGAAGCGACAATTGCAATAAATTAAACAAGCCGGACGCTTGTTTTGCGGAAAAGAAACCATCAAAATACATATAATTACTAATGCCGTAATAGTTGGCTGTAAATGAAAAACGCCTATTAGGCTTTTCATATTTTGCCATGAGCTGAACACTATTTTCTTTGCTGAAATTGACGCTTGAATTAATTCGAAAACTACTTAATGGATCCAATACAAATGCCGGAGATCTGTTCACATTATTAAACCCGAGTGTTAAATAGCCAGCTTTGGCTCCTAAATAACGCTGCAAATAAACAGCTGCCTCATAGTCACCCGCGTTTTGTCCATTCAAGTATAGATTGGCATGCGCATCAATATCCCAAATTTTATTTCTAGACCTATTCTTATAGGCTCCCACTGCATAGATGTTATAAAAAGATAGGGTACTAGTTGTATCAAAAGTCCCGTTTAGTGCCTGATACGCTATTCCGGTTTTTAAATATTGGCTCTGGTTGTTTTTATCTGGAAATGTTAATACGCTAAATTCGTTGGTGATATCCCGCCAGCTATCTTTATAGTTGATAGATTTTCCGAAGGCAACAGACTTGTTAAAATACAACTGGTACTTGCTAGAATCTACGTAGGTATCTAAAAACTGATAGGTATTGGATGCAACAGATAAGGTATGTTGAAGTCTGAGTCTTGGATAAAAAATTCGATAGGTTACAGAATCCACCACACTAGAATCTTTTTTACCTAGATCATATTGTTGTCTGATTACAAATTGAGAACCAGTATAAATATTTCCGGTTGATACATTGGTGTTAAAGGGATTTCGTGAAGCCGCCGCAGATTTACCTAGCCTTGTTTCTAGTTCGAACGGGTCGTTAAGCGATAGGCTATCGAGTCTACCCGGACTTTGCAATCCTCCGTTTTCGGAAGACGCATTTTTATTGGATAAGAAAACAAAAAAGAGTTCGTATTTGCGGTTGTTGGATTTGAAATGACTGGTAAATCTTAAATTATTTAAATTGGCATTCTGATTTTTTAATGCTCCCGGCGAGTTGCTAAACCGGTATTGTAACGAAAAATTAAAATTGTCTTTTTTATTTTGCGTGTGTAAAAAATCTACCACTTGCTCTGCTCTTGCACCAAGCACAAAAGCTAGCTCTGTAAAAGGCCTGGTGGTTTCGTAAAACCGCGTATTCTCTAACGAATAATTATAAACATCATACCCATGAAAACCGGCATTAAAACCAGCTTTCATATAGGGTTTAAAAAGTAAAGACTGTGTTGCAGTGCCTAAATTACCCAAAGAGCGCACCGAATAAGGGAGTGGAAAATATCTACTAAAATCGTTTATAGAACTATCGAGTGTTCTTAATTTGGTAGAATCAAAAAGTTTATAAAATATGGTTATTGAATCGGCTAAACTATTTCGCGTTTGCAAAGAATCATTTTTGCCAGCGCTATTTCTTATGGGCCTCCCCTGACGGTCATAGGAAACAGCACCTGCACCGGGCCTGCCACCTCTTAGTTGCGGCCTATCATCAGATTGACCAGCTACTAATTGTACCATACAGTAGCATACAAAAAATAAACAATAGCGCTTGAACAGCATTATAATTGTTTGACTAATTCTTTAAACAATAAGGTAAGCTTTGGCTCGGCAGCTGTTGCAGCCTCTAAAACTTCCTGGTGTGTTATGATGTTATCTTCTTCACGGATTCCTAAATCAGTAATCACACTAATAGCAAATACCTTCATACCACCATGCACCGCTACAATAGTTTCCTGAACGGTACTCATACCCACCGCATCACCACCTACCGCAAGAATTAATTTATACTCGGCCCTGGTTTCAAATGTAGGACCTGTTACGCCTAAATAAACACCTTCGTGCACTTGAATACTATTGGCAGCTGCAATGTTTTTTACTTTTGCAATTAAGGACTTATCATAAGGCTCGCTCATGTCAGGGAAACGGGTTCCTAGCGCTTCTTCATTTTTTCCAAGAAGTGGGTTGATGGTAAACAGGCTAATATGATCATTGATGATCATTAAATCTCCCACTTTAAAATTACTATTGACGCCACCTGCTGCATTAGAAAGAAGTAATGTTTCTACCCCTAGCGCGCGCATCACCCTTACAGGATACGAAACTTGCTGCGGTGTATAGCCTTCATAAAAATGAAAACGGCCCGACATTACCCAAACTTTTACACCTTCGAGTGTGCCAAAAATTAAACGGCCTTTATGACCTTCGACGGTGCTTACCGGAAAATGAGGAATTTGTTCGTATGGAATTTCAAATTCAGTAACAATTTCAGCGGCTAGATTTCCGAGTCCACTACCTAAAATAATCCCAATAGCAGCCTGTTCGTTTACCTTAGATTGTATGTAGGTTTTTGTTTCTTGTAACTGTTGAAGTATGGTTGACATATGCACTTTTTAGAGACTACAAATATAGTTAAGCTAGGGCAAAGAAAAAGGCCATTTCGCGGTTAGCGAAATGGCCTATAATTGGTTAAGCTTGTTTTAGTAATTAACTTAAACGTTTAACGTTAACTGCGTTAGGACCTTTACGGCCTTCTTGCACGTCAAAAATAACCTTGTCATTCGCCTCGATTTGGTCAATCAAGCCGTTAGCATGTACGAAAGTTTCTTTGCTTGAATTGTCATGCTTGATGAATCCAAAACCTTTTTCCTCGTTGAAGAACTTTACAGTTCCTTGAATTTGTGTGTCCATTTGTAAATTTGTAAATTGTAATTAAAGTGCAAAAGTACGCATAAATAGCCCCCCTTCCAATTAATACTTGTCATTTAAAAAGTTAAATTAGGAAGCGACAAGTGATTTAAGGCGGAAAAAACGAAATATTACTTAGTCCTCAACGCTTTATAGGCAAAAAGGCAACTTAACAACATCAATAGCGCTGCAAGCATAAAAGGTGCCCCCGGAAAATAAAAGGGTGCAATAGGCCCCGTAAAGAAGGCAAATAAATTTGACATCACGAGTGGTCCAACAATAGAAGTAATGCTTATAACACTTGTTAAAGACCCTTGTAGTTCACCTTGCTCGTTAGCGGGAACACTACCAGAAATAATAGCTTGTAGGCCAGGGCCAGAAATACCGCCTAAACAGTAAGGGATTAAAAATGCAAACATCATCCAACTTTGTGACGCGAGCCCAAATAAAACTAATCCAACTGTATATAATCCTAAACCCACATATACACTTCTTTCATTCCCAATTTTAGGATTCACAAACCTTACAAGCACCCCCTGAACCAAGCTAACCAATACCCCAACGACAGCAAGTGATATGCCAATCATTTTGGGTGACCACTTAAATTTTTCAATATTAAAATAACTCCAATTACTTTGAACAGCATGTGAAGCAACATAAATTAAAAAGAAGGAAACAATAAGTCCAGCAACTGCCGGAAATCTTGATAAATTTTTTAAGGAACTTATGGGATTTGCGCGCTTCCAATCAAAAGCTCTTCTGTTAGAAACATCCAAGGATTCTGGTAAAACAAAATAACCATAGGCGGCATTTAACAGCGCTAGACCTGCTGCAACTAAAAATGGAATACGAGGTCCCATTTCTCCTAGCAGCCCTCCTATCATGGGACCTACAATAAATCCAAGACCAAAAGCAGCACCAATCATGCCAAAGTTTTGTGCGCGGGTTTCGGGCGTACTAATATCAGCGATATACGCAGATGCCGTTGTCATACTAGCACCCGTTATTCCTGCAATAATGCGTCCAACAAATAACCATCCAATACTTGGTGCAAAAGCAAGGAGTAAATAATCGAGACCAAATCCTAATAATGAAAATAATAAAATAGGGCGTCGTCCGTATTTGTCACTCAAATTTCCAAGCACGGGTGCAAACAAGAATTGCATAATCGCATAAGAAAAAGTGAGCAAGCCGCCAATCAGTGCCACTTTGCTAATATTAGTGGTGTGCAGTAAATCTTCGATTAGCTTTGGAACAACAGGAATAATTAAACCGAGCCCTGTTACATCAATTAATAAAGTGATAAATATAAATCCGATGGCTGCTTTACGGTTTTGAATCATGGGGAGTAAATATTATGCCCTACAAAAAAAAGCTTTTTCGTTGGTACTATCAAATACAAATGGGGGCGCCAAGCGCCCCCATTCTAAACAAACTCACCCTATACTTCTTATTTTTTAAGTTCAATTACACCAACACTAGTTGTTTTAGGTTGTGCCACCACCACATTATTGATCGTCGTATCCTTATACCCATTTGAGGCTTTTACATATAATTTGTAAGTCCCATCTTTTAAACCGCGCATTTTAAACTCGCCTTCTCTGTTAGGAAGTGCATAAGCGGTATCGGTATTATTAAATAGGGTAATCACTGCTTTTGCATCTTTGGGTTTTACTTTACCCGCTACACTTGCCGTATTTTTTTCTACAAAAGTGTGCATTACAGGCATTAAATAAAAGCGTCCATTTGCTTCAATAATAGAACGGCTTACATCAAAGTCTAACCAAAGTCTGTGACGGCGACTTGCAAATTCCTCAAACTCACGCCCGTTTAATTTTAAAGTAATATAAGCGGGCATATTTGATGCCAGATTAAGCGGATAAGATACACTATCTTTTACAACACTATTATTGGTGCCAAATTCTATTCGTACGAGCCTTACAGAACCTTTTGGAACATTAGCCGAAGCAAATAAAGTATCCAACCCATTTCTAAATTTTAAGATGTCATAAACACCAGCCTTAATTGGCATTGTTGTCCATACCAGACCGGAATCTTTACGGGAATTTCTATTTGCTGCAATATGATCCCAATTACAAGTGTCCCTTTTTCGTGACCCTTCCCTTGCTGTGTCGATTACTATCTGCAAGGATTTAATATCAATAAAAACATTGTCATAACTACCCGGACCATCCGTTAACATAAAATTAACCTCTTGAATACCCGGACCATTTTCTACAGAAGTAGACTTGTTACATGCGACAGCAACAAGTGAAACAATGGCTATTAAACTAGCCGCGACAAATTGTGTTGTTTTTTTCATGGTATAAGATTTGATTTGAGGGGATAAGAATCAAATGTAGAAAGATGGTTTAATAACAAAATGTTAAACCCCTTAATTTGAAAACACTACCACTCCATCAAAGACGTCAACAAGTACTGGTTTTGCTTTATCCACTTCTCCTGCAAGTATCTTTTTACTAAGCGCATTCACAATAAGCTTTTGTATAAGCCTCTTTAAAGGTCTTGCACCCATTTGTGGATCAAAGCCTTGCTCCGCTAAAAACTCCAATAAATAATCGGAATACTGTAACGTAATGCCTGAAAGCGCTACCATTTTTTGAAGCCCTTGTAATTGAATTTTTACGATGCCTAGAATTTGCTTTTTTAAGAGCGGACTAAACATAATGATCTCATCTACACGGTTTAAAAACTCGGGCCTGATGGTTTGTCTTAAAAGTTCCATCACATCCGTTTTTGCTTTATCCGTAACAGCTTCGATATTTTTTTCGGTTACTTTTTCAAAAGCGTCTTGAATTAAATGACTACCAATATTACTAGTCATAATAATGATGGTGTTTTTGAAATTTACTTTACGTCCTTTATTGTCTGTTAAATGACCATCATCTAAAACTTGGAGTAATATATTCCAAACATCGGGGTGTGCTTTTTCAATTTCATCGAGTAGCACCACGCTATATGGCTTGCGACGAACTGCTTCTGTTAATTGACCGCCCTCATCATAACCTACATAACCCGGAGGCGCTCCTACAAGGCGCGACACTGAATGTTTTTCTTGGTATTCACTCATGTCTATGCGGGTCATGAGTTGTTCGTCATCAAATAAATAATCGGCAAGCGCTTTGGCAAGCTCCGTTTTACCCACACCGGTGGTACCCAAAAATATAAAGGAGCCAATAGGTTTTTTAGGGTCTTGAAGTCCTGCCCTGCTTCTTCGAATAGCATCCGAAACAGCGGCTATCGCTTCTTCTTGACCCACTACGCGCTGGTGCAATTCATCTTCTAAGTGTAGTAATTTTTCACGATCCGATTGGAGCATTTTACTTACCGGTATACCCGTTGCTTTTGCTACACTTTGCGCAATGTCTTCGGCGTCGACTTCTTCTTTCATAAGTCTACTGCCGTTTTCACTAATGGTACCAAGTTGCGTATTTAAAGTTTCGATGAGTGCTTCCTGGTCTTTTATTTTACCATACCTGATTTCGGCTACCTTGCCATAATCACCATTGCGCTCTGCTTGTTCGGCTTCAAACTTATACGCATCAATAGACGTTTTTGATTGTTGAATTTTTTCAACCACTTCTTTTTCTTCCTGCCATTTTGCTTTTAAGGTATCACGCTCTACCGATAAATTTCCAATCTCAATATTGAGTTCTTTTAATTTTTCTTCATCATTTTCTCTTTTGATGGCTTCGCGCTCAATTTCAAGTTGTCTGATTTGACGCTCGAGTGTATCCAGCTCTTCGGGCATAGAATTCATTTCTAACCTTAATTTAGCAGCACTCTCATCAATTAAATCGATGGCTTTGTCTGGTAAAAAACGGTCAGTTACATACCTATTAGAAAGCTCTACTGCCGCAATAATAGCTTCGTCTTTGATACGCACATGGTGGTGCGTTTCGTAACGGTCTTTGAGTCCACGTAAAATGGATATCGCATCTTCTACACTAGGCTCTTCAATCATTACTTTTTGAAACCTACGCTCAAGGGCCTTATCTTTTTCGAAATACTTTTGATACTCACTTAATGTAGTGGCGCCAATGGCTCTAAGCTCACCTCTTGCAAGTGCGGGCTTTAAAATATTAGCAGCGTCCATGGCACCATCACCACCACCTGCCCCCACTAGGGTATGGATTTCATCAATAAATAAAATGATTTCACCGTCACTTTCCGCTACTTCTTTTACAACCCCCTTTAATCGCTCTTCAAATTCACCTTTGTATTTAGCGCCAGCAATTAAAAGGCCCATATCAAGTGTGTAAATGATTTTAGACTTTAAATTTTCTGGCACGTCACCATTTACAATACGCATAGCAAGGCCCTCTGCAATGGCTGTTTTACCAACACCAGGCTCACCCACTAAAAGCGGATTGTTTTTACTTCTTCTAGATAAAATGTGAAGGGTTCTTCTGATCTCTTCATCTCTACCAATTACTGGATCGAGTTTGCCCTGACGCGCCGCTTCATTTAAATTGCGCGCATATTTTTTAAGTACATTAAACTGTGTGTCTTGTGTTTGCGAACTAATTTTTTCGCCTTTGCGGAGTTCCTTAATAGCTGCCACCAAACCTTTTTCGGTGAGGCCTGCATCTTTCAACGTTTTTGCCGTGCTATCATTTACATGTAGTAATCCTAATAGCAAATGCTCTGGACTAATAAATTCGTCTTCAAAAGTGGCGAGCATGCTATTTGCTTTTAAGAGCGCCGTGTTGAGCTCTCTTCCAATTTGCGCACCAGGCTCTGCACCTTGTACTTTTGGGAGTTTAGCCATCGCATCCGTAATTTTTGCGGCAACAAACGCAGCATTGACGTTGTTCTTTTTTAACAAAAACGAAACGGTGCTATCTTTATCTTCTAAAATTGCTTGAAGCAAATGCTCTGTTTCGATAGAAGGATTGTTATTGTTAAAAGCAAGCTGTTGGGCTGCAGCAATCGTTTGCTGTGCTTTAATGGTATAATTTGCTAAATTCATAGTTATATTGTTTTGAATGCATAATTTGTGTGCAAAAACGATACTAAACCCATTTATTTCTTTGTAACCCTACAAAACCGGAAATTATGTCTGTAAAAACAGTTGTAACCTGCATGAAAGTCAGCTATATCATAGCTTTCATGCTATTCTTTCAGGTTTCTATGGCCCAACTTAATTTTACCGAACTAGGTGCCAAACTAGAAGCTAGCAAAAAGGAGCTTGGCGGAAAAGCGGTCTTACTCGTTTATAAAGATGGAAAAATAGTATTTGAAAAAAGCGTGGGTGAGTTCACACCAAAAACACAAGCCCCAATTGCAGCGAGTACCCAGTGGCTGACGGCTGCACTTGTGATGAGTTATGTAGATGAAGGCAAACTCTCACTCGATGATAAGGTAAGCAAATTCCTTCCCATCTTTTCAAAATATTCGAAAGGTTATATTACCATCAGAGACTGTATCACCCATTTAACTGGTGTTGAAGGCCCTTCGATTGGTTCATTAAAAGACATGAGCAATCCTAAAAAGTTTTCTAGCCTTGATGAACTCGTTAATGAGATTGCATCTAGTAAAGAAATTTTATCTAACCCAGGTTTGGTGTTTAGATTTAATAATATTGGATTCACCATTGCCGCAAGGGTTTTAGAAGTGCTGAACAGAAGAGGCTTTGAACAAATGATGGCGGAGCGTATTACTAGACCACTACTTATGCGCACCACCAATTTTTTCAGCTACACCGTTATTAACCCTGCGGGTGGCGCGCAATCAAGCGCTTACGATTACATGAATTTTTTATCCATGCTTTTAAATGGTGGTGTATTTAATGGTAAAAGAATTTTATCAGAAGCGGCCATTGAAACGATGATGAAATCAAGTTCTACACAAGGCATGATTAAAGAAACCCCTGCTATACTAGAAGGCAAAAATTATGGAATGGGGCAATGGATATTTGCCACTAATGAAAACGGAAAAACAACCACTGTTGCATGCCCCGGACTTTTTGGAACATGGCCAGTGATTGATTTTTGTAGAAAATATGCATTCATTGTTTTTACCCCTGGCGAAGCTGCAAGCGAAAACAAAGAACTCATGGCTTCTTTTAAATCACTGATTGACGATCAAATAATTGCTGCTTGCAAATAATATAGATGCAATTGATTCAAGAACATACCAGGTTTATAAAAGAAACAGCATTATCGCTGGGGTTTACGCATTGCGGTATTGCAAAAGCGGCGCGCCTCGATGAAGATGCGCGAAGGCTAGAAAAATGGCTGCACGCGGGTATGCACGGATCGATGCAGTATTTAGAAAATCATTTTGATTTACGGGTTGACCCAACCAAATTAGTGCCCGGCGCAAAATCTGTAATTACGCTTACACAAAATTATTATAGCCCAAAAAAGCAACCAGCAGATAGTCCTAAAATTTCGACCTATGCTTACGGCACCGATTATCATTTTGTGATCAAGGAAAAACTCAACAAATTACTAGCTGCACTAAGGCAAAAAGCGGGTGATATTGTGGGTCGTGGATTTGTAGACTCGGCACCTGTGCTGGAAAGAACATGGGCACAAAAAACAGGTGCAGGATGGATTGGAAAAAACGGAAATCTAATTTCTAAAACAGATGGCTCTTTCTTTTTTATTGCAACCATCATTATAGACCTTCCACTTAGTTACGACGACCCTTTTGCCAAAGATTATTGCGGCTCTTGTACCAAATGCATTGATGCCTGCCCCACAGAAGCTATTTTACCGGACAAAACCATAGCAGGCAATAAATGTATCAGCTATTTTACCATCGAATTAAAAGACGCTATTATACCTTCTGATATGAAAGGCAAATTTGACAACTGGATGTTTGGTTGTGATACTTGTCAGGACGTATGTCCATGGAACCGGTTTAGCAAACAGCATCAGGAGCCAGGATTTACACCCAACACTGCCATTGAAACCTTTGGAACAAAAGAATGGAGCAACTTAACCAAAGAAGGCTTTAAAACAGTGTTTAAAAACTCACCTTTGCAACGCTCAAAATTTGAAGGCATTACAAGAAACCTTTTGTTTATTGAAGCCATTCCTACTACAAACCAAACAAGCCCGAGTTAATCAACTGAAGCGTTTTTGTACGATCTGCGGTTGGTACGAGTAATGAAATATTATGTGCACTGCCGCCGTAACTTACCATGGTAACGGGCACTTCATCAATTGCATTGAATAGTTTTTTAAGTACCGAATCTGTGTGGGCAATATGATTACCAACAATAGAAACAATACTCTGCTCCTTTTCAACTTCGACGGTACCAAATGGTTCTAATTCTTTTACAATGTTGGCTAAGAATACATCGTTATCAATGGTAACAGAAACCGCTACTTCAGAAGTGGTAATCATGTCTATTGAAGTCTTGTATTTTTCAAACACTTCAAATACTTTGCGCAAAAACCCATAGGCTAGTAACATTCTGCTACTTTTTATTTTGATAGCGATGATGCCATCTTTTGCAGCAACGGCTTTAATACCTTCACTTCCTGCCTCTTTGGTGATTACGGTTCCAGCAGCATCTGGCTGCATGGTATTTAATAATTTGACAGGTACATTTTCTTGTTGTGCTGGCCAAATACAGGTAGGATGTAAAATTTTAGCACCAAAATATGCAAGCTCGGCAGCTTCATCAAAACTCAACTGCTCGATGGCTACTGTTTTATTCACAATACGCGGGTCGTTGTTGTGCATGCCATCAATGTCTGTCCATATTTCACAAACGCTTGCACCACAAGCAGCGGCAACGAGTGATGCAGTATAATCACTACCACCGCGTTTTAAATTATCTACTTCACCGTGTACATTTTTACAAATATATCCCTGTGTAATAAATATTTTAGTAGAAGTGTGCGCTGCTAACAGTGCTGTTAACTTTGATCGAATAAGCGGTAAATTGGGCTCTTCGTTTTGATCGAGGACCATAAAATCAAGTGCTGGAAGGAGTAAATGATCTTGGCCTTGCTGTTCTAAATAACAACAAAATAATTTAGTACTCATGAGTTCACCCTGTGCTAAAATATCTTTGTTGAGCGCATCGCTAAAAGAAATTTTAGTGATGATATTTAAAAATTCGAAATGCTCTTTAACAATAGCGTTTCCTTTTGCAATAAGCGCCTCTGTTTTTAATAGATCTAACACAAACGCGTGGTAATGCGCTTCGAGTGTATCAATTTTTTGTTTGGCCTCTGTTTTATTACCAGCGCTTAGGCTATTACTAATTTCTACAAGCGCGTTAGTGGTTCCACTGAGCGCACTTAACACAACAATTTTAGATTCGGTATCTTTGGTAATGAGTTCATATACCTGATGCATACGTTCTGGCTTACCTACACTTGTACCTCCAAACTTCATTACTTTCATAATCGATTGCTTTTAAACTGCGTTGCAAAGGTAGGTAAATCGTACAAAAAATGAGGGCTAACGCATCTTAGAGCTGAATACCAAAACGGGCACCTACTTCCTTTAAATCGAGCACCACAGGCTCTACAATAGGAATACCTGTTTGCATCCTTGCTTCTTGGGCCTCTCTTTCAGGATCTCCGGGAATGAGTACTTTTTGAGCCGGATGAATGGGGGTCGCATTTCTAAATCGCTGGATCCAGTTGTCCATATTGTTTTTAAAATCTTGTGCGGGCCTAAATGCATCGATGCGCATAGCGCCAAAAAAATGACCGAGCCCTTCACCAGGCATGTTTTGTGGAAGTGGGATATAAGCAGGAAAAGGCGGTGCCCATGGGCCATAACTACCGCCGCTTAATACCGCAGAAAAAATATCTACAATAGCGCCTAATGCATAGCCTTTATGACTACCATGTTCTCTATCACTTCCAAGCGGCAAAAGCGCCCCACCCTTTTTTAAAATATTAGCGTCTGTTACATCATTGCCCGCCTCATCTTGTACCCAACCAAGTGGTGCGTCTGCATTTTTGCGTTGCAGTATTTCAAGCTTACCATTGGCTGCTGTTGTGGTAGCCATGTCTGCTACAAAAGGAGGTTCGCTCCCGGCAGGAATAGCCACTGCTATTGGATTGGTACCCAGCATTTTTTCTGACGAAAATGTAGGCGCTACCAGTGCACTTGCATTGGTCATGGCCATGCCAATCATATCATGTTCTAGGGCCATCATGGCATGATACCCTGCAATCCCAAAATGATTTGAATTTTTTACAGAAACCCATCCAGTGCCTACCTGCTTTGCTTTATCGATTGCAATTTGCATCGCATAAGGTGCAACCACTAGGCCAAGTCCCGCACCGCCATCCACCACAGCGGTAGAAGGCGTTTCATGTACCACATGTATATTAGGCGTGGCATTAATACGACCTGCTTCCCACAAACGCACATAACCACTTAAGCGTGCAACGCCATGTGAATCGATCCCACGAAGGTCTGCTGCAATCAGCACTCTTGTTGCCGCCGCTGCATCCGTAGCAGAACAACCCATGGCTAAAAAAACAGACTCCGTAAAATTGTATAAGGCTTGATAAGAAAAAACAGTCATGAATACTTATTTAAAAAAGGCCACGCCCGATAAATCTTTATCGAGATAGTCTAACCCTTTTGCTAGGCTATACAAAATAAAACTCGCTTCTTTACGCGTTAATTTTTTTGTTGATTTAGGTACAGCAAGTCCAGCATTTATATAGGCTTGATCGGCAATTAAAAAACCATCAGATAATTTAGCTGCGCGCGCCGCTTTACTATTTTTTGCAACGGCTGCATTAAAACGGGATATCATTTCAAATAACTGCGCCGTTGTAACCGGATCGTTTGATTTTATTTTGTCAGAAAAATTAAGAGGCACCAGTGCATGTAAGCCAGCTGTAATTTCTGAATAGGTTACTAACGAATCTGGTTTAAAATAAGTTTTGTTGGCCCAGCCCACAGATTTTCCTATGCCTTTAATAATACCCCAAGAACCCACCCACTGAACAGCATCAAAGGCTTTGTCTGTATGCTTTACATCTGAATAGGGCATTAAGTAAACCTTTTCTTGTAAGAGCCCTTTTTGAACAGCTGTTACAGAAACATCTTGTACATTAATATTTTGTTGTAACGACACGGCTGCAAGCATTCCAGCAGCCTGACCTGTTAAAAACACCACAGGTTGTAACCTTGTTGTTCCATTGGCGATATTACTTACAGAAATTCCTTTTTCACATACAACCAATCCTTGTGTATTTTCTGGAATTAAAGCGCCTAATGGAATATTAAAAGAGGGCACAGATGGGAATGGAATTGGGGGAACTTTACCGTTGTAACGCGCGTGGTGATGATCTACCGGATAATCGCCCACAGAAATTCCTGTGCGGTATAAATTATAATTAAACGGCTTTGCAATATGATCAATATTCAAACGCACTTTTCCTTTTAACCTACGCCCCTCTCTGTTGTATGGCATAAAAGCCATGCCTTCATTTACTTCATCGGTGGCTAAACCAATTTGTGGTTGCTTTAATTCAGTTTGTAAAAAATAAATAAACCCTAAGGTAAAGTTTTTAGCTACGTTATAATGCGCTTCTCTTTCGATAGGTTTTTTTTCTACGACATTGATATAATAATCGTTTCCAAAAGCAGGCCAGTTGAGCATGTATTTTAAAGAGCCGTCTGTTGTTTTTAAACGGCCATATTCGAGTACTTTTTGCGTGCCCAAACTATACGGCTTTGCATTACAAGGCGCATCGGCGGTAGAACAGTAGTATGCAAGTGCATTATAACCAGCTGGCATAGCAATTGTTTTATTCGCTCCTTTACCGTAATCTTTTAAAACGGCCGCCCATGTTAAATCCTGAATGACATCGGATTTTCCGGGTGCAATTTTTTCGCCACTTTGGGTACTGTCTTCGGTACCTAAATCATAAGCTGCCCCTGCGCCCGCATATACATCGCCTAAATCGGTGGCGTCTATCACACGTTTTGCGTACACGGTTAATTTTTGCCCGCGCACATTTTCAAATACGGCGCCCGTAATGGTATTACCATTCATGATGGCTTTATCAAAATACCAATGATAGTAAACCTGCATATTAGGCTGCGCGTGCACCCAGGCTTTAAAAATACTATCTGCTACATGGGGCTCGAAACAAGTTTCGCTTACCCAACCCGTAAACAAATTGTTAGACTTATAATGTTTGTAAAGTGCTTGTCTAAAATTTTCCCAGATACCACTGCGTAATTCGTGGTTACCATCGGTGCAACTAACGGCCGCCGCAGAAAGCATACCGCCTAACCAGGGTGTATGTTCTACCACAACGGTGTTGAGTCCCATCTTTGCAGTTTGCAAAGCGGCGGCAATACCACCCGTGGTTCCACCAACTACGAGTACATCGGTGTATACAGGTTTATCCTGCGCTGAACTTGAGGTTGCAAGTAGCACAAATAAAAGTGCAAATAAAATTTGACGCATATTATACTAACTAAAATGGAAGATCGTCAGATTCATTCATGTCATTTGCAGCAGGTGCACTTGATTGTCCACCATATGAAGGCGCGTTTTGTGGAGCACCACCACCTTCATTAGGTTTTGCGCCCAGTAGTTGAACTGATGCAACACGCACAGAAAGTGTAGCACCATTTCTTCCATCTTGTGTGGTATAGGTTCTAACATCTGGTGTTCCTTCTACATATACTTGTGTACCTTTTTTTAGATACGGCGCGATACCTGTTCTATCTGTCCAATAGGCACAATCAACCCAAGTGGTTTTATCTTTTTGATTGCCTTGTGCGTCTTTATATCTTTCTGTGTGTGCT
>CAJBRT010000049.1 GCA_903958045.1 uncultured Bacteroidota bacterium | reverse complement strand
TTCATAGATATTATAACTGTTCCAATTGCTAAAATGCTCCAAAACATATAATTATAATTTTGTTGTAAGACTTTGATATCACTATTATCTAAAATACCACTTGTGTTTTCTACATCATATTTTATTTTTTTTTGTATTTTGTTGTATTCTTTTTCGTAATTTTTTATACCCTTAATATTAGCCATGGATTGATTATTAACCGCTATATCTGCTGCGTTAAAAGCATTGGATAATTCTAACATTTGTCCAGCATTTGTTGTTAATTGATTTTGTAAATTTTGGATTTGAGGATTTGTTGCTGGGTTTAAAATGTTAAATACACCACCACTGCCATTTATGGATTCACCATTATCACTTATTGTTTGACTACTTGCGTTATAATTTTGATATTGGTTTGAATTAATATTATTTATAACAGTTCCATTTACACCATAAGGAGGAGTAATAGGAATTTTATTTCTAATATAAAGTGTAGAATCCTGGTTTTGATTTAATTGTCCGACAGGATACATTTGATTGTTTTTTGGATAACAAACTCCATTAATAATGGAAAATCCATAACACTCATCGTTTGCTTCGCATGCGCTCTCACATTGTGTTAGAGTAGCATTTGAAAATGTAGCATTTGGAATATTATTTCCAGAACTATCAAAGTATTTAATTTTTGTATAAGAATTGTTAAATCCTGTATTGGTTGTTTCATAAGGATATAGTGTAGAATTTTGATCAATATATGCAAGTTGTCCCATATTGCTAATAGTTCCAGCATCACTCAATTCATAAATAGCATTTGCGCCTATACCACCAACTTCAGTTCCATTTACAGTAGCACAATTGGGTGCAGTTTGAAAAGTTAAAAATACTAAATTTCCAGTCGATTCCATAAGCAATACACAATAACCACTTGGCGAACCTACAAAATCGCCAGCTGCTAATCCACCAAAACCTGATGGGATCCAATTATTTCCAACAATTCCATTTTCAGCGGCATATAATGGGTTTGGTTGTTGTACGTTACCTTGATATGACCATATTAATTCTTGTTGATCAGTTGGTCCGGAACCTAAATAGATTGCTAATAATCCATCATCTGTAAGAGACAAGAAATAATTTGGATTTGCCATTCCAGTACTATAAACAGAGTTTGACCATGCTCCACCATTTACAGTGCCGTCTGGGAAAGTAGTACAATTGCCAGCTGCTCCATAAGCTTGTATTTCTTGTAAATTACTTCCAACAAAACATACAGCTTCCCCTTCAACAGTTGAATCCTGTAATCCAAAATAACTATATCCATTTGATTGAGCCGCTTGTTGGCAACTGGATACAGAGGAGTTCCAAGAATATGAGTTAGCATCAGCATTAACTAAAGCCCCATTAGTTACAGCAATCGGAAACGCTCTGTTAGGACCATCTCCATAACAACCGATATAACTTGTTGAGATATTCGTCGCGTTATTTGGCGTTGTAAATATAGCAGTTCCGCTTGAATTGATTACAACTAAACAACCTGATTCATTTAATGTTGCTGTATTTCCTGTCCCTGTTGTATTTGTTTGCCATAAAACAATTTCATTGCTTATTATTGTTGAGTTACCGTATTGTGTAGCAGAAATATAATTATTTGAAACAGCGCAGTATCCATAACCACTTGAATTTGTGTCTTGTAATGCGTAATATTTATAACCTTCATACATAGCCGCATCTTTACATGTTTTTTCTGTATAAGAACCACCTCCTCCACTTCCACTTCCGGGCGCAGCATAAGAACCTCCTCCTCCAGTAGTAGAAGTAACTATTATGTGTTGAATTGCTACCGAGTTATCAATATTATCTATTGTTCCGTAAAATCCAAAATCATAACTGCCATTTAGCGAAATAGTTAGTGTTGTATTGTAAATTTGCCATGCTGTATTGGGTGGTGTAAAAGTAAAAACAACAGGGGCGTCTTGAGGAGTTGTAACATCACTTGCGAGAGAACAATAGACATTTATTGTGTTACTTGAGTATGTAGGCCTACCAACAGAATAAAAACTTAAATTATATGTTCCTGCACTAAAATAGACAACCTGTCCGAATATTTGTGTAGCTTGAATACAAGCTGCTTGGTTTCCATTTGGATAAGGCATTGGGTAAGACCACGCCTGTGAATTATTTATTAAAACCGCATAAAAATCCCATCCTGGCACGGTTGTATTAGAAGAAATGTATTGATAACTATTCGCTGCTATTTCTGGATAATCAAAGTCTGGATTTGTTATTTGTCCGGAACCGGGTGGAGGTGTAGGAGGTGCAGGCCCAATAAATGTCATTGCTGGTGTAGTAGAATTATCAGCAAAACAACCTTTATAAGAAGAGGTTACATTGGAACCAACCATTTCATTTACATAGACGTTGGTTCCTTCATAACCGCAACTTTGACCTTGAGTCATAGGAGTTCCTGTTATTAATGGCGGATTTGTGGGAATATTGGTTCCAGAATTATTGTATGATGCTTCCCAAGGAATATTCAATTGAGTAATTTTTGAAGAAGCTGGACATCCATTCATACCAGCTGTGCTATTCCATATTTCAGGATTTGGATACCATTTTACAACTCCTTGATTCGTAACGTAACATGTTTCTCCTGTTGTAAATCTTATATTTGTGTTTAAATATGGATTTTTTGGATTTATTCTCGCATAATAATCATTAATTTCATTATTCCCACCAGTTTCAGCATCTTCAAATTGAGATAAAGAAGAATTAAATTGTTGATTTACAAGACTTGTTTGAACTTGAGCTTGTGTGTTTGTTAAATTATCTGTAGCTTTTAAAATATTATGAGTTTGTTGTGATAAATTTGGTGTAAAACCTTCTTTTGAATTTACATAATTTATTTCTTTATTCATATTCTTTGCTATTTTTTTTTGATACTTCATAAATTTTTGACCGTATGGAATTACCACAGCAATGTTATTCCAATTAATCCCGCCAGTGTTGCCCACGTATGGTATTAATAAAGTATAAAGAATGTT
>CAJBRT010000048.1 GCA_903958045.1 uncultured Bacteroidota bacterium | reverse complement strand
GATATGCCTTTTTTTGTACCACACTTAAAAAACAGGATATTTGCCGACCCTAACTTAATATTTAAAGGCCTTTATGCGATCAGTGAGTTTAATAATGGGTAGGTTTTTCCTGCCAGTTTTAGTTACCGGATGTTTCTTTTTGAATGCGAAGGCACAAGAAAATTCTCCATTTACAAGGTATGGCCTTGGTGATGTTTCACCAGGTAGTCACTCTATTAGTAGATCTATGGGGGGCATTACCGCTGCTTATTCAGATGGTCAAGTGAACAATGTTGGACAAGCCATTAATTTTGGAAATCCAGCTACCTACGGAAACTTTTTTATGGTGTCTTATGATTTAGGTTTAACCATAGATTCAAGAACTTTAAGAAGCGCTAACCCTGCTGACAGATTTACTTCCAATAATTTTTATCCAACCTATGTTGCCTTTGGTGCACCCATCAAAAGCAAAAAAAACCTAGGCTTTGCATTTGGATTAAGACCCGCTACCAAAATAAATTATTCGGTGGTAGAGCGGACAAGAATTGCCAACGATAGTTTAGGTACTGTGTATGAAGGTAGTGGTGGACTCAATCAACTTTTTGTAGGACTCGGAAAAAAATGGAAAGGATTTAGTATTGGTTTTAATACTGGTTACAATTTTGGCCGAAGAGAAATTTCTACTAAAAAAACATTTTTGAACGATACTGTTTTTTATTATCAATCTAACTCTGCTAGCATTAGTAATTTTGGCGGCGCTTTTTTACATACGGGTTTTCAATATGATTTTTCTATTGCCGAATCTATAAATAGTACGAATAAAGTAATCAACAAATACTGGATTCGATTGGGTGCAACCGCCACATTAAGTCAGCAATTAAATGCCACACAAACCACTACCAGAGAGACTTTCACACAATCACAAACAGGCGACTTAACAATCGATAGTATTTATAAAGTGGTGGATCTACCTGGCACCATAGATATTCCTGCTACTTACACAGCTGGTATTACCTTACACAAAACAGCGACTAATAACAGAGGTTTATTTGAACTTTGGTCGCTTGGTGTCGAATATACAAGCACGCAGTGGACCAAATATAGATACTACAATCAACCAGATAGACTCGCAGATAGTTGGCAGTTTAGAGTAGGTGCACAAATTTGTCCTGACCCTGTTGCTGGAAGAAATTATTGGAGCAATGTAAATTACCGTGCAGGATTTTTCGTAGGTGAAGACTATGTAAATCCGGATGGCAATGGTTTAAAACAATTTGGATTTTCGATGGGTATGGGTCTTCCTATTAAAAAATGGAATGCTTACGATAGACAATTTACCGTACTTAATACAACCGTACAATTTGGTAAAAGAGGATCGAACGTAAATAATTTTACAGAAAGCTATGCTCAATTTACCATGGGCTTTAGTTTGAGCGATCTTTGGTTCCAGAAACGTAAATATGATTAATTGCAATACGCATAAAATAATTCCTCTAGCAGCCATATATATTGGCTGCTTTTTTATGCTTGCTTGCGAAAATGATGTCAATGTTGTAAAAGAATTAGGCGCCAAAACAACCAGCATCGAAGAAGGTATTCAAATAGAAAGTTACCTTAGTAACGAAGGAAAAATAAGCGCCAAGTTAACGGCACCCCTACTACTGCGTTACCAAGGCGATAGTGCTAGAAAAGCAGAATTTCCAAAATCCTTACACGTAGATTTTTTTGACGACAGCCTCAAATTAGAGAGTAAACTAGACGCCAAATACGGCAGATACCTCGAAAATGACCGAAAAGTATACCTGAGAGACAGTGTGGTAGTGTTTAATTTAAAGGGGGACACCCTTTTTTGCAAAGAACTCTATTGGGACCAGGGTACCGAACAGTTTTTTACAGATAAAGAAGTGACCCTGATACAAACCTATCCCTACAAACAAAAAGGTAAGTATGCCAATGGATTTACTTCCAATCAAAATCTTACAAATATTGTTTTCTTTACGGTGCTTCCTGGTAGCTATGCCGTATTACCGGATAGCGTTTTATCAAAATAATTACATAAATAAAAATTAAGGTTATGGAATATAGAAGAATGGGCCGCACGGGCTTACAACTAAGTGCTTTAAGTTTAGGAAGCTGGGTAACGTTTCACAAACAAATTGAAGACAATACCGCAGATACTTTAATGGGTATGGCGTATGATGCGGGCATCAATTTTTTTGATAACGCAGAAGGTTATGCCTTTGGTGAAAGTGAAAAAATGATGGGTCGTGTACTACAACAAAAAAAATGGGACCGTACCTCCTATACCCTTTCTTCGAAAGTATTTTTTGGATGGAGAACAAACAACAAACCCAATCAAACTGGACTGAGTCGTAAACACATCATAGAAGCCTGCCACGAGGCTTTGGGGCGTTTACAAACAGATTATTTAGATCTTTATTTTTGTCATAGACCCGATCAAAATGTGCCCATCGAAGAAGTGGTGTGGACCATGCATAATTTAATCACACAAGGTAAAATTTTATATTGGGGCACTTCGCAGTGGAGTGCTGCTGAAATCATGGAAGCGCACCGTGTAGCAGATCAACTTCATTTAATTGGACCTACAGTTGAACAACCTCAATACAATATGTTTGAGCGTTTTAAAATGGAGCAAGATTATTTACCTGTGTTTAAAAACAAAGGTTTAGGCACTACGATTTGGAGCCCACTGGGAGCTGGTTTTTTAACCGGCAAATACAATGAGGGTATCCCTTCTGATAGTAGATTGTCACTCGAAGGTTTTGATTGGCTCAAAGAACGCTGGGTACAAGAAAATAAAATTGAAAAGGTAAAAAGCTTAACGGCACTTGCTTCAGAATTAGGCATGAGCATGGCTGCACTTGCCATTGCTTGGACCCTTGTCAACCCCAATGTTACCACTACCATTTTAGGGGCTACCAAAGCATCTCAATTAACAGAAAACTTAAAGGCATTAGATGCGCAAAAGCTACTCACAACGGAGGTAATGGCCCGTATTGACAGCATTTTAGGCAATAAGCCATTTCTGGATTTAGCATAATATTCTATGTATATTTACGTTTGTCTATAAGACTATGGCAGAGCAACTTTATACGATTATTTGGATTGTAGTATCCCTTATTTTAATTGGCTTTTTTGCCGGTTACGAAATCGCTTTTATTAGTGCCAACAGGCTCAGTATTGAGCTCAAAAAAAAGCAAGGACTCAGAAGTGGCATCATCCTCTCTAATTTTATGGAGAGCCCCGCAAAATTTATTGGTACTTGTTTAATTGGACTCAACATTGTGCTGGTTGTATATGGCCTGCTCTTTACTGCTTTTTTAAAAGGAATTGCATGGAATCCACTCGAAGTAGAAAACGAATACCTCAAACTTATAATCGACACCATCATCTCTACTTTTGTGGTACTCGTATTTGGTGAATTTATTCCAAAAGCGATTTTTAAAGCGCGCAACGATAAATTAATTGCTTTTTTTGCACCCGTTGCACAGTTTTTTCATTCGTTGTTACAGCCCCTTGCAAGCGTTTTTGTTTCGATTGCGCAGTGGATATTGACGTACATTTTTAATGTACGCGTAAACAATAAAAATGAAGCTTTTAGCAAAGTCGACCTTGAACATTTTTTTCAACAAACAAAAGATCAGGACGAAGAAAATCAAGAATTAAATACCGAACTTTTTGAAAATGCATTAAGCCTTCCACTCGTGAAAATCAGGCAGTGCCTCGTTCCTAGAACAGAAATAGAAGGTGCCGATATGCATACTAGTATCGAAGATTTAAAAAAGCAATTCATTAAAACACAGCTGAGTAAACTGGTGATTTATGATGATAGCGTGGATAATATTTTAGGATACGTACATCAAATTGACCTCTTTAAAAGACCTAGTTCGATTCAAGAAATTTTGCATCCCATCATCGCTGTTCCTGAAAGTATGTCTGCCACAGACCTGATCAATAAATTTACCAAAGAGCGAAAAAGTATTGCTTGGGTGGTAGATGAATTTGGAGGTACCGCAGGTATTGTGACCATGGAAGATGTGCTAGAAGAAATTTTTGGAGAAATTAGAGACGAGTACGACGTTGAAGAATTTGTTGAAAAACAACTTGCCGCCGACGAATTTATTTTTAGCGGTCGACTCGAATTAGACTACCTCAAAGAAAAATACGAATTGGATTTCCCAGAAAACGAATCCGAAACGCTGAGTGGTTATATCATCAATAAACATGAAGCCATTCCAAAGCAAAAAGCAACCATTATTGTGGACCATTACCAAATAAATGTTTTAACGGTAAGTGACACAAGAATTGAGATGGTAAAACTTAAAATCTTGCGCTAAAACACCTAAATTTAGCCCCCAAAGGTCCCGCAAATGGCATTATTTAATCGAAATAGAAGTGAAGAGAAGGCTGAAATGACCTTTATAGACCACCTCGAAGAACTGCGTCAGCATATTATTAGGTCTGTGATTGCTATTTTGGTAATGGCAGCCATCATATTCATATATAGAGACTGGGTTTTTGATAATATCATAACGGGCCCTATCAATCCCGACTTTATTAGCTACCGATTACTTTGTGATTTTAGTCATTGGGCGGGTATGGGTGAAGCGCTTTGCATGCCTCCGGTAAACATTAACATGCAAACAACCACTTTTGGTGGTCAGTTTTTAAGCAGCATATCACTAGCACTGATTGGGGGTATACTTATTTCGTTCCCCTATATATTTTGGGAATTCTGGCGCTTTATTAAACCTGCATTAAAAGACAAAGAATTATCCAACACCCGTTTCATTATTTTTTGGGTTTCGTTTTTCTTTTTTACGGGTGCTGCTTTTGGTTATTTTTTACTCGGTCCTTTCACCTTCAATTTCTTAGGAAGTTTTACACTGGGCACAAAGGGCGTTCTTGAAACGAGACCAACGCTTACCGATTATTTAGACAATTTAACCAATCTTATCCTTGGGTGTGGCATTGCTTTTGAGCTTCCTGTGCTCGCGTACATACTTACTAAAATTGGTTTAATCACACCCATCTATTTAAGAAAAATAAGAAAATATGCGGTGGTGGTTATCTTGCTAGCCGCTGCTGTTATTACACCAAGCCCCGATTGGATGAGTCAGCTTATTGTTTTCATTCCTTTGTTTACCCTTTATGAACTAAGTATTTTAGTGTCTGCAAGAGTAAGCAAGCAAAGAATTAAAGAAGAGGAAGAAGAGTGGAGTTAATGGACTATCTTTCATGCTAGATAAATATTGTAGATTATGAGTTTTGTTTTCGACGCGTCTAAACCTATTGCCATTGGATCAGACCATGCTGGTTTTGAATACAAAGAAGCGATTAAAAAATGGTTGGTACACAAGGGTTATCAGGTGAAAGATTTTGGTACCCCTTCTTTAGATTCAGTGGACTATCCCGACTATGCGCATCCAACGGCAGCGAGCGTAGCGAGCGGTGAAAGTACTTTTGGGGTCTTAATTTGTGGTAGTGCTAACGGTGTTGCCATGACTGCTAATAAGCACCAATCTATTAGAGCTGCTTTATGCTGGCAAACAGATGTAGCAGCGCTTACAAGACAACATAACGACGCTAATGTTATTTGTATCCCTGCAAGATTTGTTGCACTAGCACTTGCCGAACAAATGATTGAAGTATTTATGGAAACTGCTTTTGAAGGCGGTAGACATGCGGG
>CAJBRT010000047.1 GCA_903958045.1 uncultured Bacteroidota bacterium | reverse complement strand
CGCCGTTAATAATGTTTTGTGTTTAATGATGCCCGTTTTAAAACGCTTTGGAATCATAGGAATTACATGATGTTCCATGATCCATTTCATTTCGTGGGGAACTCCGGGCATCGATATAAATAGTACGCCATCTTTTTCAAAAAGCATACCAGGCGCGGTTCCGCGCTCATTTAATAAAACGGTGCAACAATCTGGAACTTCTGCTTGCTTGGCGTTACGCTCAATCATGGGGCGTTTTAAAATGCGCTCAAAAATGTCTGTTACATGCGCAAGTGTTGCGGCATCTAACACCATTTTCCCGCCAAAATATTCACATAATAAAGGTTTAGTAATATCGTCAGAAGTAGGCCCTAAACCACCCGTTAAAAGCACGATCGAGGCTTTTTTACTTTCTGCATCTAATGCAGCCCAAATATCTTCCCAAACATCACCAACCGCCACTCTATTTTTAATGGTAACGCCAGCTTTATTGAGTTCTTGGGCAATCCAAGCGCTATTGGTGTCAATTACTTGACCAATCAATAATTCGTCTCCAATAGTAATGATGGATGCAAACACTTTTTCCATGGCTAGGCCTTAAATTTAGTGCGAAGTAAATATAGTAAGCACAAACAGGCAAATATAAATATATTGCATCCTATGAAAACACAAAATTACAGCAACCACAGTAGAATAGTAGCCGGTTGGCACGGGCTTACCTTTTTGGCCATTTTAGCTTTTTGGATTGGCAGCTTTGTTAATTTGGCGCATGCCGAGGGAGCTGGATTTTACAGTGCCTCTCTTTTGAATCTTGCTGGCTTTATTTTTTTATGTTTTTTTGTTTTTGTGCGCATGTTTGCGCTCAAGGCACAAGATAGAGCCATCAGAGCCGAAGAAAATTTGAGACATTTTGCATTAACTGGAAAACTTCTTCCAGCTAGTTTACGCATCGGTCAAATTGTTGCGCTACGTTTTGCTGCAGATGAGGAGTTTGCAGTGCTTGCAGTTAAAGCCGCCGCAGAAAATTTAACGGGCAAAGAAATCAAACAGTCTATTCATAATTGGAAAGCGGATACTTACCGCGTATAAATTTAATCATTGATTATATGAAACAACTTATTTGGGTGATTTGTTTTTTGTGCCTATTTGCGGTGCAAGTATCGGCGCAAACAAATGCGCAAACAACTTCTGTAACAACTAATAATGATTCCGAAAAAGCAGCGGTATTACTTGTTATCAAGCAAACCTTTAAAGCGATGCTTACCGCCGATACTGTGTTACTTAAATCTTGCTTTGCACCAGGTGCCATCATGCATGTTGTGCAAAATCAAAAAGATTCGGTGATTGTAAGAACCAGTAAGGTATCTGATTTTGTTGCTAGCATTGGGAAGCAGCAGCCCGGATCGCTTGACGAGCGTTCTTTTGATGAAATTATTTATATCGACCGTGAAATGGCTTCCGCATGGGCGCCCTATACCTTTCACCGCAACGGTGTATTTTCACACAAAGGGATTGATAGCTTTCAATTTGTTAAATTAAAAGATGGCTGGAAAATTCAGTACCTGATGTATAACATGTATCAGTAAGTCGTAAAAAAATTATGCGCTAAAAAATGGCGCTAATTTTTGTTTTAGGCTATCTGGTATGGTTGCCCTTTTTCCGGTGGCAGCATCAATAAAATACAGCACTACTTTTCCTTGCGTCAATAGCTTTCCAGATTCGTTGTACACTTCTGTGATAAATTTTATTTGATGCTCGAGTGGAAGTTCTGGAACTGTTGTTTTTAAGGTTAACAAATCGTCGTAATGCGCAGGCCTTATGTATTTGGTTTCCATGGTAACCACGGGCATGTGAATGCCCATTTTTTCAATTTCTTTGTAGGAGAGTCCAATGGCGCGCATGGCTTCTACACGACCCACTTCAAAATACTGGGCATAATTGCCATAATAGACCACGTCCATTTGATCGGTTTCTGCGTATCTAACACGTATGTTAGTTTGATGCTCGTACATAGGTTTACCTGCTTTTGTTGACAAACTTACGTCATCTATCTGTTTTTCCACAAATGCGCTCAATAAAGGGCCTTACGGGGTGGTAATGCTACCTTTAAAACGGTTTTCGCTTTTTATTAAGAAAGAAACACAAACCTTTGTAATAAAGGGTATCATACTTATGAAACTACGAACGTATATTTTATCAGCTTGCTTTTTTGTAATAGCGCTTTCAGGCCTTGCTCAAACGCCCATTTTGCCAAATACAATCGATGCAAGTTTAACGGATTTGCAAACTTTTGTTTCCAATAAAGCGTATGTGAGTAGTTATCAGTTGGCTAACGAATTGAAGCGGACCTCTATGTATAGTAACAACAGGTCTGTAAAAGAAAGGGTTGATTTTTATTTACTGGTGAGTGGGCTTCAACTCAATGAAAAAGGAATTGTAGAACAGGCTAGTGATTTTATAAAAGCTGCTGTGGATCCTGCTTTTCGTCAAATGATGACCTATTATGTAGGGGTCTATTATTTTAGAAACAATCAGCCACAGCAAAGTTTAACATTTTTAGAAACTGCCAAACTTGCCAATTTAACCAACGCGCAAATAGGAGAAGTAAAATATATACTAGGCTATCTTTATTTTAGTTTGGGTCAATTTGAAAAAGCAAAACAACCACTCGATGCCGTTAGACAAACGGTGGGTGATACCTATTATATTGATGCCAATTATTACTATGGCTTTATTGCATTCAAAGAAAAAAATTACACCACCGCGCTTCAGTGTTTTGAAATTGCCAAAGCAGCCTCGGTGTACGGCAAACTCATTCCTTTTTACAACGCCCAAATTTTTTATTTTACGGGAAGTTCTGAAAAGGCTTTATCTACTGCACTGGCTGCACTAAAAGCGGGTGAGCAGTATTACGAGCTTCCATTACAGCAGTTGGTGGGAAGACTACTTTTTGCTAAAAATGATTTTACAGGTGCACTTCCTTATCTAGAAAAATACGTGGCTAGTAGCAAAACACCTACACACGAAGACTTGTATGAATTGTCATTTTGTTACTTCGAACAAAAAAAATGGAACAAAGCCATTGAAGGTTTTAAGAGGCTCACTACCGGAAAAGATTCTTTATCACAAAATAGCATGTATTTGCTTGCTAAAGCATACCTAGAAACAGGGGATAAGTCTGGCGCGCGCAATGCATTTATTTTTTGTGCCGAAAACAATAGTAATAAACTGCAAAAAGAAGTGGCTACTTTTTCTGTAGCTAAACTTTCTTTTGAGCAGGGGCTAATCAATGAAGCTTTAAAAGGGTTTCAAGATTTTTTAAAATTATTTCCACGCTCTTCTTATACATCCGAAGCCACCGATTTACTCGTGAACACGCTTGCACGAACTAGTAATTTTAAAGACGGTCTTAAGTTGTATGGGGGCATCAAAAATCCGTCTGCACTGGCACAAAAAGCATATCCCTCTTTATTGTATGGAAGAGCCGTAGAGCTTATCAATGATCAGTACATCAATGCAGCAGATAGTTTGCTCGATTTATTACTTGCCACGCCTAATAATCAGGACCAAGCAGTATTGGCCTATTTCTGGAAGTCTGAGATGCAGTTTAGAAAAGGTATCTATGATCAGGGAATTGTTTTTTTGCAAAAGTATTTGTCAGCGCCCATTGTAAATGCAGAAGTAAATTTGAGTAATGCTTATTACAATTTAGGTTTTGCGCAAATGCAATTACAGCAGTATGCAGAGGCGGTCAATAGTTTTGAAAAAGCAATGAGTGCTGTAAAAACGGGAGCGCCTATTTTTCAGGACCTTATCCTAAAAAAAGCCGATTGCTTTTTTATGTTAAAAGATTTTACAAAGGCGATGGTACTGTATGATCAGGTTATAGACCGTCAATATGAGGCCGAAGATTATGCCTATTTTCAAAAGTCTATCATATTTGGTGCATCTAATAAAACACCAGAAAAACTCGCGTTACTTCAAAAATTTGTAAAGCAGTATCCTACCTCGGCACTCATAGGGGATGTGTATATGGAAATGGCCAATACCCATTTAGCGGCCGAGTCTTTTGCACTCGCAGTGGCGCCACTTCAACAAATTACTTCAAGTGCTACACTGGCTGCTTGGCACCCGGCGGCTTATTTAAAACTTGGTGTCGCTTATTTTAATACTGATAAAAATAACGAAGCACTTGCTAGTTTCACTAGTTTACTAGCCAAATTTCCAAATACGGAAGAGGCTGAATCCTCTATCGAGTATATCCGAAATATTTTTGTAGAAAATCAAAAGCCACAAGATTTTATTGCCTTTATGGAAACGAATGGGAAGGCTTTGTCTGAAACAGAAGCAGATTCATTAACGTATCAAGCAGCGTTTTTACGCTACGAGCAAAAAGATTTTGCAGGAACCAAAAATGGAATGAGTGCTTACATCGATAAATTTCCAAATGGAGCACATATACTAGAAGCTCATTTTATCATGGCTTCTATTTACGAATCAGAAAAAAATACAGGTAGCGCTATTAAATACCTTACTTATCTAGCTTCCAAAGCACCAAACAAATACGCTACCGAAGCTGTCTTGCACCTCGCAAGGGCTTATTATTTCGAACTCCGCGATTATGCAAAAGCCACCACTTATTTTAAAGAGCTAGATGCGATGGCTACTGATGAAGCCACTAAAAAAGAAGCGGTACGTGGCTTAATTAGAAGTGCCACCAAACAGTCTAACTGGCAAGATGCACTTCCTGCGGCTACTCAAATTTTAGAGATGACAGTAGCTCCCTCTGATGATAAAATGATGGCCAATTTTGTAATGGCCAAATCTAAGCAGTTAGCAGGCTCCCTGGATACAGCTATTATCTATTACAACGCAGTAATTGCTTCTGGTAAATCTGAATTTAGTGCCGAAGCCAAGTACCAGCATGCTAAAATATTATTTGAGCAAAACAAGTTTGAGGCTTCAGAAAAAGTAGCCTTTGAGCAAATTAAAGACTTTGGTTCTTATGAGTATTGGGTAACTAAATCTTATTTATTACTTGGGGATATTTATCATAAGCAGCTCGATTATTTTAATGCCGAAGCAACGTTTCAAAGTATAATTGCCAATGCCACTTTTGAAGATTTGAAAAAAGAGGCACAAGAAAAATTAACACAAGTAACTGCTGATAAAGCAAAAAAATAAAAATTGATACAGATGAATAAAGTTCGTTTTCTTATAGCTATGACGGCTTTTTGGATACCGCAATTGAGTGCACAATCTGTATCAAAAAATACGGCTGATACAACCAAAGTGGTCACCATTACTTCCGCCTTTAAGCCAAGTTTAAGACCGCTTTCAAAAGTTAATTTTTTAGCAGCTACCCCTTTTATTGATAACAGTAAGGTTACCATGCAGTATGTGATTCCTTCACAAAACATAAGTTTTGGTTACCAGGCAGTTGCCGTAACCCCACTTGCCTATGTTCCCGATTCAGTGGCGTACCCTAAGCGCAATCATTTTATTAAAGTGGGTCTTGGAAATTTAAATACCATTGTTGCAGAAGCCGGATTTAATATGGGGGATGGTATTAAAAACAATACCTACATTGGTGGCGGCTATAAAAAAATGAAAGGCCCTTTATTTGCACAAGAATTTACCGACGTTAATTTCTCTATCAATAGTGCGCATCAAATTGGAGAGGCACATGATGTAAGTGTCAAATTTACAACAGCATCTACAACCCGCTATGCATATGGGTTTAAGCCGGTTAGCATTCCTTATACCAAAGACAATATTTTAAATAAATACAATAGTGCTGGTATTACGGTGCACCTTGCAAATAAAACAGACGCTTTTTTTGGGATTCATTATACACCAACTATTTCGTTTGATTATTTGCAGTCGGGTTTAGATGAAAGAGAATTTGAAACGAGTATAGCCGCGCCTGTTTCAAAAAATTTAGGAACAGATTTTAAAATTTCAGTACAACCCACAGCTAGTTTTTCAAATACCATTTTACCAACCATTCCAAGTAATATAACCATTGTCAACAATTTGTTTTCGATGCCAAGTACTTTTAGTTGGATTACGAATAAATTTCAAGTTCATTTGGGTGCTGCACCTACTGTTAATAACGGCACGTATGCAGTGTTACCACAAGTGAGTGGGGTAGCCATACTCCCTAATAATGGTTTGCGCATAGAATTAGGCTGGTCGGGTCATTTCGAAAAAAATAATTTACGTTCGCTTGCTGCAATCAATCCATGGGTTCGTGTTCCTAATAATTTTTCGAACACTAAAATCACCGAACAGTTTTTAGGGGTAAAACTTCCAGTAGGAGATCATTTTACCTATGGAGCTAAGTTGTCTTTACTAGAATTTGAAAATCAAGCACTTTTTGCAAACGCATTTACCGATGGCAGATTGTTTATGGTACTATTTGAACCTAAGCTTCGCGCGGTTCAGTTACAGGCAAATATTAGCTATACTTTACAAGACAAATTAAATGTATTGGGGGGTATCACCTATAAAAGGTTTTCGGGCTTAACGGTTCAAAAAGAAGCCTTTGGATTACTGCCGCTTGAACTGAGTGGATCTTTTCACTGGAAATTCTCGAATAAACTTTCATTTACGTCGACCCTCTATGCATGGGATGGGGCACAAGCTATGGATGCACAAATGTCCACAAAAAAACTACCTGCGGCTGCCGATTTTTCGGTGGGAGCCACTTTCAAGGTTGTTAAATCTGCTAAATTTTGGTTGCAGCTCAATAACCTCCTCGATAACAGGTATCAGCGTTGGAACCAATATGAAGTTTTTGGCCGAAATGTTGTGGCGGGATTTGTATATTCGTTCTCTGGAAAATAGTTGACGCATGTTAGATCATATATACCCATTTTTACTGGTTCATAAAAAGCTGCAATTGGCTGGTATTGGTACCCTCCAAATGGTACCTGTATCCGCTGCAATTGACGCCAATGGGTTAAGTATTGCTGCGCCATACGAAAAAATTAATTTTATACCGGGACAAGTATCTACTGATTCTTCATTTGCCGCTTGGGTGGCCGCACTCGATCATATAGATATGGATACGGCTATATCAACAACGAATCAAGCCCTAGAAGAATTAGCGTCTAGTATCCAGTTGAATCAACCTGTTCATATAGCAAGCGTTGGTCATTTTCAGAAAGAAGGTGCGGGTATTTCATTTATTCCGAACGAACCCATCTATGCGGTTCAGGAGGTACTTCCCATTACAGGTGGCCTACAATGGTCATTTAAAAAAGGCGTTCTCTATACACAAGAAGCAAAGTCAATTATGGATACCTACTGGTGGGTGGCGGCACTTTTATTAGCTACTGCCGGAGCAGCTGCTATTGCCAACTACTATTTTACTCTTAACGTTCAATTTTAATTCGCCTTTTAATGGCATCTACCATTCATTACCAAGCTTGTCCTATTTGTGCATCTGAATCGATTGGCAAATTGTATGTGGCAAAAGACCATACTGTTTCTGGTGAATTATTTGAAGTTTGGCGCTGTGCAAAATGTAGTGGAGGATTTACCCAAAACGTTCCGGACTCAGCTACTATTGGGCCTTATTACGCAGCAGAATCCTATGTTTCACACACAGATAGTGAAAAAGGCTTTATCAATAACCTGTATCATAAAGTAAGGCGCTATTCATTACTTACTAAAAAGAAATTGGTAACAAATCTTGTACAAAAACGGACGGGCACATTACTTGATATTGGCGCGGGCACCGGCGCTTTTGTGCATACCATGCAAACCGGTGGGTGGCAGGTAACAGGTTTAGAACCGGATGCAACGGCTGCTAAACAAGCCCTTCAAAAATATAATATACAATTGCAGCCTGCACACAACATATATACATTAGAGGCTGCTCAATTTGAAGCCATTACCATGTGGCATGTGTTAGAGCATGTGCACGATTTGCATGGATATTTTAAAAGATTTAGTGAACTCTTGCAACCAAGTGGCGTACTTGTCATTGCTGTTCCAAATTATACCAGTACAGATGCAAATATCTATGGTCACCACTGGGCAGCACTCGATACGCCTAGGCATTTGTATCATTTTTCTCCAGCAAGTATGGAGTTACTGGCGGATGCGCATGGCTTTACACTGATAGTCAAAAAAGCAATGTGGTTTGATGCCTTTTATGTATCGATGTTAACGGAGCAGCACAAGGGTGGGTCTCTTGTAAAAGCTTTACTAGTGGGCCTTTGGTCCAATATCACGGCACTTATGAATGTTCATAAATGCAGTTCGGTGATTTATGCGTTTAAGAAAAAGTAGTAGGGGCTCTGTACTCTTTGTAAGGTGCTAAAAAAAGTTCTATTGCAAAGTTACTTTAAAAACAGCCGGCCAATTTTTACCAGTGATATAAGTGGCTTTGCTAACACTATCATACGCAATCCCATTTAAAACATTTGTTTCGGTGGTAATGGGCTGATTTGTTTTTTGCAAAATATTTGTAAAGTCAAATTGTTTTTCTACCTGTCCCGATACTGGATTGATGGCTATTATTTTATTTTCACCCCATACATTGGCGTAGATTTTTCCTTCAATCATTTCTAGCTCATTAAGCGACGCGATGTATCCATTGTTGTCATACACCCCCAAGGTTTTTTCGATGGCTAGGGTGGATGGGTTTACAAAATACAAATTGCTACTACCGGTACTAATAATTAGCTGGTTATTGTAATGTGTGATGCCCCAACCTTCATAGTTCCAATTAAATTCTTTTTCTTTTGTAAAGGTATTGGCATCGTACACAAATATTTTGTGGTTTTGCCAGGTAAGTTGGTAAATTTTATTGTTGTAAACAGCAATACCTTCTCCAAATAAACTATCTGCAATAGATAGGGTTTGAAGTGCTTTACCGCTAGCTAGGTCCGTTTTAAACAACTTGCTTTGGCTCGTAAGGCCGGTGCCTTCATATAGGGTATTGTTGTGCCAAACAAGGCCCTGTGTAAATGAACTGGTATTGTGTGGGTATATTTCTACAATCGTATAAGTGCCATTAATAGGCGCTTCAATGGCTGCTGCAACGGGTTCGTTACCGCCTTCTGTGTCTGGGTTAGATTGACATCCAAAGAGGGTAGTAGCGACAAATAAAAAATGTACAAGATTTTTTTTCATGCAGCAGGCGTTGAATTAAACGTTAAATCTGAAATGCATAATATCACCATCTTTAACTAGGTATTCTTTTCCTTCGATTCTTAATTTACCATTGTCTCTACATGCAGCTTCACTACCTAGGTTTACATAGTCATCATAGGCAATAACTTCGGCCTTGATAAAACCTTTTTCAAAATCGGTGTGGATGACACTGGCCGCTTGCGGTGCTTTCCAGCCTTTTAAAATAGTCCAGGCTCTAACTTCTTGCACACCTGCTGTAAAGTAAGTGTCTAAATTCAAAAGTTTATACGCAGACCGAATTAAACGGTTTAATGCAGGCTCTGTCATTTTGTATTCCTCCATAAACATTTGCTTGTCATCCGCCGATTCTAATTCTGCAATTTGAGCTTCAATGTTATTGCACATTACAATTACCTGTGCACCTTCCGAAGCAACAGCAGCGGTAAGCATTTCAGAATATTTATTGCCAGTATGCATACTAGCCTCATCTACGTTGGCAACGTATAACACGGGTTTGTCTGTAAGTAAAAATAAATCAGCAACGGCTACATTTTCTTCTTTCGAAAGCCCTAACGAGTAAATACTTTTACCGGTTTCTAAATGATTTTTACAACGGGTTAATATTTCAAACTCCGCTTTTGCTTTGGTGTCAGAACCTACACGCGCCATTTTTTCTACGCGCTGCATTTTCTTTTCTACACTTTCTAAATCTTTTAATTGAAGTTCGGTGTCTATAATTTCTTTATCGCTTACTGGGTTGATAGCGCCTTCTTCTCTTAACACGTTTTCATCCTCAAAACAACGAATCACATGAATAATGGCATCTACTTCTCTAATATTTCCTAAAAATTTATTACCGAGTCCTTCCCCTTTGCTCGCACCTTTTACAAGGCCTGCGATATCTACAATTTCCATTTGGGTGGGCACAATGCGGTCAGGAATTACCAGTTCGGCTAATTTATTTAAACGCTCGTCGGGAACGTCTACAAGGCCCACATTGGGCTCAATGGTACAGAAACGGTAGTTGCTAGCCTGGGCTTTAGCGTTAATGCTTACTGCATTAAATAATGTTGATTTTCCTACGTTGGGTAGTCCTACAATTCCTGCCTTTAAAGCCATAATTGAAACCTTTTTAATTAAGGTGCAAATATAGCTCCAATATTTTTTATATTCACCCCATAAATTAACCCTGATGGCATTAAATATTGTATGGATCGCCTTTTTTATAGTGGCTTTTGTAATTGCGCTTTACAAGTTCTTGTTTTTACATGATACCGAAGTGTTTAAAACCCTTGTAGATGGGATGTTTGATAGTGCCAAAGGGTCTGTTATTGATGTGGCGTTCCCGCTTGCTGGTACCATGGTTTTCTTTTTAGGACTCATGAATATTGCAGAGCGTGCCGGCGCCATTAACTGGATAGCTCGCTTGGTTAATCCGTTTATGAAAAGACTGTTTCCCGAAGTTCCTGATAAGCACCCAGCCATGGGCCAAATGGTGATGAATTTTAGCGCCAATATGCTTGGGTTAGATAATGCGGCAACGCCTTTTGGATTAAAAGCCATGGAAAGCCTACAATCCATTAACCCCGACAAAGAAAAAGCAACCAATGCGCAAATCATGTTTTTGGTACTGCATACGAGTGGCCTTACGTTGATTCCACTCACCATCATTTCTTACCGTTTAGCAGCTGGTTCTACAGAAGCGGCTAGTATTTTTATACCCTGTGTACTAGCGACTATTTGTACCACACTCGCCTCTATATTTATAGTAGGGTTGAAGCAAAAATTAAAATGGGACAGAGTACTATTAACCTGGTTATTAGGTCTCGTGGCGCTGGTTGCGGGTATGCTCTTTTTTGTGCAGCAAATGGGAGCGGAGCAAAAAGAAATATTTAGTAGGGTTACAGGTAATATGATTTTATTATTACTAGTAGTACTCATTATTATTGGCGGGATGCTTAAAAAAATAAATGTTTTTGACGCCTTTATTGACGGTGCCAAAGGTGGCTTTGATGTGATTTTAAAAATCATTCCATACCTCGTAGGGATGCTTGTTGCCATTCGCGTATTTAGAGACAGTGGCGCACTTGGCTATATGGTAGACGGATTAAGTTGGGTGATTGGCTTAACGGGTGTTGACACTGCATTTACGCCTGCTTTACCGGTTGCCATTATGAAACCATTTAGTGGAAGCGGTGCGAGAGGACTCATGTTAGATGTAATGAAATCAAATGGTCCGGATTCATTTGTAGGAAAATTAGCGTCTACCTTTCAGGGATCGGCGGATACTACTTTTTATATTATTGCCCTCTATTTTGGAAGCGTGGGCATCAAAAAAGTAAGATATGCAATATGGGCAGGTGTGTTAGCAGACATACTAGGCGTAGTGGCCGCTATCTTAATTGGATATGTATTTTTTAGCTAACCTTTTCGCCAGCCATTTCCATTACAATTTTCCATTCGGCGGGTTTAACGGTTTGTACCGATAGTCTACCAAGTCTTACGAGGTCCATATCTTGTAGTTTAGCATGCGCCTTAATGTCTGCGAGCTTCACTGTTTTTTTAAGCTTTTTAAAGGGCTTAAAATCAACCACAAGCCATGCTGGATCTGGGGTGGTAGGATCTTGGTAAGATTCCTTCACAACTTTAGCAATACCAACAATTTCCATGCCCTCGTTGGAGTGGTACCAAAAAGCGAGGTCGCCTTTTTTCATGGATCTTAAATTGTTACGCGCGCCATAATTTCTAACGCCATCCCAAAATGTTTGTTTGTCTATTTCAAACTGATCCCAACTGTATTTGAAAGGTTCCGATTTGATAAGCCAATAATTCATTTTGAAAGCTATTTAAGTAGTATATAATTATGCTTCGCTTGCAAGTACGTCTGCTAAATGCAGCACTTTTAATCCGGAGTGTTTATGTGTTAAACAACCATCTATATGCATCAGACAACTCATGTCTGTACTGATAATGTATTCGGCACCGGTAGCAGCGGCGTTGGCGGTTTTTTGATCACCCATCGCAATGCTAATGGGTTCAAATTTAACGGCAAAGCTACCTCCAAATCCACAGCAGGTTTCCACATCATTCATTTCAATCAGCTCTAATCCTTTAACCTTACTTAATAGGGTACGGGGCTCTGTTTTGGTATTGCATTCGCGAAGCGCTGCACAACTATCATGATAGGTGACTTTACCATTAAAAGTAGCACCCACATCATCAATTTTTAAAACGTTGATTAAAAAATCGGAGAGTTCGTAAATGCGCGCCGATGTTTTTTTAGCAACATTAATTTGCGCAGAGTTTTCGTAAAGTTTTCCGTAGTAATTTCTAACAAACCCGGTGCAACTAGCACTAGGGGCTACAATATAATCGGTACCGTTAAAATCATCTAAGAATTTATCACAAACACTTTTAGATTCCGACCAAAAGCCTGCATTAAATGCGGGTTGGCCACAACAGGTTTGATTGGGATTATATTTGACCGTACAGCCTACTTTCTCCAACACTTTTACCATGTTAAACGCTACCTGAGGGTAGAGCTGATCAATAAAGCAAGGAATAAATAACTGTACGTTCATTTATTTATTTTTCACTACCTAAACGGTAGATGTATTTGTCTGCTAAAAAGCCTTTATCCGTTGTAGGATATTTTTCTTTGATCTCTTTGTATAGTGCTAAAGCTTCTGCGTTTTTTCCAGTAGTTTCTGAAAGAAGGGCAGCTCTAAATAAATATTCAGAAGCATTGCTTTCATCTTCTGAAAAACTTGCCGCTGCTTTTTTATAGTAATCAATGGCGTCGTCTTTTTTATTAAGCTCTGCACTTGCGTCTCCTAAAGCACCAATCGCTAACATTTGAATTTGTTTTGCGTCGGTAGAAAAATCTTTTAGGTATTTGATAGCGTTGTTAAAATCGCCCAATTTTAAATAACTGATGCCTGCATAATAACCAGCAATATTAGCAGCTTTGGTGCCACTGTAATTATTGATAATGTATAGCACGCCTTTATTAATACCATCACCATTTAAAACCAAGTTAGAAGAATCCATAGCAAAATATTCTTGCGCCTTAAATATCGCTTCAGATGCTTTTTCTTCTTTTGGCTTAATGATGAATTCTTGATAACCAAACCAAGCACCCACAGCAACTAATAGGACCGCTGCTACTGTTGCAAGCTTCTTACCGCTGTTATTCCAAAAAGCAGCTACACCTGCAAGGTCTTCATTGTTTATATTTTTTACTTCGTTTTCTGACATGGTATTTATTTTCTTGTGGTTTTGTAATGTTTGTTAGTCTACAATAAACGGATAATTTTCGTCTAGGTATACATCTTTTAATACTTCGCTATCATCTGGCCATGGGCTTTCTTCAGCAAATTTTACACTTTGCTCTACAATCGCATCAATTTTTTGATCAATGGCTTGTAAGTCTGCTTCTGTGCTATATCCGTTTTCTAAAATAGTTTCACGCACTTTGGTAATAGGGTCTTGATTTTTATAATCTTCAACCTCTTCTTTGGTTCTATATTTTTGCGGATCTGATACAGAGTGTCCTTTGTATCTGTACGTTTTCATTTCTAGTAAAGTGGGTCCTTCACCATCTCTACCTCTTTTTACGGCTCTTGCTACACCTTCGTGTACAAGTTCAGGAATCATACCATCAATTACATCGGCAGGCATATCGTATGCATCTGCTAATTTATAAATATCGGTTACATTACTTGTACGTTCAATAGAAGTTCCCATGGCGTAATTATTGTTTTCACAAATAAATACCACTGGTAATTTCCAAAGCATGGCAAGGTTAAAGGTTTCATGTAAGATTCCCTGACGTGCAGCACCATCTCCAAAAAAACAAAGAACTACATTATTCGTACCTTTATATTTTTCAGCGAAAGCTAAACCACCAGCTGTTCCAATTTGAGCACCCACAATACCGTGTCCACCAAAAAAGCGGTGTTCCAGGCTAAAAAAGTGCATACTACCACCTTTACCCTTAGCACAACCAGTGGCTTTACCATACAATTCAGCCATACAAGCATCGGCAGAAACGCCTTTTGCAAGCGCTAAACCATGGTCGCGGTAGGCAGTGATAAACGGATCGTCCTGCTGGGTAGCGGTCATACAGCCCGCTGCTATTGCTTCCTGGCCAATGTAAGCGTGGAAAAATCCACGAATCTTACCTGCCATTTTATACATTTCTTCTGATTTGAGCTCAAACTGGCGAATCAACTGCATCAGTTCGTACCAGTAGAGGTAGGTTTCTTTTGAAAATTTAGTAGCCACTAGTCAAAATTTTGAGGAGCAAATATACGGGTTAAACATTAAAAATTTAGGCTTCGTTTAGGAACGGATACTTGTAATCCACAGGGGGATTAAAGGTCTCTTTTATGGTTCTTGCACTTAGCCAGCGGTATAAATTAATCAGGCTACCGGCTTTATCGTTGGTCCCCGACGCACGGGCACCTCCAAACGGTTGTTGGCCAACCACAGCCCCTGTGGGCTTGTCGTTGATATAAAAGTTGCCCGCCGCGTGACGTAATTTATTGGTTGCCAGCTCCACAGCCGCTCTATCTTGCGATATTATCGCCCCTGTTAAAGCGTATTTAGACGTGGTATTTACCAAATCAAGGGTTTTTTCAAAGGCTTCGGCTTTGTAGGTGTAAATGGTTAAAACCGGTCCAAAAATCTCTTCGCACATCGTCACATACTTAGGGTCAGACACTTCAATAACGGTAGGCTCTACAAAATAGCCATCCTTTTTACTGTAATTGCCACCCACGAGTATTTTGGCTTTTGCATCCTTTTTAGCCCTGTCAATATATTTTGCAATGTTATTAAATGACTTTTCGTCGATAACGGCATTTACAAAATTAGAGAAGTCTTCAACGGTTCCCATTTTCATGGATTGCACAGCTGCTACTAGTTTAGTTTTGATAGCAGGGGCAAGGTTGCTAGGAATGTAAGCTCTTGAAGCAGCAGAACATTTTTGTCCCTGAAATTCAAAAGCGCCTCTTGCAAGTGCAGTAACAACGGTGTCAACATCTGCTGATTTATGCACCATCACAAAATCTTTACCGCCTGTTTCACCAACAATGCGCGGGTATGATTTGTATTTAGGAATGTTTTCACCTATCACTTTCCACATATTATTAAAGACTCCGGTAGAACCTGTAAAGTGTACGCCCGCAAAATCGGGGTGAGAAAAACATACTTCACCAATGGTAGGGCCGTCTACATAAATTAAATTAATGACGCCATCAGGTAAGCCCGCTTCTTTTAAAATGCGCATAAACATTTGCGCTGAATAAATTTGTGTATTGGCAGGTTTCCAAACAACGGTATTGCCACACATCGCAGCAGAAGTAGGAAGATTACCACCAATGGCAGTAAAATTAAAAGGGGTAACAGCTAGCACAAACCCTTCTAGTGGGCGCCATTCGAGGCGGTTGTGCATGCCAGGCGCAGATGCTGGTTGTTGCTTGTATATTTCACTTAAAAAGTGCACATTAAAACGTAAAAAATCGATAAGCTCACAAGCTGCGTCAATTTCTGCTTGAAATGCATTTTTGCTTTGACCAAGCATGGTGGTACCATTAATATGGTAACGGTATTTGGTAGCGAGTAAATCTGCGGCCTTTAAAAATATATGGGCTCTGTTTTCCCATGACATAGCGGCCCAAGCATCTTTTGCTTTGAGCGCAGCATTCACTGCATCGATGGCGTGTTTTTTATTCCCTGCATGAAAATAACCAAGGGTATGGGCGCGCTCGTGTGGCGGATGCATGGCTACTTTTTTCCCAGTTTTAACCGCTTTGCCTCCAATGTACATAGGTACATCAATGACCTGTTTTTTTAGGGCAGCCAAAGTTTTTTTAAGTGCCGCACGTTCTGGGCTTCCTGGCGCGTAATTGAATACGGGCTCATTGGCGGGTTGCGGATAATGAAAAGTTCCAATTGACATGATACTATTGTTTACAGTGGTCTATTTTTTTATTTATTCTGGTAATAAAACAAATTTTGCTTTATTGGCATCGTTAAAATATTTGTTAGCGAGTGCTTTTGTGGTAGCAACGTCTATCAAATTAATTTTAGCAGGCACCAACAAAATTTTGTTTGGATCAGTGCCTCTAAATATCGCTTGCTCTAATTTATAACGCCAGTAGCTGTTTTCTTTAACATCATTTTCTAAACTTCTGGTTTGCTCTGCTTTTACTTTATCAATATTAATTTGCGCCACACCATTTAATTTGGTTTGCTTGATTTCTTCTTCTACCAGTGCAATTAATTTTTCTACATTTTCTGGGGCACAACCAAATCTAACACTGATGCTATAAGACTTTTTAGGCTCTTTATTGATACCGCCGCTAATGCCTACACCGTATACACCACCTGCATCTTCACGAAGGGTTTCTCTTAATTTGATACCCATGGCTTTGGTTAATTGATCTAGTTGTAATTCGTCTAATTCGCCAACGCTATTTAAGTTGCCAGTATAAAATAATTGAACGCTTGCTTTTGCTTCTTTACCCTTTTTTACTGTTTTTGAAATATTGCCAGTAGGGTAGGCTGCGCCATAATCTTTGTACATTTCTGATTTACCTGTTGAAGGAAGTGATGCTAAATAGGTTTCAGTTAATGCTTTTAAGCTATCAAGGTTAACATTTCCCACAAACGTAAATACAAACTGGCCTGCATTGCTAAAGCGCTCTTTAAATATTTCAAAGCTTCTATCTAAATTAAGTTGGTCAAGCATTTCTACAGTAAGTGGCTTGCGTCTTGGGTTGTAGTTGCCCATTACATAACCAACGGTATCAGAAAACACCGATGCTGGGTCGTTGTTTTTGTTGGTTAATTGAACTTTATATTGTTGTAATATAAACTGAAATATTTGTGCGTCTTTACGAGGGGCTACAAAGTAACCATGTAATACTTCTAGTGCAGTTGCTAAATCTTTAGGGCTGCTGCTTCCAGTAAAGCCTTGTAAATATTCTGCAATCGAAGGGTTGATACCAAAGTTTTTACCTGCAAACATTTTTTGCATGCTTTGATAATCGATACTGCCCATACCGCCGTATGCAGCAACGATCGCAGCGTTGGATGCATTGATAAAATCTGCATCTGAATAAAGTGAGGATCCACCCCAGCTGATAGCCGAAAACTGAATCTCATCATTTTTAAAGGTAGTAGGCTTAACAATTACTTTGGCGCCATTGGATAAAGTCCAAACGCGTGTGCCAATACTATCGTATTTATTTTCTGAAATAATTTTACCAGCAATTGGCGCTTTTGGTAATAGTGGCCCCGAAGCTACTTTGTCTTGATACGGGTTTAGTTTAGCAATGGGTTTAGCAAGAATTGCTTTGATGCCCGCTTCCGTCATTAAATTTTCTTTTTCTTTTTCAGGGGCAAGCACTAAAACAGTTTTACCAGTTACAGTAAGCCACTGATTAATAAGTGCGTTTACTTCTTGTAATGCAATGGTAGGTAGGTAGCGCTGGTACATTTCAAATTCTTTTTCGATACCAGGGATGGCTTCACCCTTTAAAAAGTTGCGTACGTATTCTTGTAAAATTTGAACTGATTTTGTTTTGTCTTTTTCTTTAAAAGAATTTTCCATTCGAGACATCACGTTTTTAACCGCTCTGTCTAGTTCAGATTGAACAAAGCCATATTGCTTTACTCTTTCATTTTCAATTAAAATGGCATTAAACGCCGCATCCATTTCTTTGGCTGTTTTAGGAACGGCTAAAAGTGTAAAGGCGTCTTTGTCTCCCAAAAATTCGCCGTAGCTGCTGCTCGCAAATAAAAATGGCGCTTCTGGTTTTTGAGAAATTTCATCTAGGCGACTACTCATCATTTGGTTAAAGAGTTCGCGTACCATACCTTGTCTGTATTCCCCCTCGGTGGTTGCTTCTTTAACAGCAGGGATCATGTAAAACATTTGAAGCACATTGTATGCCTGCTCCGGATCTGTTAAAATAGAAATACGGGTATCTGTAAAAGCAGGGATGCCAAATTTAGTGCGTGGTTTAGGATTCGCCGGATTGGTGAGTTTTCCAAAATGTGCTTGAATCATTTTTTCTGTTTCAGCAACATCTATATCGCCCACTACAATCACCGCTTGTAAATTAGGGCGGTACCAATCTTTATAAAATCCAGTAAGCTCACTATACGGTGCTCCATTGATACTTTCTTTGGTACCAATAGGAAGTCTTTTAGCGTATTGAGAACCATTTAAAATAACAGGGAAATATTTATCACGAAGGCGCGCGTCTGCACCTCTACCAAGTCTCCACTCTTCTGTAACAACACCACGCTCTTTATCAATTTCTGAAGGATCAAAACTTACTTGATGCGCCCAGTCTTCTAAAACCTGCATGGCTTTTTTATACACCATTGGACTATCGGTAGGAACTTGAAGTTCGTACACTGTTTCATCAAAGCTTGTGTATGCATTTAAGTCAGCACCAAAATTAACGCCGCTCTTTTCTAGGAAGTCTACTAATTCTTGTTTTTTAAAATTTTTGGTTCCATTAAAACACATGTGTTCTACAAAGTGCGCAAGGCCTCTTTGTTTTTCTGTTTCTAAAGTTGAACCAGCATTTACTACAAGTCTTAACTCGGCTCTATTTTTAGGCTCAACGTTTTTTCTGATGTAGTAAGTGAGTCCGTTAGCTAGTTTGCCAATTTTAACTTTTGAATCGGTGGGTAATTTTGCATCAGTTGGTTTTTGAGCAGTACTCACAAAAAAAGCACCAACGAGTAGGATGAGCATTAAATGTTTGATTCTTTGTTTCATAGTTTCTAATTTATTATGCATAATGAAGCCCCAACGAAAACCCTAATTTCTCAATCAGGCTTTTTGGGAGTGCAGGAATTTTTCTTCTTTCAATTAAATAAGTGGAGAGTCCGGAAAGGTCTCTAAAAATAAAATGTTTGTTAAGGGCGCCTTCTAAATATCCGGCTCCCGAAGTGTTCCCTGTTCCAACGCGCATGCCAATCATGCGGCGAACCATAATTAAATGTTTGTGACGCCAATTACTCATGAGGTGATCGATCTCAATTAAGGCATCTAACACTTGGTAAGAAGTTTGAAAAATAGGGTAGTCGCGATAGAGCATAATAAAGAGCGCCGCACCCATCGCTTTTGGTGAAAATGACCCTCTTAAATTGGCTAACATTTCGGGCGTAGCATCGGCCGGAATTTTTTCAAAAAAAACGTAATCAAAATCGTGAATTTTTGACGCCTCACGGGGGGTTAATCCGGCCTCATAAATAGTTCGGTATTCGTCCCAAAAATGGGCACCAAATTCGTCGTTAAAAAACGGCATTCTTTCGAGCCATTCGTTAACGCGGGTTAATAAATTTTTATCTGCTTCGGCGGTTGAAATTTGATCGTAATCAGGTTTGTCAAATCCACCTTCGCCTGTTTTTTTGTAATAATCTTTTTGATGTCTATTGTCAATTTCTAATCCAAGTTTTGCTTCGATGAGTCTGAACTGTTTAGACTGAAATCCAGATGATGGGGTCAGTAAATTTCTGAACGCTAAAAAGTCGAGCGGCGTCATGGTGTCAAGTACGTTTACTTGATCATTTAAGAGCTGTAAAATTTTTATAATTCGGCCTAGTCTGTGGCGCACCAAGTTCATGTCTTCGGCGTTGTCGTTGATGGCGGGTTGACCAAAAACATCCAAGACATAATCGAGTTCAAAAATGATTTGTTTAAACCAAAGTTCGTAGGCTTGATGGATCACAATAAACAACATTTCGTCGTGTGCTTTTTCGTGACCGTCTGTAAAACTTACAGGGTACTGCGCATCTAAAACTTTGTCTAGATGTAGGTAGTCTGCGTAGTATAAAGCCTTCTTTTCCATAGGGTTAAACGTGGTACAAAGAAAAGCAATTTTTAGCCTGCGCTACCCACAGTTTACCCCCAAAACTTATCGTATATTTGCGGTATGACGCGCGAACAATTGGTGGCTCAAATCAGAGCTAAAAAATCATATTTATTGGTGGGCTTAGACTCCGAAGTTTCTAAATTGCCAAAGCACTTGCAAGGCAAGCCAGATGCGGTTTTGGCGTTTAATAAAGCAGTGATTGATGCCACCAAAGATTACTGTGTTGGGTATAAAATTAACACCGCTTTTTACGAGTCGGAAGGGGTAAAAGGTTGGGAAACCATGCAGGAAACACTAGAATATATCCCCAAAAATTTGTTCACAATAGCCGACGCAAAGCGGGGAGATATTGGCAATACATCGGCCCAATATGCCCGTACTTTTTTTGAAACCATGCAGTTTGATGCGGTAACGGTAGCCCCTTATATGGGTGAAGATAGTGTGCGTCCTTTTCTGGAATATCAAAATAAATGGACCATTGTTTTGGGATTAACATCCAATGCAGGTAGTCAAGATTTTGAACAACAAACACTCGCAAATTCTGGCAAACAATTGTACGAAGTAGTACTTGAAAAAGTATCAAGTTGGGGTACACCCAACAACTTAATGTTTGTGGTGGGTGCTACCAAAGCAAGTGATTTTTCGAGCATCAGAAATATCATCCCCAATCATTTTTTATTGGTGCCAGGTATTGGTGCACAAGGTGGAAGTTTAGAAGAAGTTTCTAGCCATGGCGCCACCCCAGATGGTGGTTTGTTGGTAGCTGCTAGTAGGGCTATTATTTTTGCCAGTAATGGTGAAGATTTTGCAAAAGCTGCTGCCGAGGCTGCCAAAAATTATGCTACTGAAATGGCCGGCTATTTAAAATTATAAGATAAACTTTTCGAGTAATAAGCCTGCCCAAATTTGGTGCATTTGTGCACTATAATGTAGGCCATCTTGCGCGATCATTTCTGGCGCGCAATTTCTAGTAAAATCTGTGATGTACATGAAGTCAATTTCCATGTCTTCACAACGCTTTTTGATAACCTCATTAAAGGCGTCAATTTGTGCACTAATTTCTGTTAAATTTAACCCCGTTTCTTCGCTCTTTTTTTGCGCAAAAGGAGTATGCGCCCAGTCGGGTATGGAAAGCACAAAAACACGACTATTTTGATGCCCATTATACTGCAAAGCTTTGAGTAGTAAAAAGGTAAATTCCTGGTCAAATTCGGTGATGGATAAATTTCGGTATTGGTTGTTTACGCCAATTAAAAGTGTGACAAAATCGTACTGTTTTTGAAGCACTGCATGGATCAAATGGGTGGCCAATTCGTTTGTAGTCCAACCTGTTTTTGCCACTATTTCTGGCGCCATAAAACCTGGATATTTGGCCCTTAATTGCTGTACCAATTGGTAGGGGAATCCCTCATGTAAGGGTACCGATTCGCCAATTGTATAAGAGTCGCCGAGTGCTAAATATGTGGGGTGCATGGTACCTAAATTAAAATGTTTTTAGAATTTCGTAGAACCTATACACGTCTTCAAAACTGCAATAAAGTGGTGCTGGTGCTACTCGAATAACACCCGGTTCACGGTAGTCTACTATAATGCCATGCTCCTTCATTTTCTGATAAATTTCCTTTCCTTTTTCTTCAAAATAGAGGCATAATTGTGCACCTCTTTGGTTCGGGTCTGAGGGCGTAATAAGGGTAAAAGAAAGGGATGTTAATTGATCTAATAAATACGCTAAGTATCCGGTAAGTGCGATGCTTTTATTACGCAAATTTTCCATGCCGGCTTCTTCAAACATAGATAAAGATGCTTTTAAATTCACCGTATTAAATACCTGCGCGGTACTCATATTCCAACCAGAAGCAGTAGGTTTTGCAATAAAGCCTTTTTCCATTTTAAAGCGGGTAGCTTCCTCATTGCCCCACCATCCACCAAGCCTTGGGGTGCTAGTATTAGTTGCATGTTTTTCATGTACAAATACACCACCCACAGCGCCCGGTCCGGCGTTCAAATACTTATAAGAACACCATACTGCAAAATCTACATTCCATGCATGTAACTCCATGGGTACATTGCCTGCAACGTGGGCCAAATCAAATGCCGCTACCGCACCCACTTGGTGTGCAGCTTCCGTTATAGATTTGATATCAAAAAGTTGACCCGTGTAATAATTAATGCCTCCAAATAATACCATGGCTAGGGAATCACCAGCCTCATAAATGGCCTTGGTAATTGCGCTATTATCTATTGTTTTTTTACCCGCTTCTGGCTTAATTTCTATAATGGCCGATTCTGGATCTAGGTTAAAATGTTTTACAAGTGTTTCTACCGCGTACTGGTCCGAAGGGAACGCACCTGCCTCCATAATAATCTTAAAACGGGTAGGCGTATGCTTATAAAAACTAAGCATTAAAAGATGTAGGTTTACCGTAAGGGCGTTCATAACGGTAATTTCATTTTCTTGGGCGCCCATCATGTTAGCCAGGGTAGACCTTGTATATTCTTGATAATGAAGCCAAGGATTGGTACCTCCAAAATAACCGCCAATGGCTAATTCTCTCCAACTGGTAAGTTCAGTTTCTATTGCGGCAGCTACATTTTTAGGCTGAAGCCCAAGTGAGTTTCCACAAAAATAAATGACATTATTTTCCCCATGTTTTGGGAAATGAAACTGCGTTTTAAAATTTGCGAGTGGGTCATTTGCGTCCATGTTGGCGGCAAATGATGGAGAAGCTTCAAAAGCGGTAGAATAGGTATACATATTATAAAGTTAACGCCCCTTTTGCACAAAGGTTCATCCGGCTGTCATTTTTATATATAAATGTGTAACAGAATGGCCAATATTTTAGCAGAATGCTTATTTTCATCTCCTCTATAAAATCAATTCTATGAAGTATTGTACATCCCTTTTTTGCCTGTTTGTTGCTGCCCTATTTATGAGTGGTTCAGTAACTGCACAACAGGTTCCTGTAACCAAAGCTAACTATGCACTTGCTGCACGTTTCTCACCTAAAAAAGTAGATAAGCTTATTTTTTCTACATCGGTGGATCCGCATTTT
>CAJBRT010000046.1 GCA_903958045.1 uncultured Bacteroidota bacterium | reverse complement strand
GTATCGATATGACTACAAAAACATATAACGGGCACCTTTTTAGTGGTATTACTTGGTATGGTTGCGTGGGTATATCCATGTGCATCAATATGAACATTATAAAGCCCCATGGCTGTCAATTCTTTTTCTAATAGCTGCGCAAGATGTAACTGCTTTGCGGTGCTTGGGAAACAAGTAGCTGCAGGGTCACTCTGCGTATCAATTTGTACATAACGTAAAAAACGTTCGGTAACCGTAAAATTATAAGCTGTCATCATGGTTTTAAATGTACGAAAAAGAGCCGCTCTACTATGGTAGAGCGGCTCTTTTTATTCAAAATTAATTTGAAATACTATGGCATAATGATCATAGAGGTAGCGCCGTTGATAGCTACTAATTCTAAATCAAAAATAAGCGTTTCACCTGCTAATGGATGATTCGCATCTAGTATTACAGATGTTTCTTTTACTTCTACAATAACAACAGGGAAATTTTGTCCGCTGCCATTGCTCATATTTAATTGCATACCAACTTCTGGAACCATGTCTTCAGGGAAACGGTCTTTTGGAAATTCCATCACCATTTCTTCTTGCTTAGGTCCGTAAGCCTGATCTGCAGGAATCGTTACTGTCTTTTTTTCGCCAATAGCCATACCTGTAACACCATCATCAAAGCCTGGAATTACCATACCGCCACCAACTTCAAACTCAAGTGGCTCTCTACCTTCTGAAGAATCAAAAGTTGAACCATTTGTTAACTTACCATGATAATGCACTTTTACAGTATCACCTTTTTTAACTTGTTGCATGTTATTTATTTGTAATTGAAAGATTTCGGCAGGGCCGAACGGCAAAAGTACAAACCAAAAACGAGGTTTTGGCAAGTATTTTTGAGTAACTTTCGGGCGTAAATGTCCTAAAAAACACACCTATGCAAAAAATATACCTATTTATACTGGCCTGCGCCCTGAGTATGAATGCTTTTAGCCAAGATATTAAGCCAGGTGCTTATCAAACCGGCGAGTACCTTCCTGAGTTGAAAGGCAAAAGAATTGGCTTATTTGCCAACCATACCGCTACCATTGGAAACAAACATTTAGTGGATACCCTAGTAAGTTTAGGCATGAATATTACCAAAGCCTTTGGGCCGGAGCATGGTTTTAGAGGAACGGCGGATGCTGGTGAAAAAGTAGGTGATTATAAAGATGCCGCAACAGGCATCCCTGTTATTTCATTGTATGGCAAAAAAAGAAGACCAAGTGCCGAGGATTTAAAGGATGTGGATGTAATGCTTTTTGATATCCAAGACGTGGGTACTCGTTTTTATACCTACATATCTTCATTGGAAGAATTTATCAATTCAGCCATTGAAAACAACAAGCCGCTTATCATACTGGACAGACCTAACCCTAATGGTTTTTATGTAGACGGACCCGTATTAGATACTGCTTATAAAAGTTTTGTGGGTATGCAACCTATACCTATGGTATATGGTATGACCATGGGCGAATATGCAAAAATGCTCATTGGAGAAAAATGGGCAAAAGCAGCAGCGACAGCTACCTCTTTACCAAACATCACCATCATTAAAAATAAAAACTACACCCACAAAAGCAAATACGTTTTACCGGTTAAGCCTTCTCCTAATTTAGGCACCATG
>CAJBRT010000045.1 GCA_903958045.1 uncultured Bacteroidota bacterium | reverse complement strand
AGAGTAGTTACCAATCCATCTTTGAGATACATCGTCACGCTTATTTTTCCATGTAGAATAAAAAGGGTTACGCTCGTTACTCCAATGGTTGTGACGTAAGTAGTATGGTTGACCATCTACTGGATTAGACAAGTTTAAATCATTGTCTGGCTCAGCAAGTACAATGTTAAAGAAGATACCGCCACCATCACCAGGATACTGGGTTCTGGTATTGATAACCAAATTCGTTGCAGATAGTTTTAACCATGGTGCAATTTGGTGATCAAGGTTTAAACGGAAGTTTTGACGTGCATAACCATTGGTATTTTGAACGATACCTGTTTGCTTGTTGTTTTCAAAAGAAGCAAACATATTTGTTTTTGCATAACGGCTAGACACAGCAACATAGTTGGTCATGTTTGTACCGGTACCAAAAAACTCTTTTTGCAAATCTCTTGTAACACCAAATGGATTGTCAAGATAATGGTCTGCTGCAATTTTTCTTGAACCAACAATGTTAGGGTTGTAACCACCAGCATAGTTAGCTGGGTAAGTTACACCTGCATATTTGGTGTAAGATTTTTGAGTTGCATAATCAGAAGCTAATTCAAAAGCATGGTTTTCTGCAAGGTCAATGTAGTTAGCGATTTGTTGGAAACCAACTTCATTTCTAACAGTAACCTTAGAAGAACCAATATCTAATTTGTTACCTCTTTTAGAAACGATAGCGATTACACCGTTTGCCGCTCTTGAACCATAAAGTGCAGATGCCGCAGCACCTCTTACCACTTCCATTGCTTCAATGTCGTCTACGTTGATATCCGCTAAAGAACCATCAAGGATAACACCATCCACTAAAATAAGTGGAGAAGAACCAATACCTAAGTTGTTGTCACCACGTAACAAGATGTCAACGCCAGCTCCTGGAGAACCAGAACCCATGCTAACCCTTGCACCGGCAACTTTACCAACAAGTGCACCCGCTGCAGAAACAGCTGGAACAGCACTTAATCTTTCTTCACCAACTCTTGTTACAGATACGGTCATTTTTTTCTTTGAAGTGGCACTTGCTACACCCGTTACAATGACTTCATCAAGCGCGCTTGTTGAAGGTTGAAGGGTAACAGTCATTCCTTTTTTAGCTGCGATTGTTGCATCGTTATAGCCAACATAAGAAACGGTAAGTGAAGCACCTACTGCTACTCTAATACTAAATTCACCATTAGCACCAGTTAGTGCGCTAACGTTTCCAGATTTAACAGTTGCTCCAGAAAGAGCAGCACCTGAATTAGATAGTACTTTACCATCTATAACAGTTTGCTGCGCTAACGCATACTTACTACTAATAAGCATGAGCACTGCAACCATGAAAAATAAATGTTTTCTCATTTGCATATTATTTGGTTAAAAAATAAGACCCTAAGTTAAGTAATAGTTAACAATTGTTAAAATATATTTAACAATTGAGTGTATTCTATTCATTTTCAATATATTATAAACTAACAACCCTTAGTTTTTTTAAGTAAATCTTTCATTTTTTATCGACCAAACGGCAATATGAAAGGATGAATGGTAAAAAATTAATGCTTTTTTGAGCATCATTTTCAGGTACTTTTGCAGCATGTTAGTACTCGACGGAAAAATTGCAGCGGCAGCTGTAAAAGCATCATTACAAGCGCAAACAGCAGCCCTTGCTGCAAGTGGTAAAAGAGCGCCTCATTTAGCAGCTATACTTGTTGGTAATAACGGAGCGAGCGAAACGTATGTAGCCAGTAAGGTTAAAAATTGCGAAGAAACTGGCTTTATTTCGTCACTTATTCGCCTCGACGAAAAAGTGTCTGAGGAAACCTTGTTAGAAACCATACAAAAGTTAAACAACGACAATACAGTAGATGGAATATTAGTGCAACTTCCTTTACCCAAACATATCAGTGATCAAAAAGTAATTGAAGCCATCGATCCTAAAAAAGACGTGGATGGTTTTCATCCGGTAAACGTTGGCAAATTAGTACAAGGTCTCGAAACCTTTATCCCTGCTACTCCTTACGGCATCATGTTATTACTAGAATATTTTAATATTGACACCAAAGGCAAACACGCAGTAGTGGTTGGGCGTAGTAATATTGTGGGAAGACCCATGAGCATTTTATTAAGTAGCAATGTGAACAAAGGAAATTGTACCGTTACTATTTGTCATTCACACACCCCAAATATTGAAGCTTTTTGTAAAGACGCCGACATACTTGTTGCCGCACTCGGTAAGCCCGGATTTATAACTGCAAGCATGGTTAAACCAGGTGCAGTTATTATTGACGTGGGCATTACAAGAGTTGCAGACGCCACCACAAAAACTGGATTTAGAATTAAAGGTGACGTAGCCTACAACGAAGTATCCGAAGTAGCCAGCGCTATCACGCCGGTACCAGGTGGCGTAGGACTTATGACCATTGCCGGACTTCTAAAAAATACCATGCAAGCTTATTTACAGCACGCTTAAATTAATCATGAACAGCACAACAACCGCAGCAGATTTATTACCCGTGATGGAATATTTTTATACCCTCCAAGGCGAAGGCTATCATCAAGGGAGGGCTGCCTATTTTATTAGACTAGGCGGTTGCGATGTAGGTTGTGTGTGGTGTGATGTAAAAGATAGTTGGGATGCGAGTAAACATCCTTTACAATCCGTAGAATTTTTAGTATCAGAAGTAAAAAAAACACCCGCTAAATTAGTGGTGATAACAGGGGGTGAACCTCTGCTACATCCATTAGATGCATTAACTGCTGCGCTTCAATTGGCCGGACTTGAAACCAATATTGAAACCTCTGGATCCTCTCCACTTTCTGGTAGCTGGAACTGGATTTGCTTGTCGCCTAAAAAATTTAAAGCACCCTTACCTGAAGTGGTACAAGTAGCCCATGAATTAAAAGTGGTGATCTTTAACAAACACGATTTTGAATGGGCCGAAAGCTTTTTGGCAGAAGTGCCTGCTTCTTGCAAATTATACCTCCAACCAGAGTGGGAAAAAGCGTCAAGCATGCTCCCTTTAATTACGGAATATATTAAAGAAAACCCAAAATGGGAGCTCAGTGCCCAACTGCATAAGTATATTAACGTACCTTAATTGCATGAAGCAAAAAAGTATTGTTGCAGGTTGCATTTGGGGCCTCTTTTTTTGTTGTGTCCTCGTTTTTTTTGTGCGCACTTCGCATGCACAAACACCACGCCAATCCAGTAATCCAAAAGCGCTAAAAAAATACAACGAAGCCATACTTGCACTCGAAGATAACCGCAGCGCAGAAGGCATTACACTTCTTGCAAACGTGTTACAAATAGATTCGAATTTTATAGACGCCTATTTATCACTTGCTGGTGCATATGGCAATACAAAGCAGTATAAAAAAGCAGTGATTGTATATGAACGCGCACGTTTAAAAGATAGCATTTATTTTACCCCTTATCTACTACCCTACTCTATAAACCTTGCGGGCCTTGGACAGTTTGATAAAGCACTTGATGCTATCAATAATTTTTTAAAGCTTTCTGATTTGAGTGGCAGAAGTTTAAAGGCAGCGCAGTACCGAAAAAAAACGTATGAATTTGCACTCAGCACTGCGCAAAAAAATAAAAACGCACAATATGTTTTTACACCCAAAAATTTAGGCGATAGTGTTAACTCTTCGAGTTCCGAATATTATCCTTCTGTAACCGTTACCGATGACGCCCTTGTGTTTACAAGACGCACAGGAAATGCCAGAGAAGATTTTATGTTAAGTACGATCCCACACAAAGACAGTTTTAATAAAGCAGCACCACTAGACGGTGATATTAATTTGGAGCCACGCAAAGGAGCAATTACAGTGTCACAGGATGGTGATTGGTTATTTTTTGCAGCTGATATTGCGGGCGCTGGAATTGGTGATTTTGATATTTACAAATCGGTGTATACGCCAACAGGCTGGAGCATAGAGGAAAATTTAGGTGACTCTATTAACACTGATTTTTGGGAAAGTTCCCCAGCTATTAGCCCCGACAAACGCGCATTGTATTTTAGTAGCACAAGACCCGGCGGATACGGTGGCGCTGATTTATACGTGAGTTATGTAAAGCCCAATGGCCGCTGGACCGAAGCCGTTAATATGGGCCCAACCATTAACACCGCTGGCGATGAAATGGCGCCTTTTATTCACGCCGATAATCAAACACTTTATTTTACTTCGGACGGCTTACCTGGTTATGGCGGATCAGATTTATTTGTGTTAAAAAAATTATCAAATGGTAAATGGGGTTCACCAGAAAATATGGGCTACCCAATTAATACCATCCAAAATGAAGGTAGTTTAGCCGTTGCCGCAGACGGCTACACCGCTTACTACGCAAGCGATAGAGAAGATAGCAGAGGAGGGCTTGATATTTATTCTTTTACACTGCCCGCACATGCAAGACCCTTTAAAACCATATATGTAAAAGGCGTTGTTACAGATGTAAAGACTCAAAAAGGGCTTCCTGCTAATGTAGAATTAACAGATAACGCAAGTGGCACACTTATTAATAAAGTACAAACCGACGAACTAGGTAATTATTTTATTACACTCCCAGAAGGAAAAGATTATACGTTTACCGTTAACAGAAAAGGCTATTTATTTTATTCAAGTGCGTATGGTTTATCTAATGCAGCACCTGATAGCACGTACGTAAAAAACATTGCCCTAGAACCTATTAAGCTTGCGTCTAGTTTTGTATTTACACAAGTGTTATTTGACAACAATAGTTATGCGCTTTTACCAGCCTCTTTACCAGAATTAAATAAGCTGGTACAAATATTAGAAGAGAACCCTAGCATGCACATTTTAATTAGCGGTTACACAGATAACATTGGTAAGGACGCCGATAATTTAATACTCTCTACAAACAGAGCTAAATCCATTGTAAACTATGTGTCGGGTAAAGGCATTGCTACGGAAAGGCTTACCTACAAAGGGTTTGGAAGTGATAATCCTATTGCCACCAACGAAACAGCTGCGGGTCGTGCACTGAATAGACGCACGAGTTTTACCATTACGCGTTTGTAGTTTGTGGATGCGTTATTGCGCGTGTTGAGTTGCTATTGCGCGCGTTGAGTTGCTATTGCGCGTTTTTTTGCTGCTGTTGCGCGTTTTTTTGTTGCTTTTTTGTTGAGCACCTTGCGCATATTTTCTAGTACTTCTACCTGTTGTTGTTTGACTCATTTGCGTGAGCTTGCATGATCATGGATACACATATTTCAGACACCGAACTCCGTTATCAAATTGCACTTACACAAATAGATTCTATAGGGCCTAGCCTTGCCAAACATTTGTTGGAACATTTTGGAAGCGCTAGTGCTGTATTTAACGCTTCTAAAAAAGATTTACTCGACATCGAATATTTTGGTAATTATAGAGCCGAAAAAATTATACGCTTTAATGATTTTACAAACGCCGACACGGAAGTGTTATTTGTACAACAAAAACAAATCACACCTTTATTTATCAATGATGCGGCCTACCCAAAAAAATTAGCTGCCTGCTCCGATGCCCCTACCATACTGTATTATAAAGGATCGGCACCCATCAATCAAGCCCGCATCATTAGTATTGTTGGCACGAGGCTGCCCACGCATTATGGCAAATGGCTCACCGCATTAATAATAGAGCAACTAGCGCCCTACAATCCACTTATTATTAGTGGACTCGCCTATGGCATCGATGTTACGGCGCATCAAACGGCGCTCGATTGTAACTTGCAAACCATTGGCGTACTCGCACATTCACTCGCCACCATTTATCCGGCAGCGCACCAGCATATTGCAAATGATATGATTGCAAGTGGTGGCCTATTAACCGAACTCTCCTCAACAGCGCGCATCGAAAAATTTAATTTTCCAAAACGCAACCGCATTGTAGCAGGTTTATCGGACGCTACCATTGTAATCGAAACAGAAACAAAAGGCGGCAGCATGATTACCGCAAACCTTGCATTCGATTACGACAGACAAGTATTTGCATGTCCCGGAAAAATTACCGATAAAAAAAGTAGTGGTTGTTTGCAGCTCATCCAAACGCACAAAGCCGCCGTCTTAGATTCCGTAGCCACTTTTATTGAAGCACTGGGCTGGGCGCCCATCCCCACCAAACCAATGGCCCCAAAAGTGCAGCAAAACTTAACAGATGCAGAAAAAACAATTCTAACCCTACTTGATCATCAAATACCCGTTGCTATCGATGAAATTTACCTTAAAAGCATGCTCCCAAACGCGGTATTAGCGGGTAGCCTGCTTAATTTGGAGCTCTATGGCCTCATTGGTGCCCTTCCGGGCAAAACCTACCTACGACTACTAGGCTAAATCATTTTTTTGGCGGAAATATGCGGTTCCTATTATCTTTGCACATGGCAACAAGAAATACAAAGACCGCCAATAAGGCAACAAGTGCTAGATTATTTGGAGAAGGGCTAACGTTCGACGACGTTTTACTCATGCCAGCCTACTCCGAAATTTTACCCAGAGACACTGATATCCGTTCTCAACTTACAAAGTCTATAACGCTCAATGTACCTATGTTATCCGCTGCAATGGATACGGTTACAGAAGCCAACCTCGCTATTGCACTAGCGCGCGAAGGCGGCATTGGCATTTTACACAAAAACATGAGCATCGACAAACAAGCCGAGCAAGTAAGACGTGTAAAAAGAAGTGAAAGCGGTATGATTGTTGACCCCGTTACCCTTTTAGTGGACGCCACCATTGGAGACGCACTTAAACTCATGCGCGACAATAAAATTGGCGGTATCCCTATTGTAGATGCTGGCCAAAAATTAGTAGGCATTTTAACCAATAGAGACCTTCGTTTTGAAACAGATAAAAAACGTAAAGTCAAAGAAGTAATGACTAAAGAAAATTTAGTGATTGCACCAGAAGGTACCGACCTCAAAAAAGCAGAAATTATTTTACGTAAACATAAGATCGAAAAATTACCAGTTGTCAACAAACAAGGTAAACTCATTGGTCTTATCACCTACCGCGATATTTTACAACTACGCAATTTTCCAAACGCCGTAAAAGATGGTATTGGCCGTTTACTAGTAGGCGCTGCACTAGGCATCACTTCCGATTTAATGGATAGAGCCGCAGCACTTCAATACGTTGGCGTAGACGTGGTAACACTCGATAGCGCGCACGGACATAGCAAAGGTGTAATCGAAGCACTAAAAGCACTGCGCAAAAATTTTAAAGGACTTCAAATTATAGCAGGTAATGTGGGTACGGCAGAAGGCGCCCTTGCGCTTGCCGCAGCCGGCGCCGACTGCGTTAAAGTAGGGATTGGACCAGGCTCTATTTGCACCACGCGTATTGTAGCAGGCGCAGGTGTACCGCAGCTTACAGCCATCATGGAAGCAAGTATGGCTTTAAAATCTAAGGGGATCCCGGTTATTGCAGATGGCGGCATTAGATACACCGGCGATATGGTAAAAGCACTTGCTGCTGGCGCCAACGTAGTTATGATGGGATCTGTTTTTGCAGGTACCGAAGAAAGCCCCGGCGACACGATTATTTATGAAGGTCGTAAGTTTAAAGAATACCGTGGTATGGGAAGCTTAGGCGCCATGAGTCAGGGAAGTGGCGACCGCTATTTCCAAGACGTAGAAGCAGATATAAAAAAATATGTACCAGAAGGTATTGAAGGACGCGTAGCCTATAAAGGAAATTTATCTGAAATTATTTACCAGTACGTGGGTGGATTAAGATCAGGTATGGGCTACTGCGGTGCTAAAAATATTAAAGCATTACAACAAGCTACTTTTGTAAAAATTACCAACGCGGGTATGAAAGAAAGTCATGCACACGATATTGATATTACAAAAGAAGCACCTAATTATAGCCGTAAATAATTATACGATTTGAAAAAATCAACCCTACTAGGTTATAGCATTTTAACAGGCCTGTTACTCGTTGTAGCATGGCCTGTTTTTTGGTTGGCACTCCTTTTATTTGTGGCATGGGTACCCCTACTCATTATCGCAAACAACGTCACAAAAAAACTAACTTTTTTTGGCTACACGTTTTTATCCGTACTTATTTGGAACATTGGCACCACCTATTGGATGTGGAACTCCACCGATGTGGGCAGCGTAGCGGCCATCATTGCCAACAGCTTACTCATGTGCGTACCTTGGCTATTTTATTTTTCGGCGTCGCAAAAAAATAAAAACATCGGTTACTTTACCCTCATTGCCGCCTGGCTCACTTTCGAGTACATCCATTTAAACTGGCAAATTAGTTGGCCATGGCTCACACTCGGCAATGGTTTTGCCATGCACACCAGCGTAATTCAGTGGTACGAATATACCGGCGTAGCAGGTGGAAGTTTTTGGATATTACTCATGAATATTTTGGTGCACAAACTAGTAGTCGCTAAAAAAGCAAAGCAGCCCATCAAAAAAAATATTGTTCAAATGGTGGCTTGCTTTATTGTTCCCGTTGTTTGCTCAAACCTCATACTCAGCTATCAAAAAACACTAAGTAGCGCAGATGCAAGTAGCCCTAAATCTGCACAAAACGTGCTGATTGTACAACCCAATATAGACCCCTATCAAAAGTTTGAACTATCAAGTGCGTCCTCACAAATTGCAGCACTAGTAACAACCACCGAATCGAATATAGATAGTAGTACCACACTGGTACTATGGCCTGAAACAGCCATGAGCGTTGCAGACTGGCAAGACAATATCACCACCAACCCTTACTATCAACCCATATTTGAATTAAGCAAAAGACATCCCAAGCTTTCTATTTTATCAGGTATCGAAACCTATAAAAAATACGGCGCCACCAAAGAAACACCCACCGCAAAAAAATCAAGCGATGGAAGTTTTTTTTACGACGCTTTTAACGCAGCCGTATACATCAACAACGGAACACCACTTGCTTTTTACAATAAAAGTAAATTGGTGCCGGGTGTAGAAACCTTACCCAGTTTTTTAAATTTCTTAGGACCTATTTTGGAGCAGTTTGGGGGTTCCACGGGTGGATACGGAAAATCGGAAGAAGCAGCAGTGTTTACAAACAATGGTTGCCAGTATATGAGTGCACCCATTATTTGTTACGAAAGTATTTACGGCGCCTATGTAGGCACCTACAAACAAAAAAGTGCTAACCTCCTTGCCATTGTCACCAATGATGGATGGTGGGGCAACACCAGCGGCCACAAACAACATTTGCAATATGCTGCACTCAGAGCTATCGAAACAAGAACCTGGGTGGCTAGAAGTGCCAATACGGGCATTTCAGCAGTTATTGATCCACTCGGCAATATCGTAGCGCAAAAAGGGTGGAACGAAAGGGCGGTTATTAAATACCCTATACCACCAAAATCTACCCTTACTTTTTATGCAAAATATGGCGACTGGCTCTATCAGATTTTTTCGTTTTTTGCAGTGCTATTACTATTACAAGGTTTGTACAAGCGTTTCAAGTAATTCTTTCAATACATAAACATGGCTACCTATTTTTTTGAATTTGACAACAGGCAAATGGGTTACCAAAAAACGGGGACCGGGCCCGCTGTAATTTTACTGCATGGTTTTGGCGAAGACCACCGCATATTTAATAGCACGGTTACCGCACTCGAAAAAAACTACACCGTATACACGCCAGATTTACCCGGCACGGGCATGTCTAGCATTCAATCAAATACATTTCCTTCAAATTTTTCGATCGAGTATCTAGCAGATAGTATCGCAGCTTTAATAGATCATGAAAAAATAAATAATGCTACCGTACTCGGACATAGTATGGGCGGATACACCACTATGGCACTCGCTAATAAATATCCAAAGCATTTAAAAGCATTTGGATTATTACATTCCACCGCCTTACCCGACACACCCCTAAAAATTGAAAATAGATTACGGGGCATTTCTTTTATAGAAAAAATGGGCGCAACTACTTTTTTAGAAACCACCGTACCTAATTTATTTGGCCCCCATACAAAAGAAAAAAACCCAGGTATTGTTGCAGATTTTATACAAGCACTGCCTCTATTTTCGAACGAAGCATTAATAGCCTACTACCATGCCATGATGGCCCGCCAAAATTTAACAGATGTTTTAACGTCCACCAATGTACCGGTGCTGTTTGTACTAGGCGATCAAGACATTGCAGTGGCACTAGAAGACACATTACCACAAACAAAAATGCCCAATACCGCCTATCTTTATATACTAGAAAATTGTGGACATATGGGTATGCTAGAGCACCCTACTCTTTTTAATAATGCTGTCCTAGATTTTTTGGATAAAGTGAATGCATGAAAAAATGGTTTTTAATATTAATTGTTAGCGCTTTTGTCACCACGGCGCATGCATCACATATTTCGGGGGGCGAAATGTATTATACCTATTTAGGTAAATCTCCCACCGATGGAAATAAATTAAGATACGCCATCACCCTTTTATTATACAAAGACACCACCGTTACTGGACCAACCGTAGCATCCTTATCTAGCAACTATAATATTTCTATTTATAGAGGTGATAATAATGCATTAGTTGGCAACTATGTACTCTCCAGAAAAAATTATGAATTCATGAAACTGGGCACATACGACAAGTGCTTGTCTAGTTTTCCGCGTGTAGAGTTTGCCGTTTCTGCGTATGAAGTGGTCGTAGATTTAGACCCAAATGCAAGCGGGTATTTTGCAAGTCATTCACAGTGTTGCAGGGTAAGCGGCGTTTTAAACATGAATTCAAATAGTGTCGGAATCAGCTACTGGGTAAAAATTCCGGGTAGTGATACCAACCCATTTGCGCCCGACAATTCAAGTGCTACATTTTTAAAAAAAGACACCATCTTAGTTTGTGTATCATCCCCGCTGCAACTTGATTTTAGTGCAGTAGATCCAGACAAAGACTCACTGGTATATTCATTTGCACCCGGCTATATTGGCGCAGGGCCTCCACCCAATCAATTGCCCCTGCAATCCGACACACCACCTTATACCACCGTATCTTATTTTGGTGGATTTAGTTTTGATAGACCTTTTGGAAACACCTCCACACAAATCAATGCAAAAACAGGAATGGTTTCCGGCAGGGCGCCAGCAATTACGGGCATTTATTTACTAGCAGTAAAAGTAGAAGAATACCGAAATGGTATAAAAATTAGTGAGCACCAAAAAGAATTTCAAGTAAAAGTAGAAAACTGTTCTATCACCGCCGCCGAATTAAAACCACAGTATGTTTCATGTGATGGTTTTACACTTCAATTTGAAAATGAATCTACAAGTCCTAGTGTTGCTAGCTACTTATGGAATTTTGGGGATGGCAAGAGTAGCCCTTCCCCAACACCAACCCACACCTACACAGACACGGGTACTTATGTTTTAAAACTTGTAGTAACAAGCACCGGTGGTTGTCAAGATTCTACAACATCGATTGTAAAAGTTTACCCCACTTTTAAAACAGATTTTTCTGTTACTGGAACCTGCGTGCTCAATAATTATGCATTCAAAGATTTAACCAGCAGCAAATATGGTATTGTTAATAGTTGGCGTTGGAGTTTTGGCGATGCAGGTAGCACTGCTGACAGCGCCAACACAAAAGATACGGTTTGGAAATACAGTGGTGCACAAAAAGCAACCGTCACACTTATTTCAACCAATAACAAAGGTTGCATAGATACCCTCACCAAACAAATTGATATTTTAGATAAACCACAAATCAATCTTCCCTTTAAAGACACGCTTATTTGTAGTAACGATACCCTTCCCTTAAAAGCAGTCATTAGTAATACAACCTCCATTAGTTGGGTGCCCAATAACATTGTCAATAAATTAAGAATTATTGGCGCGAATACCGCCAACCCCACCGTGTATCCAAACGACAGCACTAAATATTATGTAACAGTAATGGATAACGGATGTACTTCTACAGATAGTGTGATGGTGAATGTCCTTCAATTTATTAAAGTAGATTTAAAAACAGATAGTACCATTTGCAGAGGCGATAGTTTTGCATTAGCACCTACTTCTTTTGCGCTATCTTATATATGGCGTAGCTCCGGTGGCGATGCAGTAGACCCGCTTAAAAATCCAATTGTTAAGCCATTAACCAATACCCAGTATTTTGTAACAGCCAATTTGGGTAAGTGTCAAGATAAAGATTCCATACTTATTAAAGTGGTAGCCACACCATCGGTAACTGCAACACTAGATACTACTATTTGTTTTGGCTCCACACTCCCGTTACAAGCCTCTATACGTGCTAGTAAATTTACTTGGAGCCCCACTAGTAGTTTAACCGGCTTTAACACCCTACGCCCAGTGGCCAGACCCATTGGTTCTACTGCTTATGTGATTGCTGTAACAGATACACTGGGTTGTCCAAAAATTGTTACCGATACTATTCGTGTAACAGTTGTGCCACGCATTATACCAAACGCAGGGAACGACACCATTGCCGTGATTGGTAAACCCATGCAGCTTGGCGCCAGTGGTGGACTCAGTTATGCATGGAATCCTTCTACCTTTTTAAATAACCCACTCATTGCCAATCCGGTATTTACAGGTGCAGCAGGTACCGACTCGGTAGTGTACACGGTAAGGGTATTTACGCAGGCAGGTTGCTACGCCGAAGACAATGTTACGGTTACTATTTTTAATGGCATTTCCAATATATGGGTGCCCTCTGGATTTACACCCAATAAAGATGGTAAAAATGATATTTTAAGACCTATTACAAAAGGCATCAAACAATTGATTCACTTTAATGTTTTTAATAGATGGGGGCAACTTATTTATAGCACCAACCGTTTGGGTGAGGGATGGGATGGCACGTATAAAAGTGAATTGCAACCAAGCGGCGCCTACGTATATGAAGCAGTAGGTATCGATTACGCAGATAAAAAAGTATATTCCAAAGGAACAAGTGTGATCATTAGATAAAAATAATTATGAGTAAAACAATTTTAATTACTGGTGCCACTTCTGGTTTTGGAGAAGCCATGGCCCATGTTTTTGCAGCGGCAGGTAACAAATTAATTATTACCGGCAGAAAAGAAAAATTATTATCGGCGTTACAAGAAACCCTTGTAGCAAAACACAATGCAGTGGTACATACCCTCTGCTTTGACGTACAAAATAAAGAAGCTGTTTTTGCAGCCATCAAAACAATCCCAACTGATTTTTCTAGCATTGACGTGCTCATCAATAACGCCGGACTTGCACTTGGTCGCGACGCTTTTCAGGACGCCAACCTAGACGACTGGGAAACCATGATTGACACCAACGTAAAAGGTTTACTGTATGTAAGTAAAGCGGTGCTCCCACTCATGATCAATAATAAAAAAGGACATATCATTAATATTGGTTCTACCGCAGGTGTAGAAGTATACAAAGAAGGAAATGTATACTGCGCCAGCAAGCACGCCGTTGCTGCTATTTCAAAATCAATGCGTATCGATTTATTGCCCCAGCATATTAAAGTAACAGCCATTCATCCGGGTGCAGCAGAAACCAATTTTAGCAATACAAGATTTAAAGGAGACGAAGCCAAAGCATTGGCCGTTTACGAAGGATACAAAGCGCTAGAAGCTGTTGATATAGCAAATGTTGCCTACTATGTAACGACCCTACCAGATCATGTATGCATCAATGAACTTGTGGTAACCTGCACCAGTCAGGCCAACTCTTTTTATTTACAGAAGTAAAAGTTGCGTAGGATTGATTCGAAATGTATTTATCCAAAATCGATTTCGGTATTGTCGCCAATATTTAAACTGCGCGAAAGGCCTTTAACACTCGCGTCACTTCCTATTAAGGAATTATCAAGTACTACTTCGTGAAGGTTGGTATAACTACCAATAATACTATCTCTAATAATGGATTGTGTAATAGTGGTGTTAGGGCCAATGGTTACATTGGGGCCAACAATGGCATTTGTAATGGTACAACCCTCTGCAATACTTACCGGATTAATGATAATCGTATCGGTGTAACCATGATTATCTGGAACATGACCACCCATCTTTTTTAAGAGCGTGGCATTGGTTTCAAGTATCGATTCTTTTTTACCACAGTCAAACCAATTGGCTACTTTAAAAGACTTAAAATGAGTGCCTTTTTGTATCATACAAGCAAGCGCATCCGTTAAATTGTATTCACCCCTGGTTGTAATATTTTCTACAAATAGTTGATGAAGGCATTCAAATAAAATAGCTGTTTCATTGATCTTATAAAGTCCAACAAGCGCCATATTACTTTTAGGAATAGCAGGCTTTTCTACCAACTGTTCAATAATTCCATTGTCGTCAATGGTAGCTACCCCAAAATTACGCGGGTCGTCTACTTTTCGAACCCCAATCATACTAACGGGGCTTTCTATAATTTCTTTTACATCAAATTCACAAATGGTATCGCCAAGGGCCACAAAAATGGGCTCGTCTCCAATGAGTTGTTTGGTTAACTCTACCGCATGACCCGTGCCCTGTCTTTCGTTTTGGTACACAAAATGCGTGGTTAGATTTGGGTAGGTTTGTTTAACGTAATCCTGAATTTTTTCGCCTAAATAACCCACAATAAAAATAAACTCGGTAATACCTGCCTCACTCAATTGATCTACAATATGTGACAAAATGGTTTTACCCGCAATAGGTATCAGCGCCTTGGGTTGGGTATACGTAAGGGGCCTCAATTTTGTTCCAGCGCCAGCGACAGGGATTACAGCTTTCATAACTTGGGGGGATTTGAAAAGATTTACCCACATTGATTAGGGGTTCGAAAATAGTAAAATTAGGCATCATAACAACAATTGTGAATAGTTTGAGGCTTCACACCTCAATTTGAACCTCCATAATGAAGGCTGTAACTTATCTTTGTGCCCAAGCAAAAAAATAGCAACCATGCAAAGAGATACCCTTGTTTTTGACATCATCAACCAAGAATTAGCACGCCAACGTAGAGGCATCGAACTCATTGCTTCTGAAAACTTTACGAGCCTTCAAATTATGCAGGCGATGGGCGGTGTGATGACCAATAAATATGCCGAAGGGTATCCAGGACGCAGGTATTATGGTGGTTGTGAAATTGTAGATCAAACAGAGCAGTTAGCCATTGATCGTTTAAAGCAAATATTTAATCTCGAATACGCAAACGTTCAGCCACATAGTGGTGCACAAGCCAACGCGGCACTTATGCTTGCCATTTTACAACCTGGCGATGCTATTTTAGGTTTAGACCTTAGCATGGGTGGTCACTTAACGCACGGATCGGGCGTTAACTTTTCTGGTAAAATTTACAAACCGCATTTTTATGGTGTTGTAAAAGAAACAGGCCTTATTGATTATGAAATGTTAGAGGCACAAGCTCGTGCTGCAAAACCAAAATTAATTATTTGTGGTGCTAGTGCATACAGTAGAGATTGGGATTATGCACGTATTAGAAAAGTAGCCGACGAAGTGGGCGCTTTTGTACTTGCTGACATTGCACATCCTGCTGGATTAATTGCAAAAGGTTTATTGTCTTCTCCATTTGAACATTGTCATTTTGTTACCTCTACCACCCACAAAACATTACGTGGCCCTCGTGGTGGTGTAATTATGATGGCAAAAGATGGTGAAAACACACTCGGCTTAAAAGATATAAAAGGAAATTTACGACTTTGGTCTAATGTGATTGATATGGCTGTGTTTCCGGGCACACAAGGCGGGCCACTCGAGCACGTGATTGCAGCAAAAGCTATTGCGTTTGGTGAAATTTTAACCGATGAGTTTTTAGTATACCAACAGCAAGTGCAAAAAAATGCGCAAGCCATGGCTAAAAACTTTACAGATAAAGGCTATGAAATTATTAGTGGCGGTACAGACAACCACTTAATGCTAATTGATTTACGCAACAAAAATATCAGCGGTAAAAAAGCAGAGCAAGTTTTAGGACACGCAGACATTACAGCCAATAAAAATATGGTACCTTACGATGACAAGTCTGCCTTTGTTACCTCAGGGATCAGATTTGGTGTTGCAGCTGTTACTACAAGAGGCATGGTAGAATCAGATATGGCTTTTGTTGTAAATGCAATTGACAAAGCGCTGATGAACCCGGATGATGCAGCGCTTCTAGAAAAATTAAAAGGTGAGGTAAACGAGTTTATGTCTCAATTTGTTTTATACCCTGAGCTATGATACAACGTATTCAAACCCTATGGTTACTGTTAGCAAGCATTTGCGCCTTTGCTTCTGTTAAGCTTCCTTTTTATTTTGGTAGCCTAGAAGTACCAGGCCCAACTATCACCATCACACCTTACGATCATTTTATGTTACTCGTATTAGTGATTGCTACTGGTCTTGTTGCGCTGATTAATATTTTTTTGTACAGCAATAGAAGTCTGCAAATTAAAATAAGTGTGGTAGGTGTTTTATTAGGTCTTGTAAATCTGATGCATTATTTCCTATACATGCGAAACTTTAAAACGGGTGGGCTATCGCTGTATTCGATATTAAGTTTTCTAGTACCTGTGTTTTTTATACTGTCTATTATAGGTATGTACAAAGATCAAAAGTTACTCAAAAGCCTGGACCGTTTAAGGTAAAACATAGCGGGCTCGCATCTGATTTCGCGTATTAATAGCACTTACAAGTACTTACAAATATTTTGCGGTATGAGAAGCGGCGGATTTTTTAATGCCTAGCGGCACGCCTTCATACACAACGGTTCCGCCACCATCACCAGCTTCAGGTCCCATATCTATGAGCCAATCTGCCGATTTGATAACGTCCGTGTTGTGCTCAATAACAATGAGTGAATGTCCCTGATCAATAAGTGCCGAAAATGAATTGAGTAATTTTTTGATGTCATGAAAGTGAAGGCCGGTAGTAGGTTCATCAAAAATAAATAGCATTTGACCATGCCCCTTACCCTTGCCTAAAAAGCTGGCAAGCTTTACACGCTGTGCTTCTCCACCACTAAGGGTGTCACTACTTTGACCTAATTTAATATAACCTAACCCCACCGATTGTAGTGGCAGTATGGCGTTGTAAATATTTTTATCTTCTACAAAAAAATCGAGTGCTTGATCGACTGAAAGTTCGAGTACATCAAAAATATTTTTGTCTTTATAATTTACTTCTAATACTTCTTCTTTAAATCTTTTCCCTCCACACGATTCACAAGTGAGGTGCACGTCCGCTAAAAACTGCATCTCTACTACTTGTTCGCCTTCTCCTTTACAGGTGTCGCAGCGTCCGCCATCTACGTTAAAAGAAAAATGCTTGGGCATAAAACCGCGCATTTTTGAAAGCGGCTGTTTAGAATATAAATCCCTAATGCCATCATACGCTTTGATGTAGGTAACCGGGTTACTACGAGAAGATTTTCCAATGGGGTTTTGATCGATGAGTTCTATTTGTGAAATAGAATCGATATCGCCAATGAGTTTAGTATGAAGGCCCACTTTATCGGCGGGTTCACCCTTGTATTTTTGAAGTGCTGGATATAAAATTTGCTTCACCAGCGTTGTTTTACCACTACCACTCACGCCACTAATCACACAAAGTGTTTGTAGCGGAAATTTTACGGTAATATTTTGTAGGTTGTTTTGCCTAGCACCTTCTACGCCAATAAAACGGGTACTCTTTCTTAATGTTTTAGGCGCTTCGATAGCGAGTGTCCCTGATAAATATTTACCCGTTAAACTATCTGGATTTTTAATAAGCTCGTTGTAATTACCTACCGCTACTACTTCACCACCAAGGTGTGAAGCAAACGGACCCATATCAATAATATGATCTGCCTTACGCATAATCATTTCATCGTGTTCCACCACAACCACTGTGTTACCTAAATCGCGTAACGATTGTAATACGCCAATTAAACGCTCCGTATCGCGGGAATGTAGACCAATAGAAGGCTCGTCGAGAATGTACAAGGAGTTGGTTAAATTACTTCCTAAATTTCTTGTTAATTGTATGCGCTGACTTTCGCCACCACTCAAAGAGTTAGCAAGCCTGTCTAGTGTTAAATAGCCAAGGCCCACGTCTAGTAAGGTTTGTAGGCGCTGATGGATTTCAATTAAAATACGTTTAGCAACGCTGTTATCATGCTCCGATAATACGAGCGCATCAAACCAAGTTTTCAAATCCCTAACCGGCATTTTACAAAGTTCACCAATATGTTTACCGCCTACTTTTATGTACAGCGCTTCTTTGCGTAAACGGTATCCATCACAATCAGTGCAAGTAGTACGGCCACGATACCTGCTTAATAAAACACGGTACTGAACTTTGTATAAATTTTGTTCTACCTCTTTGAAAAAATCATGGATGCCATACACTTTGCCAACGCCATCCCATAGTTGCTGATACTGCGCTTTGGTTAACTGTGCAATGGGCTTATGAATAGGAAAATCGAATTTTGAAGCCCCTTTAATAAATTGATCTTTCCACCAACTCAATTTTTCACCCTTCCAAGGAGCTACCGCACCTTCAAATAAACTTAATCTTGTATCCGGAATAACTAGTTCCGCGTCTACCCCTAATACCTGACTAAAACCTTCACATGTAGGGCAGGCGCCAAATGGATTATTAAAAGAAAATAAATTAGGCACGGGCTCTTCAAACACAATACCGTCTAGTTCAAAACGGCTGCTAAAATGATGCACTTTTTTTGCGTCCACCTCTATGTATACTTCTCCCTCCCCTTCGTAAAAAGCAGTTTGCACCGAATCAGAAAGACGGTGCATATCATCTTCGTCAAAGTCTTTTACCACAACACGGTCTATGAGTACCCAGGTTTGCGGGATCGTTTCGGTAGCAGATGTAGATTTAGCGAGTGGCAATATTTTTTTTAATGCAGCAGGCGTTTGTTCCATCAGCTCTTCTATGCGCATAAGTGGCTCGGGAGCTGCTGCTACATATATTCTGGTAAATCCTTTTTGTAATAAAATACCCAACTCTTCAAGTACGGCCCTGTTTTTATGTTGCTTTAAGGCAACGCCAATCACTACTTTACTATTTTTTGGAAGGGCGCAAATAGCTGCTACCACATCCGATACTTCATCTTTTTTTACTTCTTTGCCGCTAACAGGAGAAATGGTTTTACCAGCCCTTGCAAATAAAAGGCGGAGGTAATCATAAATTTCTGTCATGGAGCCCACCGTACTGCGGGGTGTGCGGGTAATTACTTTTTGCTCTACCGCAATGGCCGGACAAAGGCCCTTTATCATGTCCACGTCTGGCTTTTCCATACGGGCCATAAATTGTCTGGCATAAGCGCTTAAACTTTCGGCGTAGCGGCGCTGCCCTTCGGCAAATAAAGTATCAATGGTTAATGACGACTTACCGCTTCCTGAAACGCCCGTCACCACAATGAATTTACCGCGCGGAAATGCCACGCTTACATTTTTTAAATTGTGCACGCGCGCACCCACTATTTCAATAGCATCTGTGCCCTTTGCCTGATCCACTTTTTGGCTCTTTGCCTGACTTTTTACCTGATCGACTTTTTGGCTCTTTGCCACCGCTTTTTCTACTTGTTTTTTTGCTGCCATATATACGTACACAATGTAAACAGATTATCGCAGCATAGGTTTAGTTGGGACTCAAATAAACCCAGAATTTTTTGGGCCTCACACAATTTTTTTAGGATTTATTCGATGTGAATAACCAAACCCCTCTTTTGCAATGTATCCACAAGCGAGCAATCAGCATAAAAGATGGCTAATTTGAACCCCGAGAAGAAAAATAGACTATGAAAACACTCGAGCAGGTTGCAGATTTAGATTTGATACGTTCCTTTCAAGCCGGTGATACAGAAGCATTTGACGTGCTCGTAACGCGCTACAAAGACCGTATTTATTCTTCTATTTTATTTTTTGTAAAAGACACCTATTTAGCCGAAGACCTGTTTCAAGACGTGTTTATCAAAATTATTGATACCCTAAAAAACAAGCGTTACACAGAAGAAGGTAAGTTTTTACCTTGGGCGCTTCGAATCGCACACAACCTATGTGTCGATTATTTTAGAAAGGTTAAGCGTACCCCTGCCATTAAAACTTCTGACGATCAAGATATTTTTGAAGTGATCAATGTGTCACAAGAAGCACCGGACCAAAAACTAATGCGTGGAGAAAGTCACGACAAAGTGCGCCGTATGCTTGATCTACTTCCAGAAGAACAAAGAGAAATTATAGTGCTCAGACACTATGCCAATTTAAGCTTTAAAGAAATTGCTGAAATTACCAACTGCAGCATCAATACGGCACTGGGCCGTATGCGTTACGGGCTCATTAACCTGCGCAAAATGATGACAGAGAATCAGATGACTTTATAAGTTTGTTTGAACAGCGCGCGGAAAACTATCCGTTCACCTTATTTATTCACTTTATTTATTCGCTGCATCAAACGCTGCTTTTACGGCATCTAAATGCTTGATAAAACCTGCTACACTTGGGTCGTAGCCGTATTTGACATCACTTAAAGGCTTACCGTTTAGATCCAAAAACATATAGAGCGGTTGTGCATTAAAACCAAAGGTTTTGATTTCATAGTCGAGGTTTTTATCGCCAACAGTCACAATTTTAACACCGTTTTTATCGGTGTACTGCTCGCGTGCAGGCAGTTCTTCCGATTCGTCTACATATAAACTAACGAGCACAAAATTTTCTTTGATGCGCGATAATACCGCTGGATCTTTCCATACCTGCTCTTCCATTTTTCTACAATTAGGACAGGTATGACCCGTAAAATCGAGCATAACAGGCTTCTTTAAAATTTTAGCGGCGGCCATGCCTTCTTCCAAATCAAAATAAGCCGTTAGCCCAAAAGGTACGTGTAGTTTGTTGGTGTACTTTTTAGGTGGTGCCGCTTCATTTCCCGCTGCACTATGCGCTGGCCCGGCGTTTCCTATTTTATATTGAAGGTCATTTAAATTAAATTCTTGGGTGGTAGCTGGTGGAATAAATCCGCTAAGCGCTTTAAGTGGCGCACCCCATAATCCAGGTACCATGTACACGGCAAAGCTAAAACTAGCCATCGCAAAAAATAAACGCGGCACCGATACAAATGGTAAATCACTATCGTGTGCAAATTTTAATTTGCCTAGTAAGTAAACGCCCAGTAAGAAAAACACTACAATCCATAATACTAAAAACACATCTCTATTTAAAATACCTAAATGATAAGAGAGGTCTACATTGGATAAAAATTTAAGTGCTAGCGCTAGTTCAATAAAACCAAAACTAACTTTGATGGTATTTAACCAACCACCACTTTTTGGTAACGATTGTAGCATCGATGGGAAAAATGCAAACAAACTAAACGGAATAGCGAGACCTACCCCAAAACCCATCATACCTATAATGGGTGCGAGTCCTACGCCTTGCATACTGGTTTGTCCTAGCAGGGTTCCAACAATTGGGCCCGTGCATGAAAACGAAACAATCACTAGTGTTAAGGCCATAAAAAAGATACCGAGTAATCCACCTTTACCGGCTTTTTGATCGGCTTTATTGGCCCAACTATTTGGAAGCGCCAATTCAAAAGCACCAAAAAAGGAAATGGCAAAAACAATAAACACCACAAAAAAGAAAATATTAGAAACAGGGTGCGTCGAAATCGTGTATAAAATTTTATCGCCAAAAATAAGTGTAAGTATGAGTGTAGGTATGGTATAAATCAGTACAATCGATAACGAATACCAAACTGCATTTTTTAAACCTTCCATTCTTGTTTTGCTTCGCTTTAAAAAAAAGCTAACCGTAACTGGAATTAATGGAAATACACAAGGCGTAATAACAGCCAGTAGTCCCGTTGCTAAACAAAGTAAAAAGATACTCCACATAGAACCCGTATCAGTTGCAGGAGCCGCATCTGTAACAGGAGCAGCAACCGTACCGGCTTCAATGGTTACATTTATTTTTTCTTCGCCACTTGGAAATTCTTCGCCTTTTACGCCCAGCCAATTAAATGAACCTTTAATAGCGCCGGTACCCGCTTTAAAATAAACGGTGTATACATATGTTACGCTATCATAAGCGGTTCCCTTATCAGTACTTCCAGGAAGTGCCACCGCACCTGCTACGCCTTCTTCCTTAATTTTAGCATCTGTGTTTAAAGAACTATCTAATTGTAGCGCCGACACAAAAACGTCGTCATTACTTTTTTTAACAGCGGTAAGTATGCGCGCGCCATTTAAAGCTGTCGCTTTCACCAATAAAGTAGCCGAGGTGTCAGACAATTTATTAGCCGAAAAAACAAACTGCACAGGTTGCTTAACGTCCTGTGCAGCTATAAACTGAAATGACTGCACTAAAACTAGTGCAACAATAAATAATATTTTCTTAGTCATTATTGAAGCTTAAGATCAAAGGTTTTTTTACTAGGCGGCAAGCACTGACGATCATCACAAACCATATATTCGACACTTCCACTAATATTCGTTTTAACGCCCGCTCTCACTTTAATGGTTTGCGTATAGGTAGCAGTTTCGCCAATATAACGCACATTGGTTTTAAATAGTTCGTCATATACCTGCTTCACTTTCCCTGCTTCTTTTGTTGCACCCACAACAGTGATGAGTGGATTTTTTTTAAAATTAATTTTAGTAGGAACCGGACCACCTTTACCCGTTGTTTGCGAATAAATATGCCAATCCCCTTCTATGTTTGCAGTAGCGGAAAACGTGTATGTGTCTGCGCTTAGTTTTTTTACCGAGTAAGACCAATCGACAGGATCCTGAATTTGAGCAGCAGCGCTCAACGCGATACATACAACGGCCAGTAGGGCAACAATTTTTTTCATAACAATTAATTTAACCCAAGTAATTCAAAAACTTTTTTTCCATCGATGTTACCCAGTATACTTGATGTCGCGCGTTCTGGGTGCGGCATCATACCAAATACATTTTTTGCTGCGTTGCTAATACCGGCAATATTTCTAGTAGCACCATTGGGGTTGCTTCCCTTAGAAGCAGCTCCATTTTCGTCACAATAGGTAAAAATAACTTGCCCATTTGCTTCTAATGCATCGAGTGTTGTATTGTCTGCAAAATAACGGCCTTCACCATGTGCAATAGGTATTTTTAATGCCCCAGTTTTGGGATTCGTGATAAATACATTTTTACAAATAAACTGCTGATTGGCATTTTGAAGTAATACACCCGGAAGCAATCCACTCTCGCATAATATTTGAAATCCATTGCACACACCTAATACTTTCCCCCCTCTGTTTGCAAAATCAATAACAGATTGCATCATGGGGCTAAAACGAGCAATGGCTCCACATCTTAAATAGTCGCCATAAGAAAATCCACCCGGAAGTACGATGCAATCATCGGTGGTAAACATGCTTAGGTCTTTGTCTTTATGCCATAACATAATCACTTCTTTACCCAAATCTTGGGCCAAAGCGTCTTGCATATCTCTGTCACAATTAGATCCTGGAAAAACGACTACGCCAAACTTCATAAAATGTAGAATTATCTGATTGAATAGTACAAAGGTAACCCTCAAAAAGATAAGCAAAAGGCTAAATTTTCACCAAATGCCAGTTGTTGATAATTATCAGGCCCAAAGCGGTCCAAAACAGAAAATTAGGAAGTAAAAGGCTTTTGGGGTTACTATAACCGTTGGAAATGGTTGCAGAAAGGGGCACTAGACCCATCAGAAGCACTTGGGGACCTAAACTGCTAAATAAAAAAGGGCTAATAATCAATATAAAAAGGAGCACCATCATCACCCCCCAGTTTTTACGAATTTGTATCACTAGCCTACCCACGTGTAATTGTAATTGATAGAGCCCAACAAGTGAGGCAAATACAATAAATCCAAGGTTAATGAGGTATAGATTTTCCGCGCCAACAAGAGGTGATCCAAATGTAATAGTGGGCAAATAGTTGATAGCTGTTGACCAGGCATTATTCAAGTATAAAAGCACAAATACAAAATAGTAAGGAAGCAAAATACCCAATAACAATACCAGCCACTCAGCTATTCTAAACGGCCTTACCACAGCTAATGCAAATAGCACCACCACAATTAATATAGACAATGGATGAAATAGTAGAATGGAGATGCCTGCAATTAATCCAATATTAAATAAGAGCGTTTTAGGCTCCGGATTATTATACAGCCTGCTCAATTTAATAAACATCCAAAGCGTCAATGAATTACTTACCAGTGTTTCTGTTATCAAATCGGATTTCATGAGAAGGCCTGACAACAAAATATAGGTCATAGCTGGCACATAGTTAACACTAGAAAACATGCGCAAATCCTGCATCACCATATTGAGGCGTAACGCCTGTGTAACTAATAAAGCATGAAATAGTATGACTTGGATGGCAAGGGGTAAATTGTAGATATAATGAGCAAGAACGTAGGAAAATAGTCCATTTTGCTGGCCAGCTGCAACTGTTGGCGTGATTTGATCTGCACCCAGATGCAAATGCACCCCCACACTCAACAGGAGCACAAGTAAGATATTTACAACAGATCTGTCTCTAAATAAAAAAACCATGGAATACGTTTCGGTCTAAAAGTAAGCTAATAATCAATTTTAGCAAAACAAGTATACCCTCTATACATGCATGGTACAATAATTTGCCTGAGTCCAACTTGCTTTGCAAGCCTAGGCATAAACTCATGACCGCGATCTACATTTTTAAAGCCGGGATTTCTATTAATTCTACCCTCAGGTGTAATGGCCTGATTGGTTAATACGTTTTGGTTTTTTTCTTGCATGTTAAAAATGAAATTGAGCTGATCCCCAGAATTTAACATCGAAAATCCAATAAAATTTTCTGAATTATCGTCGAACTGATTTTTACGAATCATGTTACTCCATTCCATATTACCTTTTGCGTCAAATGAAATGACAGCAATATTTTCCGCGAAATACCTGACCTGGTTGTTGTTGCCAAAAAAAGCATTGTTGCGTCCCCATGGTGAGAACCCCATACCACCCATGGGATTGTTCCATGAATAATAATCCATAGGGGACCAAAAAGGTGAACCATATAAATAATCCCACCTATTAAGCGTGCTTCCCCTAGATGAAGAAAAAACAGATTCTGAAATCATCATAAATCCTCCATCGCGCCTTACAAGAATATTTTTTAAAAAATAATCATTGAAAGCCGCCCTTGCTCCATTTTGACCCTTTGCATCTTCTTTAAATTCATCCGAGAAAAATGTAGAAGCATTTAATAATTCCTTGTCTGAATTTTTATCCCACAAAGTAAAATAGATGCCTTCAATATTTCCGCGTCTTTGTTTACCAAAAAAAGAAGTGATTAAATAATGCTTGTTTAAATTATCAACTTTGATATGAATATCATCTAAATAAATGCCTTTAACAGCTAAATCAGAAATATGCGCATCGTCGTAATTCGCTTTTTTAGTAATCAGTGAAACCTTATTGATATTGTCGTTTTGCGCCGTACCACTGGCTCTTACACAAATTAAATCTCCATCATTGTCAAGTGCAAACTCTGCTAAAAAATCGTTGCGTTGGGGCATGGGTAGTTCGATACGCGATTTTCTGATGAGGCCAAAATCTTGATCAAACAAACATGTTGTTAATACATGTGATTTTTCATTTTGGCTATTGATTTTAAAAATCATTATTTTTTTCTTGTCTTCACTCACCACCAAAGAGTACAATCTATTCGCGCCAATAGAGTTAGCATCGAGTGTGCTATCTAGTTGCATGGGTTCCGATAACAAATTACCATCACTATCCATTTTTACCGCCATGCAATACACCGTACTTTTTCTTTGAAACTGATAGAGCATGTAAAAGTGATTGGCATACGCTAAAAAGTCAGTTTGCATAAGACGGTCAGGCATATTCAGTTGTTGCTTACCCAATAGTTTCATTTCACTGTCAAACACAGATATCGTATGTCCATCTCGATAGTTCTTGTAGACTAAAATCTTACCGCCTATTTTACCGAGCACCTCAAAACTATACGAACGAGGATCGTCTTTGTCGGGTTCGGAAAAGGTAATTTGCTGTGCTTTTAAGGCAAAAGGCAGCATCATAACAAGCGAAAAAAGCAATAAAAATGACTTTTTCATAGCAAAAAGCTTAGACCTCAAAGTTAAGCCCCTTTATCAAGAAATGGCAAACCAAAAGGTTAAATAAATCTTAGGCATATGTCTATTTATTTAGAACCCGAACTTGTTTTTTGCTATACATTTGTACAGCAAAAACAACATATACGTGAGCAAGAATCTAAACAAAGTCACTTCTGCAGGACTTGTCATTGCACTAGGAATCATTTACGGAGACATTGGAACCTCTCCTTTATACGTTTTAAACGAAATTATTTCAGGTAGAGAAATTAGCGATTTGCTGATTATTGGTTCCCTATCTTGTATTATTTGGACATTAACACTCCAAACCACTTTTAAATATGTGATACTTACCTTAAAAGCCGACAACAAAGGCGAGGGTGGTATTTTTAGTTTGTACGCGCTTGTTAGAAGACGTAAAAAATGGCTCGTGATACCCGCCATGATTGGTGGTGCAGCCCTTCTTGCCGATGGTATTATCACACCCCCTATTACCGTTACCTCGGCTATTGAAGGGTTGAGACAAATTCCTGCATTTCATGACATTACGCAGCAAACCATTGTAACCATTGTTATTGCCATAATTAGTGTACTGTTTTTTGTACAACAATTTGGTACGGCTTCTATTGGAAAATTATTTGGCCCCATTATGATGGTGTGGTTTGGTATGATTGCCATTTTAGGTCTTTCCCACTTGATAGATGACATAGCAATTTTAAAAGCCTTTAATCCCTATTACGGCGTTAAACTACTGGCCACTTATCCAAAAGGATTTTGGCTACTTGGCGCTGTGTTTTTATGTACCACCGGAGCAGAAGCACTCTACAGCGATTTAGGACACTGCGGTAAAGGCAATATTCGCATCTCTTGGATTTTTGTAAAAACATGTTTGATCATAAATTATCTTGGCCAAGGCGCTTGGTTACTTGCACAATACAAGGGTCAAATTATTCCGGCAGCTGTTATGGCAGATGGTTTTAATCCTTTTATTGGTATCATGCCACAGTGGTTTAAACTAATAGGGATTATGATTGCCACTGCCGCCGCCATTATTGCGAGCCAGGCATTAATTTCTGGATCCTTTACACTCATCAGTGAAGCCATGCGCCTTAATTTATGGCCTAAAATGAAAATCAATTATCCAACCGAAGAAAAAGGTCAACTGTACATTCCAGGCATTAGCCTTTTATTATTTGTAGGATGCGTAGGCATTACCTTGTACTTTCAAAAATCTGCCAACATGGGCGCTGCGTATGGTTTAGCCATCACCCTTTGCATGATTAGTACGTCTATTTTGTTTGCTAACTTTTTAGTAAGCAAACGAACGCTACCAGCTTGGATTTATTTATACCTCGTTGTTTATTTACTCATTGAAACTTCATTTTTAATTGCCAACCTTGAAAAATTCATGCATGGCGGTTATGTAACACTGATTGTGGGTGGCGCACTATTTACGGTGATGTATGTATGGTTTAGAAGTAGAAAAATTAAAAATAGCTATGTCGAGTTTGTGCATTTAGAGGATTATATTCCAATGATTCAGGAGCTCAGTAACGACAAATCAATTCCTAAATATGCGACGCACCTGGTGTACATGACAAGTGCCAACAACCACAAAGAAATTGAGCATAAAATCATTTATTCTATTTTAAATAAAAAACCTAAACGCGCCGATATTTATTGGTTTGTACACGTAGACGTTATTGATGAACCCTACACTTGCGAATACTCGGTAGAACACATCATTCCCAACGATATTATTAGGGTTGAGTTTAGACTCGGATTTAGAATGGAGCAGCGTATCAACCTCATGTTTAGAAAAGTAGTAGAGGATTTGGTAACCAATAAAGAAGTGAATATTACCAGCCGTTACGAAAGCCTAGAAAAAAACAATGTGGTGGGCGATTTTCAATTCATTGTACTTGAAAAATATTTAAGCGGGGATAATGATCTTCCCATTGTACAAAGAATGATCATGAAACTATATTTCTGGCTTAAAGAAATTAGCCTTGGAGAAGAGCGTGGTTTTGGTCTCGATCCAAGCAATGTAACCATCGAAAAATTTCCGCTTATTGTAGCACCTGTTGCTAATTTAAATTTGAAGCGCATTTATTATGATGGTTTTGACGAACACGAAGAAGACGAAGTTGTATCATAAATTACACTTCTTGTACACTTACTTTTTTGGCCGTTACTTGTAAAGTATAATCAGCGCCATGCTTGATGGCGTAGTTTTCTTTGTCATGGCTTACCGGAAAATCGTAACACACGGGGTAACTGTATTCCGCTACGGCAGACTGTATGATTTCATAAACGCTTGCACCAAACGCAGGGTCCGAATCTTTAGTTTGTGTAAAGCCTCCAACAACAAGCCCAGCAAGGTTTGTAAGCATGCCAGCTCTTTTTAGTTGAATCATCATCCGGTCAATATTGTATTTATATTCTCCAATATCTTCTAAAAATAAAATGGCATTTTTTGTTTGCAAACCAGACACCGATCCAACAGCGTGCGCCACGAGTGTTAAATTACCGCCCACTAATTTTCCGGTAGCGGTTCCGGTTCTATTAAGCGCGTGCGGCGCAGCTTTATAGTTTGCTTTTTTACCTTGTAAAGCATGTTTTAAAGAAAGCACCCATTCGTTATTTGACTGACCATTGTTAAAAGCACCTGCCATGGGTGCATGCAGCGACGCAGTTTTTAACACCTGCGTACAATGATTGTGTAGTAATGTGATATCACTAAAACCAATCACCCATTTAGGATGCTTTTTAAAGTTTTTAAAATCGAGTAAATCAATAATTCGGCTCATACCATAACCACCTCTTCCACACAAAACCGCTTGTACATTTTTATCATCGAGCATTTCCTGTACATCTGCAGCGCGCGCCTCGTCTGTGGCCGAAAAATAATGATGCTGCGTACCAAGGGTTTTGCCAATTTTTACTTTGTAACCCCAAGATTCTAGGGTACGCATACAAGTAGCTGCTTTTTTTGCGGGTAGCGTGCCCGAAGGGCATACTAGGCCAATGGTATCGCCCTTTTTAAGGTAGGGTGGAATTTTGATCATGCGGCAATTTAGCAATTTCATGCAGTACTGACAAGCGGGGTTCAAAAAGGCTTTAGGGAACGGCGCTTCTTTTGTACTTTTGTACCCTATTATGAGTACACCCAAACGATATTTAATTACAGCGGCCCTTCCGTATGCGAACGGGCAAAAACATATAGGACATTTGGCGGGCGCTTATCTTCCGGCCGATATTTACGTGCGTTATGTAAAGGCACAAAAAAGAGACGCCGTTTTTGTATGCGGAAGTGACGAGCATGGCACAGCCATTCCCATTCAAGCAACCAAAGAGGGCACCACAGCGCAGGCCATCATAGACAAGTACCATCCTTTAATGGAGCAAAACTTTAAGGACCTAGGTATTGCCTTTGATGTGTACCACCGCACCAGCGATCCACTGCACCATCAAACAGCGCAAGAATTTTTTACAAAGCTTGAAGCCAACGGCGATTTAGAAACCAAAGAAACCGAACAATATTTTGACGAAAGCGCACAAACATTTTTAGCAGACAGATACATTAAAGGCACTTGCCCATCCTGTGGTTATGATAGCGCCTATGGCGATCAGTGCGAGAAATGTGGCAAGAGTTTAAGCCCCGAAGAACTTATCAATCCGGTGAGTACGCTAAGTGGCAACGCTCCTATTAAAAAAACCACCAAGCACTGGTATTTACCACTCAATAGACACGAAGATTTTTTACGTGAATGGATATTAGAAGAACATGCAAACGATTGGCGCCCTAGTGTGGTAGGTCAGTGCAAAAGCTGGATAGATGGTGGTTTGCAGCCCCGTGCGGTTACGCGCGATTTAGATTGGGGCGTAAAAGTTCCACTCAAAGACGCCGATGGAAAAGTGCTTTATGTTTGGTTTGATGCACCAATTGGTTATATCAGTGCCACCAAACAATGGGCCTTAAATACCGGGGGCGATTGGAAACCTTATTGGGAAGACAAAGACACCAAGCTCGTTCATTTTATAGGAAAGGATAATATCGTATTTCATTGTATTATTTTTCCGGTGATGCTAAAACTCCATGGCAATATTTTACCACAAGACGTTCCTGCCAACGAGTTCATGAATTTGGAAGGCGACAAAATGAGTACGAGTCGCAATTGGAAATTAGACATGCAGGATTACATCACAGACTTTGTCAACAAAGAAAATGGTGGGCCTCAAATGGCGGATGCACTTAGGTATTACCTCACACAAATTGCGCCTGAAACAAAGGATAGTGAATTTATGTGGAAGGGTTTTCAAGACGCCATCAATTCAGAACTAGTTAGCGTGTATGGTAATTTTATAAACCGCTCACTCGTGCTCATGCACAAATTATGCGGTGGCAAAGTACCTCCATACCACGCTGCCATAGAAGATAGTGAAGACATAGCAGTTAAAGAAGCCATAGCGAATACGGCTAAAAAAGTAGGTGAATTGATAGAAGCCTACCGGTTTAGAGAAGCCCTTTTTGAAGTGATTGCCCTTGCTAGAATTGGCAATGGTTATATGCAAAAGAAAGAGCCATGGATTGTTGCCAAGCAAGTAGCTGAGAACCCGGCAGCACAGCAGCAAATTGACAACTGCTTGCATCTTTGTTTGCAGCTTACGGCTAATTTGGCCATTTTAGCGCAGCCGTTTTTACCTTTCACTGCCAAAAAAATCTGTCACTTACTAAAAGTGGTTGATAAAATATTAGATTGGGAAAATGCAGGTAGCTTAAAACTATTAAGTGTAGGCTACACGCTTCGTGCACCAGAATTACTTTTCAGAAAAATTGAAGACGAAGAAATTGCAGCGCAAATTCAAAAATTAAATGACGCTGCTCAAATAAAAAAAATGGAAACAACGCCAACAACATCAACAATAGCCCCTGTAAAGCCGGAAATTGTATTTGATGATTTTGCTAAAATAGATTTACGCGTGGGTACTATTGTTGCCGCATCAAAAGTAGAAAAGGCAGATAAACTCTTACAACTCAGTGTAGACTTAGGTTTTGAAACACGCACCATTGTTTCTGGTATTGCGCAGCATTTTGAACCAGAAAGCATTGTTGGAAAGCAAGTAACTGTGGTGGTTAATTTAGCCCCTCGCAAAATGAGAGGCATCGAAAGTAATGGTATGATACTCATGGCCGAAGACGCAAATGGTAAACTCCATTTTGTAAACGCCTCAGACAATATTAATCCAGGAAGTGGTGTGAGCTAATTAAGAATAGCTCACACACTCTTTATTTTCTTTATCGGTATACGCAAGCCCTTTTTCTTTAAGCACTTCGGCAGGTACCCCATTCCATTTATTAGGAACGTTGCCCGCATAGCCTAAATCTTTAACGCCCATTTCGGACGTATAAAAACCGGTAAGGGTTAAATCGCGCATCAGGTTAAAAAAGGTAACGCCTTGTTTGTTTTTTGGATCTGCTTTTTCTGGGTAAGCAATTTGATCCACCATTTTAATTTGGTCTGCGGCAGAGCAGTCAACAAACGCTTTTTCAAACTGCTTAAAGCACTGCATATCAAGCCATCTTAATCCACCACGCATAGGCGTTTGGTGTTCAGGCATGTCTTTTACAATAAAGGCAATAAACTCAGGTACCTTAGCCTCCGTAGCACTGCCACTAACCGTATCTTTAGGAACGATAATATCAGATAGTACGGTAATAGTAGCGAGTTCGTGCGCCGTAAAAAATTCAGGCTCCGCTTCCACTTTTTTCAAGTGGTCTTTTTCTTCTTGCATACGGTCGGCGAGTAATGCTTCCGCGTCTGCAGCTACTTTTTTATCATCAGAACTTTTGCAGGCTTGCACCACTACTCCGGTAGCAACGGTACCTACAACAAGGGCTTTGATGGATTTTCTTCTGTCCATAATAATCGTATTAAAAGTTACAGATTTT
>CAJBRT010000044.1 GCA_903958045.1 uncultured Bacteroidota bacterium | reverse complement strand
ATATTTATTCTAATCATCATTAAATATTATAAATAATGACAATGGTTGGAATCTAAATAATTTAAAATCTATCATATGAATGACACATTAAGTAAAACTATTTCGAAAATTCTTGAAAATGGAGGAGAAGAAGTTGCTAAAATTTTGTCCGATTTATTTGGAAATAATGGTGATCATATATTTGGCAGAGATTTTGAACCTGATGTATTTTTGGATGATTTATTTAGAAAATATGGCAACCCTGATAGGGGGTTTGATTATCCAAGAATAGAATCAAAAGGTGGGTTTGGAAGTTCGGGTGGAATTAATGTAATACCTGATAATGGAATACCTGGTTCTTGTTGTCGTTTATGCGTAAGCTTCGCGACAAGGGGTTTTAGTTACTCCAGTCGTGCACGAATTAGAACAAAAAAGGCTTTTAACGAAATAATGCTTTTGCAATCTGCATATTGGTTTGCTTGCATGGGAATGAATAAAGAGAACTTAATTTTTACTCCTGATTGGAATCAACTCGCTTTCGAATCTAATTATCAGCCAATTATTGACAATTATTGCAATTATCATGGGAAAAAAGTTTTTGTTGTTGAAGTTTCGAAAGTTGGATTAATCTTACGATATCCGTATTAATGCTTTGGCTAAATTTTATTCCTTGTTCACTTTGTAAAGATCTCTTTTTCTGCTACATTTGACAGAACTGTCAAGTATATGATTATGACCTCAAAAAGAATTGACTTTGGACAATATTTACTGGAATTGAGAACCAAGGCTGGCTACTCTCAAAAAAAAGTAGCCGACAAGCTTGGTATCGATATCAGTTTGCTAAGCAAAATTGAACATGGCGAAAGATTTATTCAAAGTCACATGCTAAAAGGTATATCAGAGCTGTTTAATTTAAGTTTAAAAAACCTGCACATCGCTTTTTTAAAACAAAAAATTGATAGTGAGTTATCTTCATTTCCCTATGCACACGAAGCAATTGAAGAGTGGCTTAGAAGTAGCAAAAATAAAAAGTCTCCCAATGAAAAAGCATAAATCACTAGGTCAAGTTTACACGCCTGACTGGATTGTAGACGAAATATTGGAAAATGTAGGATACGAGGCCGATCGTATATTGTCCTCTACTATATTGGAACCGTCTTGCGGTGATGGGGCTTTTCTTAAAAGGATTGTTTCGCTTTTTATGCATGAAGCTAAAAAGAAAAAATTATCAGAAAAGCAGATAAAGCAAAAAATAGAAAAGCAGATTATTGCTTTTGAAATTGATACCGAAGAATACCACAAGTGTATTGATAACTTAAATACATTACTAGCAAACGATTTCAACTTTACATCTTCTATTAATTGGAATATTATTAATGGAGATTCACTTGTATTGTACAAAGATTATTTAGGTTATTTTGATTTTATTGTAGGAAATCCTCCTTACATAAGAATTCATAACCTCGACATTAAAACCCGCGAATTAATTAAAAATGATTTTCAGTTTGCGGAAGGAACCATTGACATATACATTACTTTTTTTGAGTTAGGGTTTCGTTGCTTAAAGCCTACTGGTAGATTGTCTTATATCACACCCAATAGCTACTTGCACAATTCATCTTATGAGAAATTTAGGGAGTTTATAAAATTGAAGAAAGGATTGGTTTCACTTACCGATTTCAAAGCAAATAAAATATTTAAGGGGTTTTCAACATATACGGCCATCTCTACTTTTGATTTTAGTTCAAAATCTAAACATTTCTCGTACAGTGAATATGTTGATGATAAAATTCATGCGGTCAACAAAATAGAATTCTCTGATTTAAATAGACAAGATTGGACTTTTTCTTCCAAGGAAGATTTTAAATTTCTAGAATCATTGAAAAATGAAAATTTCGTTAAAATAGGGGACGTTTTTAATGTTCAATACGGATTTGCTACATTAAGAGACGGAATATTTATTGGAGATATAACAAAACATAAAGATTCTAAAGAGCTGGTTTTTTTTAATGACTATTTAGTTGAAAAAAAATTATTAAAGAAAATTGTTAAAGGCTCTACCTACAAAGGAAATACGGATGAAAACAAGTACATCATTTTTCCCTATAAACAGGTTAGAAATAAATATGTAGCCTACTCAGAAGAGGAATTGCAATCGCTTTTCCCAAAAGCCTTCGAGTATTTATTGGCGCATAAAGAGGAGCTCGAAAAAAGAGATATGGATAAAGGGGCTGCTTGGTTTGAGTTTGGAAGAAGTCAAGGAATTCAAACAGTTCACACACCTAAATTGGTTTGTAGCACATTGGTGAAGGATAAATTGCAGGTTTATGAATTACCAGCTGACGTTTTTGTTTACTCCGGAATTTTTATATCTACAAAAAACGACAGAAAGGAAATAATTAAACTTAAATCTACCCTAGAAGCTCCTGAATTTACTAGGTATATAAGAATAACTGGGAAAGACTTTTCAGGAGGGTATAAATCCATAACAACAAAGCAAATAAAGAACTTTGCATTTGGAGCAACCAAAAAGCATGATTTATTTAGTTAGTTTCTATCCATTAATGCCATAACATGAGAAATGAAAATTATTTTGATGTAGAAGTGTCCCCAGAACAACTTTCTTATGCCAAAGAACTGGTACAATATTCGATAGACAATCATCCTGTTTCAGATATTTTTTCAAATGACCCGGGCGGTAAACAAAGGCAATTTGAGTTTCGACTAACGGGTACTTTGGGCGAAGTTATGTTTGCTGACATTTATGCTATGCAAAGACCCTCAAGATCATTTGGCGCAATAGATGGTCAAGATTATGGTCAAGATTTTAATTTTTCAGAAAGCGGCAAAGAGTATTCAATTGATGTAAAGTCGATGCGTCGAAAGTCAAACAAGTTTAGAACCAATTATGTGTTAAACCTCCCTAAATATCAAATGGATAGGGATTTTGTTAGAACAGACTTTTATTTTTGCGTTAGTCTATTTGAAAAATCTCCCAATACATTTATAGCTTCGTTTTTAGGGTATGTTTCTAAACTTGAAATTCAAGATGGTAAGCTAGGTATATTGTATAAGTCTGGTACAAAACGTATCAAAGACGATGGCGGCACTTTTATATTCCAGCGTGACACGTACGAAGTTGATTTTAAAGATATTACAACCCCATTCAAGCCCAGAAATACCAATTTACCGGGGTTTTCTGAGCATAAAATTTTAAATCCATACAAATGAGTTACAACGAACAAACATTTTTAGCTGCCATCCAAACTTCATACATAAAGTACAAAGAGCATGGAGCAAGAAGTACCGAAAAATTAAAACCGCTGCATTTATTTGTGGCAGATGCGCTTCGTCTCATTTGGGGCAGCAAAGCTGAAATTCATTATATGGGAGAAGGGGTAAAAGAGCTCGCCGTTAAAGGAAAGTTTTATCCCAAAAAAATAGATATTGCTGTTACCGTAGACAAGAAACCAGTATTTTGTTTGGGGGTCAAGTTTGTAACTAGTAATTATAAGCAAAATGCCAACAACTACTTTGAAGGCATGATGGGTGAAACTGCTAATATTCAATCCAATCAAATTCCTTATGCACACCTGATTATCCTGCGCTATCAAACACCCTACTACAAAAAAAATAATTCAGTTACGCCGCATAAAACTGAAATCATTACTAAAAAAGATTTGCAAAAATATCTGAATCTAATGTCTGATGTCAATCAGGTGCACAGCCCTCAAATGCTTGGCATAAAGCTGGTGGATATTGATGAAGTCAACCAAAGTGTAGTTTCAACAGATGTTAATGGACATTTTGATAATAAGTTTGCGCAAGAACTCGAAAGTGTTTGTTCAGTAGCTAAAATGTTTCAACTGATTCAAAATTATAAAGACTCTTTACCTACAACACCCTAATGAACTATTTTTTCTTTCTTCTGTACTTGCCTCTCGTCTTGTAGTAATATCTAGACTTGGCTTGATTTCTAATGGCGGAAGGCTTGGTGCTCACTGGTTTTCTAACATATCCTTTTCTGAACTTCCCTTTATAGTTAATAGATGGAGGGACGTAATAAGACTTTTTGGGCCTATTGGTTTCCTGGATATCTGAGCATCCTAAAAGCAGTAAGGCAACTATGGAAATGAGTAGTTTGATCATGGTTAAATATATTGATTTACCAAATCATATCAATCACTGCGCAAGTATCTGTATTTATGTGTTTTTGCACTGACACCCCCACTTTTGTGTATGCTTTATTTAAGCAATTGATTCTATGGCCTAAACTAGGAACATCATGGTCAATTAATAATTGCAGTACAATATCTTTTCCGGTGTCCATGCCATACGAGCAGCACTCGGCATAATTCCCATCTTTACATGCAATTCTTGTATGTCCCGTTGTGCCAGCTTTTCCTTGCTCAATGGCAAAACATTTAGCATTTTTATAGGCTTCATTGTCAAAATAGAGCGGATCAATTGGTTGCATATAATTTAACAAGTTCATCAGCGATTGTCGGTAACTAGAATTTTTAACGTAGTCGCCATACTTTTCTGTTCCGTAATAGTTTACAACCTCATATTTTAAAAATTCTTTTGGATAAAGTCTGCAAAGATTAATATATAATATACATTCCTTTTCGGTAGTGGTTAAATACTCAATGTTTTTGGCTGTATTGGCTTTTTCAATTTGGGCAGTTGTCCAATTTTGCGCATTCACAATTGAAAACTGAACTAACAAAAGTAGTGCGCACGAAATGGTTATTATTTTTTTCATTTGTTATTGGTATTAAAACCTAAAACTACATAACATTATCATAATGGTCTGTTAATGCTTTGGATATCAAATAGTAAGCTATGATGCATTTTATTGTTTAGGTTTCTGATAATTATTTACAATTGAATTTTCCTAAAATTTGCTAAATTTGAAATACCTGAATTTAGTGTGATTCCATATTTTATAGAATAATAAGTAAGCGATGAGTAAAAAGAAGAATAAGAAAAGTATGAGTAGTTTTAGCATTAAAGTGCCAAAATTTATTGATGACTTTTTTGAATTAATTTTCGAAATATTCATTTATCCTAAGGAATCAACTAACTCGTCTAATGGGTCTTCATCAAGTAGTTCTTCATCAAGTAGTTCTTCATCTCCTGAAAGTACAAGCGAAAATCTAGTAGTATGCCCAAGATGCTATGGTAAGGCTTACGTTGATTTAAATGATATTAAAAGACTAGGGATGGAACACACGTGGCATCATGCGGGGCCATGCGGATACTGTGATGGAACCGGGAGAGTAAGAGCTAGTAAAGTTAGATTTGTTTCTCCACGCCTTGGATCTAATGTTGAAAGACCCTGATGATTAATTCAGATGTTCCCCCAAAATAATTTTTAACGATATCCCAACGTATCCTTAACGCTTCCTTATTAATTAACGAAATACTTTTGGCGTCCCCCCTTAACAGTATTTCCTAATTAATAATTGTTTACACTATGCGGTTAGCTCTTGTTGCGCTTTCTTTTTTGCCTCTTTCTTTTTTTGGCCCCGGTAAACCTGATAAATACCCTCCCATAGAAGATCATTTTGATTTACACTGGTCTACACAAATGGGTTCGGCAAGTTTTAGATCCAATGTTATTGTAACGAATAGCAGTTTAATCATTGGATCCAATGGGACTGATTTTATGGATTATTATATTTCAGACAAAAAATCTGGCGTGTATACTATCAACCGTAAATCAGGCGCCATTATGCATCATTTTGCAAATGAACCTCTTGGTGATATGGACGTTACGGGGCTATTGCTGTATAATAACCGTTTGTATTTTGGCAATGACAATGAAGAATTTTTGTGTACCTCGCTGGATGGTAAAATTATATGGCGTAATCCCGCCTCTGGCGATATGGAACATGAGCCTGTGCTTATTAATAATGCTGGGGTACCCCAAATCGTTTATGCTACCGAAACAGGGGAAGTAAAAGCCGTTGATCCAGCAACAGGTAAAGCTTTTTGGAGTTATTATGTACCCGAATTTGATGGATGGAAACAAGGTGACAATAGGGCTTTGTTTAAAGTGAAATCTTATTTTTCAAATACCTATGCCTTTTTTACAAAACCGATTGTAATTGATGTATCAAAAGATGGCGTTTTAGATTTAGTGTACCACACGTATGATGGCAGATTGTTTGCTATTAATGGGGCATCGGGTAAAAAGTTATGGATTCATGACGGGGGTAATGGAACAGAACTAGCTTTGGTACAAACGGGTACAAAGGCTAATCCTACCATTAGTTTTTTTGCAAAAACATTTGATGAGAAATACAATTCAACAAGCCATTTAGTTACCATCAATAGTGAAGGCAAGCAAATTGTTAAAATTGATTTACCGGGTAGTACTTTTGGAATGGGCGTTAATTCCCTTTCACTCGACAATTTATTTATTGTTGCACGCGATTCTTTACTTGAAATTGATAGTAAGGGCAGTTACAAGGCATACTCCCGTTCTAACCTTTACGAGGACGTTGATTATTTTGGGAAAAATGTAATTGAAGAGCGCAATGGATACGAGTCGCTTATTTCAAATAGGGCTTTTTCATATAAAGGCGATAACAATTGTGTTGTTATTTTAAATCAACACGATTTTGCGAATTATGAAAACGGTTTTGTAGAAATTTATTCATTAACCAATCATAAAGTGATGGGTCGTTTTGGGTTACCAAAGCCTTCTGAGTTTCCGCCAATGATTGCCGATATCAATAAAGATGGGTATCTCGATTTGCTCATCAATTGCTACGATGGTTATTTGTACTGCTATGATTTAAAAGTAAAACCTTAATTGTATGAAATTTAAAAATAATTACGCCTTATATATTGTACTCGTAACAGTTATGATGGGCTGTTCCAATAAAAAAGTTTCTTATGAACAAAAAATTGAAGCGCCCCTTGTTGGTAGTAGCCTCGCGTTTGACTTGTATGCTTACAAACAAGACACGAGTATTCGTATTGCCACTCCAAAAGGAACGGTTATAAGTATTGAGCCTAATACTTTTGCCCATGCAAACGGTACTGCGGTATCCAATCAAATCATTATTAAGGTTAGAGAAATGCATACGGCAAATGAAATTTTCAAATCTGGTATTCCAATGAGTGTTGATGGTGCTAGAAAAGATTTTTTACAATCAGGCGGCATGCTTGAAATCAGGGCTTTTGATAATAAAGAGGAGCTGGTAATTGCGAATGGGAAAAGTATTGGTGTAGCGCTTGCTCAGTTTACGCCTTCGGGTGGATACAGTTTGTATCATTTAAATGAAAATCAAAACTGGCAAGTCAATGATAGTTTTGTGGTCCAAAAAAACGAGCGGAAAAAGAGTGGACTAGATAAAATCATTAGCTTTTTAAAGAATCCGACGAAACAAAATAGGCGGGCAGGTAATGATGAATTTGAGATTGTTGCAAATGTAAAAGAGTCGCCTCAATTACGCACTTTTCAAAATCAAAAGTGGAAAATTGTAGATGGTACTGACCCTGAATTGGTTCAAACAGCCATGCGTATATCTTGGGATGATGTTGTTGTAAAACCTATCAATGTCAAACAAAAAATATACAAGCTAACTTTTACAAAATTACTTACGGTGCAGGGTGCTGGCGAACAAAATAAAAGTTTAACAGTGCAGGCTAGCCCTGTAAACATAGGGGATACAGCATTTGCTAAGCAATTGGTTAACTATGAGGAAACCATTGTAAAAATGAATAATGAAAAACTTCGTTTAGAGGCGGAGGCGGATATGGTGAGCAGTTTTCGAATCAGACAAATGGGCGTTTGGAATATTGATAAAATCATGAATAACGAAGAGCTTGTAAGCGTTTCTCTAAAATTTGATTTTGAAAAAGAACTTGACCCTTATGTGAATCATATCAAGCTTTTTGTTTTGTATGAAGATGATAATTCAGTTATTTATTACTTACCACAAGACTGGAAAAATATAAGGCTCTCTAAGTTTAAAAGAAATTCTTTGGTAGCCGTTTTACCAGGAAATAGAGTAGCCGTGGTAGATGCAAATACTGTTAAGTCAAAAATGCAAATGGGTGGATCAGAAATTAATTTTACCACTAAAATTGATTACTCAACAAATGCCTTGGTATCAAAATAGTTATTTAATAGGGGAACTGGATTGGTGTAAAACGATAATGCATCCATTTTCTTATTCATCCATTTAGGAATAATTGTTCCAATAGAGTAGTGTAAATGAGCAGGGGTATTTTTGGCATTGCCCGTATTGCCAACTGTACCAATTTGCGTTCCATTGTTTACAATGCTTCCTTCATGTGTTTGTATTTCTTTGAGGTGCGCATAATAGTGGGTTTTAAAGGCTGGGCCTAAAACCACTACCACATTGCCGCCCAGTGAAAATACTCCTGTATAGATAACAATTCCTTTGGAGGCAGAAATTACAGGCGTACCTGCTTTGGCAAAAATGTCAACGCCTTTATGTTTGTGACCTGCCCTTGGTGCTCCAAAGGCTTTTTGATCGTAACTGCGTTTGGAGCTCCCTAAAACTGGGGATGTAAAGGTCCAGCTGCTGTAATTATAGAGGCAAAAGAGGGTAATGACAGCCAGTGTTACCCCAAGAATGATCTTTGTTTTGTTGGTTTTCATGCGATAAATATCCATAAAATAGGCACTGATTTATATCTCTAAGTAAACTTTAACAATTTTATTATATAATTTATATCAAAAATATAAAATAGTAATTACATTTGCTAAAATTTGT
>CAJBRT010000043.1 GCA_903958045.1 uncultured Bacteroidota bacterium | reverse complement strand
TACAAGATTCAGATTTACTAATATGTAATGCCACAGATCCTATGTGCATTGCGGGTGTGTTTGGTGGTGCTGCAAGTGGCGTTCATGCTGGCACGACGTCTATATTTTTAGAGAGTGCTTGGTTTCATCCAACAACCATTCGTAAAACGTCTTTACACCATGGACTCCGCACCGACGCTGCTACTAGATTTGAAAAAGGAGTTGATATTGCTTCTACTGTTTCCGTATTAAAAAGAGCCGCGTTACTTATTAAAGAAGTGGCTGGAGGTAGTATCAGTTCTGACATTACTGATATCTATCCGGCGGTTACGCCTAAAACAGAAGTTGCTGTTAAATACCATTATATCAAAAAATTAAGTGGTAAAAACTACCATCCCGAAGCGGTTAAAAAAATCTTGACTGCACTGGGTTTTGAAGTGATTCAGGAAGGTATCGATGAACTCCGTGTTGCAGTGCCTTACAGCAAACCAGACATTAGTATCCCTGCCGATTTAGTAGAAGAAATTTTGCGTATTGACGGTCTCGATAATATTGAAATCCCAACCACCATTACCATTAGCCCTGCTGTAGAAGTAGCTAGTGCTAAAGAAGTGATCAAAGAAAAAACAACACAGTTTTTAGTAGGTAAAGGCTTTGTAGAAATCTTTACAAACTCTATTACCAACAGTCAATATTTTACGCCAGCTGTTTTAGAAACGGCTGTTAAAATGATGAATAATTTAAGTGCCGATTTAGACGTGCTTCGTCCATCGATGCTTGAAACCGGACTTGAAACCATCGCTTACAATTGCAATAGACGTAACCACAATTTGCGTTTGTTTGAATTTGGTAAAACATATGCTACCAGTGGTTCTGGTCAGTATTCAGAAAAGGAACATTTGTGTATTTATTTAAGCGGATTGGATACCGAAGAAGGCTGGCGTGTTAAATCCAAAGAGCAAGACCTTTTAATGGCAAAAGGCATTTTGCAGGCGGTTGCTTCGCTTACAGGACTACCTCCTATCAGCTGGTCATTAGACGACACTGCTAAGGATACCGCAAGCACCTGTGTTGCTGCAACAGTGGGTGGCATTAAAATTGCTACTTTACAAGAAGTGTCGCCTAAAAAACGTCAACAATTTGACATCAAGCAAGGCGTTGTTTTTGTAGATATAGATGTGGCCTCGCTTGTTACTGCCGCCGAAAAACAAAAAATTGTTTACAAAGAAGTATCTAAGTTTCCAGCCGTACAAAGAGATTTGGCACTGGTAGTGGACCGCACTGTAACCTATGCTGCTATTGAACTTGCGGTGGGCACGGTAAAACTTCCTAAGCTAAAAGGCATCCGTTTATTTGACGTTTTTGAAAGCGATAAATTAGGCGTTAACAAAAAGTCGATGGCACTTAGTTTTACATTTGTAGACGAAGAAAAAACCATGACCGATACCGAAACAGATGCTATGGTGTCAAAATTAATGGGGGCTTTTGAAAAAGAATTAGGTGCCGAAATCAGAAAATAAGCACTTATATTTATACGCATATTTACATGTTTGAATTCGAAACACATATCAAATCTTTGCAAGAAAAGTTGCAGTTGCTGCTAAAAAATCAGCAGCAGCTAGTGCGTGAAAATCAGCGCCTATCCGCCGATTTAGAAAAAGCTACCGGTATGGTGCACCAAAAAGAAGAGATGCTGCGAAGTCTTCAACAGCAGCTTGATGGTTTACAGGTAAGTTCTGCGAGTGGCTATTCGGATCAAGAAAAAGCAGCCCTCGAAAAGCGCATCAACACCTACCTCAAAGAAATTGACCACTGTTTAACGCTTCTTAAATAAATAGCATGTCTGAGCTTATCCCTATCAATATTGTTATTGCAGATCGCAGCTACCGCATCCGTATTGAACCAAACGAGGAGGAAATGGTGCGCAAAACGGCTAGCTTGATTAACGATAAAATAGCCGAATACCGTCAAAATTTGGCCGGTAAAGACATGCAGGACTATGTAGCTATGGTGCTTTTATGGTTTGCCACCGAGCAAAACACCAGCACCATCCACGAGGTAAAGTGGAAGGAAGCTGCCGAAAAGATAAACTCTCTCGAAAAACTCATTGATAAAGCGCTGATTTAAGTATCTTCGTTCCTATCCGTTTACTTATTAAAGTAAATATTCATGTGTATGCGTGAAAGAATGATTGTGAACAACTTAAAAAAAGCTAAAAATGGACCAGACGATTGTCTCTATAATACTTGCCGCCACCTCACTTGTAGTAGGGGTTGTTGCGGGAAGGGTTTTCTTCGCAAAAAATACTAAAAAACAAATTGAAGAAGCCAATACCCAAGCCGCTAACATTTTAAAAGAAGCCGAATTAAGAGCTGAAACTGTTAAAAAAGAAAAGCAACTTGAGGCTAAGGAAAGATTTGTTCAGCTTAAATCTGAGCATGAAAGAGAAGTATTAGAGCGTAACCGCAAAGTGGTTGACGTAGAAAACAGACTCAAGCAAAAAGAAATTACCGTTAACCAAAAAGAAACTTCGCTAGACAAACAAGTCAAAGAAAACGAAGCCATCAAAGAAAACCTGAACAGGCAAATTGATGTGGTAAACGCCAAGCGCACTGAGCTAGAAAAACACCAAGAAGAACATATTCGCCGCCTCGAAAAAATTGCCAATTTAAGTGCCGATGATGCGCGTGAGCAACTCATCGAAAGCCTTAAAAATGAAGCACAAACACGTGCTTTATCCATGCAACAGGACATCATCGAAGATGCTAAGCAAAAGGCAAATAAAGAAGCGCGCAAAATTGTTATTCAAACCATACAACGTACGGCAGCAGAGCAAACCATCGAAAATACTGTTACCGTATTTAACCTCGAAACCGACGAAATTAAAGGTCAAATTATTGGTAGAGAAGGTCGTAATATTAGAGCGATTGAAGCGGCAACGGGCGTAGACTTAATTGTAGACGATACACCGGAAGCCATCATCTTATCTTCTTTCGATCCACTACGCCGTGAGATTGCACGTTTAAGTTTACAGCGCCTTGTTTCTGATGGCCGTATTCACCCAGCGCGTATTGAAGAAGTGGTAGAAAAAACACGCAGACAATTAGAAGAGCAGGTGATGGAAATTGGAGAGCGTACCGTTATAGAAATGGGTATCCATGGACTTCACAAAGAGCTGATCCGAATTGTAGGTAAAATGCGCTTTAGATCTTCGTATGGTCAAAACCTACTCATGCACAGTAGAGAAACGGCTAATTTATGTGGTATCATGGCCTCTGAATTAGGCATGAACCCTAAACTCGCTAAAAGAGCCGGTCTATTACACGATATAGGTAAGGTTCCTGACGAAGAAACAGAATTGAGCCACGCATTACTAGGTGCTAAACTCGCAGAAAAATATGGTGAGAATCCGGCGGTAGTAAACGCCATTGGAGCCCACCACGATGAAATGGAAATGCAATACGTAATTTCTCCTATTATCCAGGCATGTGACGCCATTTCTGGGGCTCGTCCGGGTGCACGTAGGGAAATCATGCAACAATATTTACAGCGTATTAAGGACCTGGAAAACCTAGCTTTAGCGTACCAAGGCGTAGAAAAGGCCTATGCCATCCAGGCGGGTCGTGAACTGCGCGTAATCGTTGAGGCTGAGAAGGTTACGGATGGAGACAGCGATAAATTGAGCTTCGAAATTGCTCAAAAAATCCAAACCGAGATGACCTATCCAGGACAAATTAAAGTAACCGTAATTAGAGAGAAAAGGGCAGTAAACGTAGCTAGGTAAAAAAAATTGCAAATCACTTCCGATTTTCGATTTTTACCCCTACCTTTGCCGTCCGCAAAAATTAAAAGATATGGACGCAGCAGTTCAGTTTGTACACGAACAATTAACCGTAAAAAAGCAATATCCTGCCTTCAAGGCTGGTGATAATGTCACTGTTAACTATAAAATCGTTGAGGGTGGTAAAGAACGTATTCAAAGTTTCCGTGGAGACGTAATCAAGTTACAAGGAACTGGAGCTACTGCTTCATTCACTGTACGTAAGATTTCGGATGGCGTAGGCGTTGAGCGTTTATTTCCTATCTTATCTCCAAATATCGAATCTATCCAATTAAACAAAACGGGTAAGGTTCGTCGTGCTAAACTATACTACCTACGTGAGCGTAGCGGTAAAAGTGCACGTATTAAAGAAAAACGTTTCTAGTCAAACAATACCTTTTTACAAACGGAAGTTAGCATCTAGCTACTTCCGTTTTTTTATGCCTTTTATTTGGCCCTTTACATGCTTTTTCCCCTACCTTTATAATCTTAAATCAAATCATTATGGGCAACTTAGGATTTCAAGAAATATTACTCATTGCAGTAGTGGTACTTGTATTATTTGGCGGTAGAAAAATACCAGAATTTATGCGTGGCCTTGGTAAAGGTATCCGTGAATTCAACGATGCAAAAAACAACGTGAAAAAAGAATTAGAAGAAGGTATCAAAGAAAAAGATACACAAGCTTAGTTCTATCTCACTTTTACTGACTAACAAACAACTAGCCTTTGTTTCGGTTTACTACAATCAAAGACTATCATAACAATTTACAGAGCGGCCAAACCACAGTTGTGGAGGCCGTTCGTTTTTTTGTGGAAACAGCTAAAGCCGGCAACTCTTTAAATGCATGGCTTACCATTTATGAAAACGACGCTTTACAAGCTGCAAAAAAACTAGACGAACATATTACGGCCGGACAACCTTTATTGCCATTACATGGCGTAGTAGTAGGTTTAAAAGATGTGATTGCCTATAAAAATCATCCTTTGTCGGCGGCTTCTAAAATGCTACAAAATTTTCATTCTATTTTTGACGCTACGGTTGTAGAAAAATTACAGGCAGCAGGTGCCGTTATTTTGGGTAGACAAAACTGCGATGAGTTTGCCATGGGAAGTAGTAACGAAAATTCGGCGTATGGTCCCGTAAAAAATGGCATCGACCCAGCGCGTGTTCCGGGTGGATCATCAGGTGGATCTGCTGTTGGCGTTCAAATGAATCACTGTATGATAAGCCTAGGCTCCGATACAGGGGGCTCTGTTAGACAGCCCGCAGATTTTTGTGGCATCGTTGGACTCAAACCTTCTTATGGCAGAATTTCGCGTTACGGACTTATCGCTTACGCGTCTTCATTTGATCAAATTGGCATTTTTGCAAAAACGGTATCCGATGTAGCATTGGTGCTTGAAATTATTGCAGGCCCAGACGATTTTGATAGCACGGTATCTGAATTACCGGTTCCCGCTTATAGTACTGTTGTAGATGCGTCTACACCAAAAAAACGGATTGCGTATTTTAAAGAAGCACTCGAACATCCTAGTTTAGATCCTGAAATTAAGGCAGCTATTTATTCCACAATTGATAGCATGCAAAAAGCAGGGTATACCGTCGATGCCGTTTCGTTTGATATGCTGGATATGGTAGTGCCCACGTATTATGTATTAACCACCGCCGAAGCGTCTAGTAATTTATCGCGCTACGATGGCGTAAAATTTGGTCACCGCGCTAGCGGGGAAAATATAGACCTTACTTCACTCTATAAAAATGCTAGAAGCGAAGGTTTTGGGAAAGAAGTAAAACGCAGAATTATGCTGGGTACATTTGTGTTGAGTGCTGGTTATTTTGATGCCTATTTTACCAAAGCCCAACAAATTAGAAAACTGCTCGTGGACGGTTCGGTGCAGTTATTTAAAAATTACGATGCAGTACTACTACCCACCGTACCGAGTCCTGCATTTTTAATGGGCGACAATGCTAAAGATTCGGTTGCTATGTTTTTAGCAGATATCTATACCGTGTATGCAAACCTTGTAGGGTTGCCTGCTATTTCAATTCCTTTGTATCAGCATTCATCTGGACTTCCCTTTGGACTTCAAATCATGTGTGCGCCATTTGAAGAAGTGACACTACTCCAACTTTCATCGACTATTCAAAAAGTACATGCATAAGTTTTTTCGTTTATTGTTATCTGTATTATTCATGCTGGTGCAAAATGTTGCATCCGCAAAAACAACCGTAACGGATACTATCATTGACGATAAAAAACCATTTGCCAATTTATTTTTGTACAATAAAGTAGCCTCCAATAAACCCTATCAATCGCAAATCAATCCACGCGCTATTTCTTTTGTAGAAGAATATATTAGAAAACAGGGTAAGTCGCTTGAAAAAATGAAAGTATGGGGCAAACCTTATTTTGATTTGTATGATCAAATACTTTTTAATTATGGCATCCCAAAAGAAATGAAATACCTCAGTGTCATTGAAAGTCACTTAGGAGCAGGCGGCACTTCCTGGGCTGGCGCTGTTGGCCCATGGCAACTGATGCCGGGCGTTGCCAAAGAATATGGATTAAATGTGGGCGGCTACTGGGATCAACGCACCGATTATTTTAAAAGTACGCATGTGGCCGCGCGCATCATGAAAAAATTATACGCCGAATTTGAGGATTGGTTACTGGTAGTTGCGGCGTATAATTGTGGTAATGGATGTGTCAGGTCGGCAATTAGAAGAGCCAAAAGCAAAGACTTTTGGCAGCTGCAATATTTTTTACCCGAAGAAACGCGCAACCACGTTAAAAAATTTATTGCCACGCATTTGATTTTTGAGGGCGCTGGCGGTTTTACCACCATGACAGCCGCCGAAGTGGCGCAGGCAAAAACGCAAAATAAAAATACACCGCTCACGCTTTCTGCTGCAGAGCTTGCAGGATCTGCTTTAATTGAAGTATCCGGAAGATTTAACTCACTTGTAGTGGCCAATGAATTACAAATAAATATTCAGCAGTTTAATGCCTGGAACCCTGGTTTTGATAAAGCCCTGGCAGCTGGCGAAAAATATGCCATGCGTATTTCAAAAGATAAGGAAGCTATGTTTGTAGCCAAAAAAAATCAATTGCTATTGGCGTCTGTGAGAGCGATTATTGAAGGCGTTCATCAGTAGCGTTGTCATGATGAGAGAGTACTTTTTTGATGGCAGCTGCTTTGAGTAAACACTCTTCATATTCTTTTTCAGGATCTGAGTAAATGGTGATGCCACCGCCCACCCCGTAACTAGCCTTTTGGGTATCGCTGTTGTAAAAAATACTTCTAATAACAACATTAAAATCAAAATCGCCTGCTGGATTCAAATAACCCACAGTGCCGGAGTACAAACCGCGCTTTGTAGGCTCCAAGGTATCAATGGTTTCCATAACGCTTTTTTTAGGCGCCCCCGTCATACTTCCCATCGGAAAGGTAGCCTCTAATATTTCTGAAAACAAAGTGTTGCTGGCAAGTTTACCTGTAATGGTAGAAATCATTTGATGCACCTGCGGAAAACTATAAATGCCAAAAAGTTCCGATACCTCCACCGATCCCTGTTCGCAAATTCTACTTAAATCATTTCTTACAAGATCCACCACCATTACATTTTCACTTTTGTCTTTACTACTATTTTTTAACGCTTCTACTTGCAACTTGTCATCTGCATCATTTTCTACATTCCGCTTAATGGTTCCTTTGATGGGTTGTGAAATAAGTTGATTGCCTTTTTTTTGCAGGTATCTTTCGGGACTTGCACATAATAAATAATCGCTACTATTTTTATAAAAACACGCAAAGGGAGTAGGCGAGATGTCCGTTAAGTTAGCATATACATTTACCGGATGTGCAGATAAATGTTCCACTTCAAAAGCTTGGCAATAATTGATTTCATAAAAATCGCCACGCCTAATAAGCGCTAATATTTTATGGATGTTTTCTAAATAAGATGCTTTACTTATTAAAGGGGTAATGCTCGTTGTTGGCACTGCGCTCTGATAAGATTGCTGTTCATTGCCCTGTTCAGATAAAGACGGCAACTTAAAACCGCTTACTTGATCAAAGATTATTTGCGGATGATCGGAATCAGTTTGAATGGTTACTTTGTTTTCAGTAAGTTCAATTACAACAGCTGGTGTATACAAATAGGCTAATGGAAAACCTGTAAGGTTTACTTTGGTGTTAGGCTTCGTAATACTGTGGTATTCGTAATTAAAGTGTGCAAAAATCCATTCGCCGCTATGCGTTTGAATGAATTCGTTCACTGCAATAGCGTTCACTTGATCAAGTGAAATAAAAGCTAAAGGGCCGGCAGCAGCTATACAGTCAAGTGCGCCATAGGAGGAGTTATAAGCATGGTTATCTAAAAAAGTGCAAACCTCAAACTGGTTGGACCAGTGTAAGAGTTGCACTTTAAATGAGGAAGGGTTATCAATTAAAAAAACCTGCTTATTTTTTTTCACGTAGGTTACAGATGATTAAAAATCATCGTCATCGTCATCAAATCCACTGTTCTTATCATCAAATAGATCAAACTCATTAAAGTCGTCGTCTAATTTAAAATCTTCTTCGTCAGAAGCGGTGCCTTTCTTTTTAGGGCCAGCAGGTTTTTTGGTTTTACTTTTTGGTAAATCAAATTCTGCAAAGTCTGGGTCCCAGCTATCGTCTTCTTCACTCACATTCCAATCATCATTTTCTTCTTCCTCATCAAAATCATCATCGTCGTCATCGACAGATTTTTTTGACGCGGATTTAGGGCTAGATTTTTTGGGCGTTGACGTTTCGTCATCGTCTTCAAAATCATCGTCATCTTCTTCCAATTGTTTTTTGCTTTTTGAAGAAGCTTTGGGAGCAACTTTTTTGTTTGCTGCTTTAGGGGCTGAGGACTTTTGATCCTTATCAGATTTCAATGCCATATTTCTAATAAGATTTACTGCGTAAAAATTCAACGCAAATTCCTTTTATCCAAATAAAATTGCAAAAAAATTTAAAATATTTTTTCTCCTAAATTTTTACTATTTGTTCGCGTCCTGGTCCGTTTGATACATAAGTGACAGGTGCGCCAATATAGTTATTAATAAAGTCTACGTAGGTGTTCATGGTGGAAGGTAGTTCAGATGCCAATTTTAATTGGGTGGTATCCATATTCCAACCTTTAAATGCCTGTAAAACAGGTTCAATTTCAATATTTGACATCTGGAAAGGCACTTCTTTGGTGGTTGCGCCATCAATTCCGTAGGCAGTACACACTTGTAGCTCTTCAAAAGCGTCTAAAACGTCGGCTTTTGTCATAACTACCTGTGTAACGCCATTAATCATACATGCGTATTTTAGGGCTACTAGATCAATCCAGCCGCATCTGCGAGGACGTCCAGTGGTTGCACCAAATTCACTTCCTATTTTTCTAATTTCTTCACCCACACTGTCGTGCAATTCGGTAGGGAACGGACCGCCACCTACTCTGGTGCAATAAGCCTTGGTAACACCAAATACTTCATTGATAAGTTTTGGAGAAACGCCAAGTCCTGTACAAACGCCAGCAGAAATAGTATTGGAAGAAGTAACAAATGGGAAAGTGCCAAAATCGATATCTAGCATACTTCCTTGCGCCCCTTCTGCTAACACTTTTTTACCTGCTTTAATTTGATCGTTGATATAATATTCGCAGTTGATAACATTGAGTGTTTTTAAAAACTCAAGTGCTTCAAAAAACTCTTCTTCCCAAGCAGAAATATCTTCAATGAAATGAAAATTGTCTAATAATTTCTGGTGCTTTAAACGCAGCTTAATGTATTGCGTAGTAAAGCGCTTGTCTAGCAAATCACCTACTCTTAAAGCATTACGGCCTGTTTTGTCCATGTATGCTGGTCCAATACCTTTTAGGGTAGAACCAATTTTACTTTCACCTTTTGAAAGTTCAGATGCTTTATCTAGTGCACGGTGCGTTGGAACAATAATATTGGTACGGGCAGAAATAAATAAATTTTTGCGTACATCAATACCAAATGCTGCTACTGCATCACATTCTCTTTTGAGTGTTACCGGATCTAGTACCACACCACCACCAATAATATTGACTTTGTTTTGGTGAAAGATACCAGAAGGAATTTGGTGAAGTACCATTTTTTTGCCTTCCACATATAAGGTGTGTCCGGCATTGGGTCCGCCCTGAAAGCGTGCTACAATATCATAATTGGGCGCAAAATAATCTACTATTTTACCTTTCCCTTCGTCACCCCATTGTAACCCTAATAATACGTCAACCATAATTTCAAATTTGAAGAACAAAAATAAGTCTTGGACGTCCTAATAAAAATTAATTTTCAGCTTCTGCGTCAAAACGGTCCACGGTTTGGATGCCATTAAGGGCTTTAAGCCTTGTAACTAGTACTTCTAGCTCTTCTTTGTCGTGTACAAATATTTTTATAGTGCCCTCAAAAAGGCCTTCTTTGGACTCGATGGTAAGACCCGCAATATTGATGCGCAAATCACCACTAATAATATTGGTAATTTTATTAATAACCCCTACGTCGTCCATTCCAATAATTTTCAGACCCGTTAAAAACGATATCTCTTTATTTTTTGCCCACTTGGTTTTAACAACCCGGTGTCCGAAATTGGCTAGTAATTGAGTGGCATTAGGACAGTTGGTACGGTGGATAATCAGCCCCTTTCCAGTGCTCACAAAGCCAAAAACGTCATCGCCAGGTATTGGATTGCAACATTTAGCGAGCGCATATTTGATTTTATCACTGCTTTCTCCAAAAATAATCAGTTCCGATTCTTTTTTAGAGTAGGTTTTGGCTGTTCCAGTTTCGGTGTAGGTTTCGGTGAGTGTAGGTTTTGGCCTCGGTATTTCGATTTTATCGCCATGTACCAAAAAATCTTTGAGTTCTTTTAAATCTATCGATTTGGTGGCAATTTTATAGTGCAAATCCAGTCCGGAAGGAAGCTTATAAAAATGAACCAGTTCTTCCAGGTTGTGCTGGCTATAAGCAGCGCCCATACTTTCTAATTTACGTTGAAGCACATATTTACCATCTTCTGCAACGGTTCTTTTTTCTTCACGTAAAGCGTCTTTAATTTTATTTTTTGCTTTTGCAGTTACAACAAATCCGAGCCAGTCTTCGGAAGGTTTTTGTTTGCTACTTGTAATAATTTCTATTTGATCGCCACTGCGTAATACGTGACTTAACGGTACTAATTTGTGTTGCACTTTGGCACCAATACATTTAGAACCTACTGCTGAGTGAATGGCAAATGCAAAATCAAGAGCGGTACTTCCAGTAGGTAGCATTTTTACTTCTCCCTTTGGTGTGTACACATAAATTTCTTCTGCTAAAAAGGAAGTTTTAAAATCTTGTAAAAAATCGAGACCCGCACCATCTTGCGTATTTAATACTTCTCTTATTTGTCCAAACCATTTATCAAAACGGTCTTCGCTATCATTGCCTTCTTTGTATTTGAAATGTGCAGCTAACCCTTTTTCTGCAATTTCGTTCATACGTTTAGACCTGATTTGAACTTCTACCCATTTACCTTGCGGCCCCATCACGGTTGTGTGCAAAGCCTCGTATCCATTGCTTTTGGGGTTGCTTAGCCAGTCTCTTAAACGCTCTGGCGAAGGCATGTATTCATCGGTAATGGTTGAGTATACTTTCCAGCAATCTTCTTTTTCTTTTTCGGGTGCCGAATCTAAAATAATGCGGATTGCAAATAAGTCATACACTTCTTCAAATGCTACGCCCTTCTTTTTTATTTTATTCCAAATCGAGTGAATACTTTTAGGTCTTCCGTAAATTTCAAATTCAAAACCACTATTGGTTAACTTTTCTTTAATCGGTTTTACAAACTCGTTGATATACCTAGTGCGTTCTCTTTTTGTTTCCGCTAATTTTTTTGCAATGTCTTTGTATCCAGCAGGCTCCATGTATTTCATGGATAAATCTTCGAGCTCTGTTTTTACATTGTATAGTCCCATTCGGTGTGCAAGTGGTGCGTAAACCCAAATGGTTTCAGAAGCAATTTTTAATTGCTTTTCCGTTTTCATATAATCTAGCGTACGCATATTGTGTAAGCGGTCTGCCAGCTTAATAAGTATTACACGAGGATCATCGGTGAGGGTTAGTAAAATCTTTTTAAAATTTTCTGCTTGCTGCGATGTATTGGTATCCATTACCGTAGAAATTTTGGTAAGGCCATCTACAATTTTTGCAATTTCAGTTCCAAACTCTCGCTGCACATCTTCGAGCGTAATATCAGTGTCTTCGACAGTATCGTGTAAGAGTGCGCAAATAGTACTTCTTACGCCCAGGCCAATTTCTTCTACACAAATCATGGCAACGGCAATGGGATGTAAAATATAAGGCTCGCCACTTTTACGGCGCATGGTTTTATGCGCATCGGCGGCCATTTCAAAAGCCTGACGTACGAGTTCTTTGTCGCCTTTTTTTAATTTAGGCCTGAGGCTTCTTGAGAGTGCACGGTAATGCCTAACGATTTCGTTTTTCTCTTGCTCGGCATTTAAATTATATTTTGGAAGTGCGAGTTCGGCACTCATTTGCGGGTCCTGGTCCATATCTTTTACGAATATACGAATTAGCCCGCTTTTTTTGTGCTTACATTTGCATTTCAGTATGAGCAAGTCGGCACCTAAAAAAGTTTTTAGTTTTTCATTATTGGTTCGGGTTTTCAAATTTGTAAAGCCCTACCGCGCGCTATTTTATGGGAGCGTTTTACTAGCGATTGTGATGGCTGTTTTTGCGCCGGTTCGTCCTTATTTGATTCAGTTAACGGTAGATATGGCTACCGGAAAAACGGTGCATATTCCGGGTTGGCTCAAACTTTTTATTGCCGAGCAAAATTTTTCGGACGCATCAAAATTTATTATTGCGGTAACGCTTTTTCAAGTGGTTTTTTTATTTGTTGAAACAGCCATTCGGTTTTTCTTTTCCTTTATGACAGCAGCCCTAGGACAGCGTGTGGTAAAGGATCTCCGCATAGCAGTATATGAAAAAATTGTAGGTTTAAACTTGCGTCAATTTGACACAACACCCATTGGCACGCTCACCACTAGAACCATTGATGACATTGAAAGAATCAACGATATTTTTTCGGATGGCCTGATTCCAATCATTGCAGATTTGCTCACTATTATTTTTACACTGGCTACCATGTTTTGGATCAATTGGCAGCTCACGCTGGTAAGTTTAGCGCCATTCCCCATCATGATTATTGCGACTTATTTTTTTAAGGAAAGTGTCAATAAAAGTTTTGTAGAAGTGCGTAACGCAGTGGCTAACTTAAATGCGTTTATTCAAGAACATTTATCCGGTATGGCGGTGGTGCAAGCCTTTGCAGCGGAGGGTAGAGAACTGAATAAGTTTAAAAAAATTAACGCAGAACACCGTCTCGCAAATATCAAAGCCATTTTTGCCTATTCTG
>CAJBRT010000042.1 GCA_903958045.1 uncultured Bacteroidota bacterium | reverse complement strand
GGCCGCAAATAATTAGAATATTGCCTTTGAGTGATAATTGATTGGCAGCACTTTGATTAAATCTAACACCATCGGGTGTCATAAAAATAATTTCATCGAAGGGAGCAGGTGCTTGTAATTCATCAATAGCGTTTGCGAGTGTTTCACATACAATAACCATACCCGCACCACCGCCATACTGATAATCATCTATTTGCCCGTGCTTGTTAATGGCCCACTTGCGTAGGCTGTGCACGTTCACTTGTAAGAGTCCTTTTTCCTGCGCACGTTTCATAATGCTGTGTGCAAAAGGGCCTTCTAATAGTTCAGGCAGTACCGATAAAATATCAATTTTTAACATGCTTTATTTTTTATTCCATAAAACCCTCAATATCCCTGCGTTGTTTTTTGGTAGGTCTTCCTATTTTACTCAAACGCTTACCGGTCTGATAGGTAGCCGCTTCATATAATACGCGGTCCAGCTCCTCGGGTGGTGTTTGATCTTCGTAATGTAAAATAGCCTCCGTGTATTGAACTCTTTTTTCTAGTAAACCGGTTACTTTAATCACCCATCTGCGCACTTCTGTTTTTACATCGTACACATCGCCAAGGTTTACCACTTTGGCTGCTTTTACATTATCGCCATTGCATTTTACCTTACCCTTGCTGCAAGCATCGCCCGCTTGGCTTCTCGTTTTAAACAAACGAATAGCCCAGAGGTATTTATCAATACGAAGCTTTTCTTTACTTGCTGCTTGCATAAAACTGGTGGAAGTAAGGAATGGTTTCTATGCCCTTGTAAAAATTGACGATGTCAAATTTTTCGTTGGGGCTATGTAAATTATCACTATCAAGTCCAAAGCCCATAAACACAATTTTAAGACCCAATTCTTTTTCAAATAAAGCGCAAATAGGAATACTACCACCGCCTCTTACTGGAATAGGATCTTTGCCAAAGGTCGCAGCAATAGCGCTCGCAGCCGCTTGGTATTCTTTAGAATGAATAGGGGTCATGTAAGGCTCACCACCATGGTGCTCCGCCGCTTTTACCGTTACACCCGCTGGTGCAATAGAGGTAAAGTAGTTGATTATTTTTTCTGTAATGACCTGAGAAGATTGGTTGGGTACCAGTCTACAAGAAATTTTTGCAAATGCTTTAGAAGGAAGCACGGTTTTAGCGCCTTCGCCGGTGTAGCCACCCCAAATACCATTTACTTCGAGTGTTGGTCTTATGCCGGTTCTTTCGTTGCTGCTATATCCTTTTTCGCCCCATAGTGTAGTTACGCCTAAATCTTTTGCATACTCCGATGCATCAAAAGGTGCTTCGGCCATTTTAGCTCTCTCGGCATCTGATGATTCTACAACATCATCATAAAAACCAGGAATGGTGATATGGTTGTTTTCGTCGTGACATGATGCAATCATTTTTGAAAGCATGGTAATAGGGTTGGCAACAGCGCCACCATACACGCCACTATGTAAATCTCTATTCGGTCCGGTCACTTCTACCTCAATATAACTTAATCCGCGCACGCCAATATCGATAGAAGGATTTTCCATGCTAATCATAGAGGTATCGCTAATTAAAATAACGTTAGCGTCTAGTAATGCTTTATTGGCTTTTACAAACGTAGCTAAATTAGGACTGCCTACTTCTTCTTCCCCTTCAATTAAAAATTTGATATTGGTGGTAAGCGTACCCGTTTGCACCATGGTTTCTAGCGCTTTCACGTGCATGTAAAATTGTCCTTTATCATCTGCCGATCCGCGCGCGTAAATTTTTCCGTCTTTGATAACCGGTTCAAAAGGCCCACTGTTCCATAGTTCTAGCGGATCGGCGGGTTGTACATCATAGTGTCCGTAGACAAGCACAGTAGGAAGTGCGGGATCAATTATTTTTTCGCCATACACAATAGGATGGCCTTCTGTTGGATAAATAGTAGCGGTTGTAGCGCCTGCGTCTAGTAAACTTTTTTTAACTACTTCCGCGCAGGTAAGCATATCATTTTTGTTTTCCGTTCTTGCACTCACACTAGGGATGCGCAGTAGCGTTAATAATTCTTCTAAAAAACGGTCTTTGTTTTTTTCTTGATAATCTTTCCAAACTTGCATAGGATCTATTTTCTAATTTTCTAATTGATGTTTTTTATCGGATAGGATATTTTCGAGGGTCCAAGTTAGTTTCTTTTCAAATGTAGCTTGTCTTTCGGGGCAATTTTTATTGCAAATTCCACAGCTAATGGCTAAACAACCGTCGGTATGCACAAAAAGTTCAATGCTGTCGCCAAAATGGGATTTAATGAGGTCCGATAAACTGTCTATTTCGCGGTGGGCTTCATGCACATTTAAAAACCAGGGTACGGTTAAGTGACAATCAATATGTAAGAGGTTGCCATATTTTATCACGCGTAAATTATGCAGATCAATCCAGTTTTCTACTTTGTTTTTATTGAGTACCTGTATAAAATCATGGAGTAAATCGAGGTCCGCCTCATCCATAATACCTGCAAAAGAGGATCTAATAATTTTGTAGCCGTTGTAAATAATAAGAAGGCTCATGCCCAGTGCAATCAGTTTATCTATCCAATACACTTTCCAAATGAGCATGGCAGCCATACCCGCTACAATGGCTACTGTCGAATAGGTATCTACTTGTAAATGCTTACCACTCGCTTCAAGTGCCAGGGATTTATTTTTTTTGCCAATTTTAATGCAAACAGTACCCGCAAAATAATTGATAACGGCTGTTGCACTTACAAGCCACAAGCCAGTGTCTAGTGCGTGTAAGGGTTCGGCGCTAAAAAAATGAGTAAGGGTTTCATAAATAATTAAAACGCCTGCTGCAACAATTAAAGTGCCCTCTGCTGCTGCTGATATAAGTTCTGCTTTGCCGTGCCCATAAGGATGGTCTACATCTTTTGGTTTAGCTGCCACATATAAACTATAGAGGCCAATAAAACCAGCCACCACATTTACAATACTTTCTAGTGCGTCTGTTAAAACAGCTAATGAATGCGTATAAAAATAAGCCACTGTTTTTACAGCCAGTAGCAAAACGCCAAGGCTGGTAATAACAATTTGAACTTTAAAATTTTCTTTGGCTATTTTCACAAACGGCTGGGTTTCAAACTCGCATTATACAAGTTCTATTGTAAAATGAATAGGGCAGGTTTTAGCAAGCATCGCAGAAACGCCACAATATTTTTCTTGACTTAAACTAACAGCTCTTGTAAATTGATCTAAGTGGGCTTCGCCTACATCTGCTTTGTATGTCATATGAATCACCGAAAATACTTTTGGTATGGTATCCGTTTGTTCTGCGGTTGCTTCAATGCTTAGGGTTGTGAAAGGCACTTTCATTTTATTTAAAATTTCAACAACATCGATGCCGCTACAGCCACAAAGGGATGCCAACATTAATTTTTTAGGATTCATACCTGAATCTAAACTTCCATTTTCGATGGTGGTGTCTAGTCTTATGGTTTGACCCGTTTCTGAACTGGCATCAAATGCTAAATGACTCACCCAATTTGTAGTTACTTTCATTGTTGTGTTTTTATTGCATGGCTTTTTCGTATCTGGCTGCTACAAATTCCCAGTTAACCAGGTTAAACCATGCGGTAATATAATCGGCTCTTTTATTTTGATATTTTAAATAGTAAGCGTGTTCCCAAACATCTAACCCCAGTAATGGGAATCCTTTAAAAGTGCTTACATCCATGAGTGGATTGTCTTGATTGGCGGTAGAACCAATCGCTAATTTTTTGTCCGGGGTTACAACAAGCCATGCCCATCCACTGCCAAATCTATTTTTTGCTGCGTCTGCAAATTGTGTTTTAAATGCATCGAGTGAACCGTAGCTATTGTTAATAGCAGTAGCGAATGATCCTGTGGGAGCGCCAGCTGGTGCGGCTTTCATGCAGTTCCAAAAAAGTTCGTGGTTGTAATGGCCACCCGCATTGTTGCGCATTTTAGTACTGTAGCCACTAATTTTTTGTAAAACATCTTCTAGGTTGCTATTGCTGTTTACGTTTTCTGCGGCAGCAGCGTCTTGTACATTTTTTGCATAGCCTGCTGCGTGCTTACTATAATGAATTTCCATAGTAATGGCATCTATAAACGGTTCGAGTGCAGTATACGCGTAGGGTAAAGGAAGTTGTGTAAAGGAGGTGCCAACAAGTGATGGTACTACCGGTGACGCTGATAATATTGCCGCTTTATGATTTGAGGCAATAGCGTTTAACTGACCACCCGTAACCGCGGTAACCATGGCTGCTTTAACAGCCGTACCTATAAAATTCCTTCTAGAATTTTTGTTTACATCTTGCGCTGACATGGCATTAAAATTTAGTTACTTAAAGTTACTTTAAAACTTGCGGGTATAGGCACGAATTTTAGTAAACAGCCGGTAGTAATACTCTTGGTTAAACAGTTGTGCGTCTGCCATGGCTTTAACCACTAAAAAAATACTAATCGGAAGTAAAATAAAGGTAGAGAGCCACATGCCCATAAGTGGGCTTAGTTGCGCCGATTTTACAAACTTTTCTCCAAACGTATTAAAGAGGTGAAATACCACAAAAAAGATAATGGCGAATACAAGCGGCGTACCCAATCCTCCTTTTCTAATAATAGAACCCAGCGGTGCGCCAATTAAAAATAGCACGAGACAAGCAGCCGATAGTGTAAACTTCCGGTGCCACTCAATTTGATGCAGTTGCAATGAGGATTGACGCTCTTTGTAATCGAGTGCCAAGTAGTTTACATTGTTTTTAATGCCCGTTACTTGATTGGAAGCGTTTTCGATGCATTCGTTTTGAATGGAATCAGGAATGGCTTCATCAAAGTTTTTATAATTTTTTTTAATGCCCGCTTTGGCAGCAGCAGACATGGTCCATCCGGTATCGGTGGTGTAACGTGCAAACCGGATATAAGGGTTTACTTCTTTTCGGGTTCTTGCCGTGTACATGCTATCCACATTATCGATAGAATCGATGGCCGTATTCAGTTGTCTTACACTTAGCATTTTTGGATCGTAGAAACTGCTATCCCCACTTTTTTTAAGCTGAAAACTTTTTAAGTCAAATATTTTTTTATACTGCTTAAAACCCATTCGGATAAATTCTGTTTTAGACGTGCCTCTTACGCCTCTCTCTTCGTAACGCCATCCATTTTTTAAAATAAATTCTAAATATTTTTTATCTTTTGTTACACGCATGATACCACTTTCGGCAAAGAGTACATTGTCTTGTAAGCTGTAATTTTTTTCAAATAAAACGATGTCATGAATCACGCTATCGTTTTTTTCTTTTCTGCCTAGTTTAATCACATAGCCATCCAGCTTATCATAAAACACGCCTTCTTTGATGTCTATGGCGGGCTTAGCAACAATGATATCAAATTTGAGGGTGGCTAATTTGAGCTGTGTTACCGGAATAATATTATTGGCAAATAAAAAGGCAAGGCCACTTAAAAAAACAGTAATCACCACAAGCGGTCGCATAAAGCGCACAAGCGGAATACCAGCGGCTTTAATGGCAACTAATTCAAAGGACTCGCCTAAATTTCCAAACGTCATGATGGAAGAAAAAAGAAGTGCGAGTGGAAGTGCTACTGGTACCCATGATAAAGTAACTAGGCCTATTAAATATAAAAGGGTAGGGAGGTCTAATCCTTTGCCCACTAAATCGTCGATGTACAACCAAAAAAACTGCATGGTCAGTACAAACAACGAAATTAGAAATGCACCAATAAACGGTCCAATAAATGAACGAATAATGAGTATGTCTAATTTTTTAATCAAAGCGCTGCGGATTCTTTTAAAGAAGATAACTTTTGATAGGGAGCAGGCGCACAAAAAATGAAAACCTAGGCACCTAGTCTGTGAAACAGTTCTTTCACTTGGTATTCCCAAAGTTGACTTTGATCTTTGATTTCATTTTTTTCAGCGAAATCTTTGATAATCAAAACCGTTTGATTTGAAATTTCTGTTTTTTCAATTCTGAATTCGAAATATTCATTTTTTTCGGAATGAAGCCATTGGTACTTTATGAATTTATCTTGCTCCTTTTCAATGACTTGTGCTTTGTCCGGCACACCACCACCCCAAGAAAAACTAAATTCACCATCCCATTCGTCCACTTTGTCGGCAAACCACTCTTGTAAACCGGCCGGCGTTGATAAAAACTCATATAAAATACCTGGAGAGCATCTCACTGGAAATTCTATTGTAAATAATTGCTTCTTACTCATTACTTTGTCTGTTTTACTACCGTTGTAGTCACGCAATAATATTAAATAATCTAACCCCGCCAAATGTTTTTTTATACCACTCGTGTAAATCTGCGGGAAATACTGGGTAGCAATCCTCGCTCATTATATATTGTATTGATAATCAATTAATTATAATAATATCGAAGCCCTCTAACTTTTGCAAATACTTGTCAAAAAATGGTTAAAATTAGATTCAGTTCAACTTATATTTGCAGCCCGAGCTATTATTGGCTGGGTTTATCAGCGAAAATCAAGCAGTTATGTTTCAAGGTTTATCGGAAAAATTAGAAAGTGCGTTTAAGAATTTAAAGGGCGAAGCGCGCATCAATGACCTCAATATTGCCAATACCATCAAGGATATTCGTCGTGCACTCATTGACGCCGACGTTAACTTTAAAATAGCCAAAGAATTTACCGAAAAAGTTAGGGATAAAGCGGTTGGTCAAAAAGTAATCAACGCGGTAAGTCCTGGACAATTGATGGTAAAAATTGTGCAAGATGAACTCACCGAATTGATGGGTGGCGAATCTGTTAATTTTAATGCTGTTGGAAATCCAGCCGTTATTTTAATTGCCGGTTTACAAGGTTCTGGTAAAACAACATTTACCGGAAAACTCGCGAGTCATTTAAAAAATAAATTAGGCAAACAACCACTACTAGTTGCAGCGGATGTGTACCGTCCTGCGGCGATTGATCAGTTAGGTGTACTTGCAGGTCAAGTGGGGGTAGAAGTATATTCAGAAGTAGGCAATACAGATCCTGTTGCGATTGCAAAAGCAGCGATTGCACATGCAAAAGCAAACAATAAAAATGTGGTGGTTATTGACACCGCGGGCCGCCTCGCAGTAGACGAAGCCATGATGCTAGAAGTCGCTGCTATCAAGGCCGCCGTGAATCCTACCGAAATTTTATTTGTGGTAGATTCTATGACCGGACAAGACGCCGTTAATACTGCAAAAGCATTTAACGACCGTCTCGATTTTACCGGTGTTGTACTTACAAAATTAGATGGTGATACAAGAGGTGGTGCGGCACTAACCATTAAATACACAGTCAACAAACCCATCAAGTTTGTTAGTAGTGGTGAGAAATTAGATACACTCGATATCTTCTACCCTGACCGTATGGCGCAGCGTATTTTGGGTATGGGTGATATCACTTCCCTTGTAGAAAAAGCGCAAGCACAATTTGATGAAGTAGAAGCAAAAAAATTAGAAAAGAAAATCAAAAAAAATCAGTTTGATTTTCAGGATTTTTTAACGCAGCTGCAGCAAATAAAAAAGATGGGTAACATCAAAGATTTGATGGGCATGATTCCAGGTGTTGGTAAGGCCATCAAAGATGTAGATATTAACGATAACGCATTTGTGGGCATCGAGGCCATGATCAATTCCATGACGCCCTTTGAACGCGCCAACCCAGATGCACTTACCCCAAGCAGAAAGCAGCGTATTGCAAAAGGTGCGGGTAAAGAGCTCGCCGAAGTAAACGCCTTTATGAAGCAGTTTGACCAGATGAAACAAATGATGAAAATGATGAATAACATGCCAATGGGCGGTCGTTTTCCGGGCATGAAAAGGTAGTTTTAACCGAATTTTAGGTCATTTTTAGGTTTTTTAGCTCTAAAACCACTGAAAATGCCTATATTTGCAACCCTTAACAATATTTCTTAACGCCTATAAATTTCTATTTAACATGGCAGTAAAAATGAGACTACAAAGACACGGTAGTAAAAAAAGACCGTTCTACTTCATCGTAGTAGCCGATGGTCGTGCACCAAGAGACGGTAAGTTCATCCAAAAAATTGGTACTTACAATCCATTAACAGTTCCAGCAACAATCAGTTTAGATCGTGAAAAATCTTTAGATTGGTTAAACAAAGGAGCTCAACCAACAGACACAGTTCGTCGTATCCTTTCTTTCAAAGGCGTACTTTATTTGAAACACTTATTACGTGGTGTTAAGCTTGGTTTATTTGATGAAGCAACAGCAATGACTAAGTTTGAAGCTTGGCATAATGAGCATGAATCAAATATTAACCGCAGAAGCGAAGCACACAAATCAGAAATTCGTGCTAAAAAAGTATACGTTCCTGTTGTTAAAAAAGTAGAAGAAGTAAAAGTAGAAGAAGCTCCGGTTGCAGAACCAGAAGCACCAGCTGCAGAAGTGGAAACACCTGCAACAGATGCTCCAGAAGCATAATTCTATTTGCACATTATAACAAAACGCCTGCAACGCAAGTTGCGGGCGTTTTTAGTTCTGTAATGTCCCAATTTATAAATAATTTGCAGCCATGAGTGAATACGTACATATTGGAAAATTAGTAGCCACATTTGGCGTCAAAGGCGAACTCATTTTAACGCACGGGCTTGGTAAAAAAACAAACCTCAAAGAGGTGGAAGTGCTTTTTGTAGAAGAGCAAAAAGGTTCTTACCTGCCCTATTTTATTAGCGGCTCAAAAGCAAAAGATGAAGCAGAGATGTACGTATCCTTTGAAGGCGTGAGCACCAAAGAAGCAGCGGCTAGGTTTGTTTCTAGGCAGGCCTGGTTACTAGATAGTGATTTTAGAAAATTGGCTGGAAAGTCCGCGCCTATTGCATTATTAGGGTATGAAGTGATTACGGATGAGGATGAAAATTTAGGTCCCATCGAAGAAGTCATAGAACAACCACATCAAGTATTACTAAAAATTTCGTTGGAAGGCAATGAAGCGCTCATTCCGCTACACGCCGAAAGTTTAGATTCTATAGATCATGAAGCTAAAAAAGTATACGTGATTTTACCAGACGGATTACTAGATGTGTACAGGTCATAAATACCATGCAAGCCCCTCAGCGTTATATTGCCCATTTTGATTTAGATTCTTTTTTTGTAAGTGTAGAAATGCTGCAAGATCCATCACTGCTTGGTAAAGCCGTTGTAGTGGGTGGCAGTAGAGATAGGGGCGTAGTTACCACTTGTAGTTATGAAGCACGAAAGTTTGGCGTGCGCAGTGCCATGCCTATGCGAAAAGCGATGGAATTATGTCCGCACGCCATTATTGTAAAAAGCTCTTATGGAGAGTACGCAAAGTACTCTGCCTGGGTTACAAAAATTATTGCAGCCAATGCGCCCCTCTACGAGAAAGCGTCTATCGATGAATTTTACATTGACCTTACGGGCATGGATACTTTTTTTAATCCACTCGAATGGACCATTCGGTTAAGACAAACCATTATGGATGAAACGGGACTTCCTATTTCATTTGGACTTGCTACCAATAAGTTGGTTGCAAAAATTGCCACCGATGAAGCAAAGCCCAATGGTTATTTATTTGTTACACCCGGAAAAGAAAAAGAGTTTTTAGCACCACTGCCCGTCGAAAAACTAGGGGGCGTTGGAAAAAAATCGCACCAAACATTACTCGCACTTGGCATTCATACCATTGGCGATATTTTACATGTTGATCCGGTATTACTTGAAAGATCCCTTGGTAAATGGGGTACACAGTTAATACGGCAAGCAAATGGTAAAAGTGATTCGGTAGTATCGCCACACCGTGAGTCTAAATCTATTTCTGCCGAAAATACTTTTGAAGAAAACACTTCCAACCTAGATATTTTATTGGCGCAACTAGTAGGGCAAGCGGAGCGCGTAGCTTACGAACTCCGTCAAGAAAAAAAATTTGCTACCTGTGTAGCCATCAAATTTCGAAATGCAAATTTTGAAACGAGCACCAGACAAATTACCATTCCTGCCACCATCGCCGATAGCGATATTATAAAAGCTGCCACCGATTTATTTACCAAACTTTATGTGCCAGGTACCTTGGTACGACTACTGGGTGTGCGCCTTGCTGGGCTTACAGACACCGGCGCGCAAACCAATTTGTTTGATAATAAAACAGAACAAAATGCGCTCTACGAGGCCATTGATGCGGTAAAAAATAAATTTGGTAAATCGGTGTTACGAAAGGCGCGCACCATTAAAAAGCCCGAATAAAATTATGCATCCCATTTACGAAGCTGCTGTAATAGGGCGCGTAAATCTTTTGGAATTGGCGCTTCAAAATTAAATGTTTCGGTGCCTAAGGTAAAGGTTAAGGTATGTGCATGTAATGCTAGCCTTCCCATAATAGGGCGTTCTTCCTCTTCTGCTTTTGAGAGTTTAAATTTCTTTTTTAGAGACGACAACAAAATAGGTTCGTTGTTACCATATAAAGGATCGCAAGCAATGGGACTTCCAATATGCTGCATGTGCACACGAATCTGATGCGTTTTACCCGTATGAATTTGTAAGGAAAGCCAAGCGTATTTTTTAAATCTTTCTACTACTTTATAATCCGTTAAAGCAGGTTTGCCTTTTACATGGGTAATCATTTTCCCGTTCTTACCCGGATGCTCCATAATAGATGCATCCACGCTGCCTTCATCATTGACCGGATTGCCCAGTACAAGGCCCACGTAATGTTTTTCTACATCCCTTCCTTCAAATAATACAGAAAGTGCTTGGTGCGCTTCTTCGGTTTTTGCAAAAACAATTACACCGCTGGTGTCTTTGTCAAGACG
>CAJBRT010000041.1 GCA_903958045.1 uncultured Bacteroidota bacterium | reverse complement strand
GGTGGTGCAAGTTTTGCATCTGCAGATATTACAGCTGATAGCGTAGAAGAATTACCAGCAGTACAAGTAGGGGATCCATTCCAAGAGAAAAAATTATTAGAAGCTTGCTTAGAACTCATTCATACCGGCGCTATTGTTGGTATGCAAGACATGGGTGCTGCAGGTATTATATGTTCTACTGCAGAAATGAGTGCAAAAGGTGGCGTGGGTATGCGCATCGATTTAGAAAAAGTGCCTACGCGTCAAAAAAATATGAAAGCTTGGGAACTACTTTTAAGTGAGAGTCAAGAGCGCATGTTAATTGTAGTTGAAAAAGGAAAAGAAGCATCGGTTTTAGAAATATTTGAGAAGTGGGATTTATCTGCAAGTAATATTGGAGAAGTTACAGGAGATGGCATGTTAAATTTTTACATGAATGGCGTGCATGAAGCTTCGTTACCTGCACATGAACTCGTGTTAGGTGGTGGTGCTCCGCAGTACACTAGAGAATATACTGCACCTGCATATTTTTCAAAAATTGAAGCGTTTGATATAAGTAGTGTTGCTGACGTTACAAGTGTGCAGGAAACTGCTCAGGCACTTGCAACGCTTCCTAACATTGCATCAAAGCGCTGGATATACACACAGTACGATAGCATGGTGGGTGCAGCAAATGCTTCTACCAATGCGCCAAGTGACGCGTCGATTGTACTTGCAAAAGGAACGGGTAAAGGCCTTGCCATGACCGTTGATTGTAATAGTAAATATGTTTTTGCAGATCCATACAAAGGAGGCATGATTGCCGTTGCAGAAGCAGCAAGAAATATTGTGTGTAGTGGTGGTGAGCCAATTGGTGTTACCAACTGTTTAAACTTTGGTAATCCATACGATCCAGAAGTGTATTATCAATTTGTAAAAGCAGTAACCGGAATGGGTGATGCTTGTCGTAAATTTAATACACCGGTTACAGGTGGTAACGTAAGTTTTTACAACCAAAGTCCAGAAGGTCCCGTGTATCCTACGCCAACCATTGGTATGGTGGGTATTGTAGATGATATGAATGCAACCATGACGCTTAACTTTAAAAAAGAAGGCGACGTCATTGTTTTATTAGGTGCTCCGCAAAATGAGATTGGCTCATCGGAATATGTACATAAATTAAAAAAAGTAGAATATTCTCCAGCACCTTATTTTGATTTAGATACCGAGTTTAATGTGCAACAATTGGTTGCGTCATTAATCAAAAATAAAAACATTGTAAGTGCACACGATATCAGTGAAGGTGGTTTAGCCATTACACTTTTAGAATCTGGGTTTACAAGTAATGTAGGGTTTGAGGTAGGCGCTGCGCCTGCAGGTTTTAGAACCGATGCATACTGGTTTGGTGAGGCGCAAAGCCGCGTGGTGGTGAGTTGTGGAGCCGAACAACTAGTTGCAGTTGAACAAGCCGCGGCAGCGGCGGGTGTGGCTTTTTCTGTTCTAGGAAAAGTAACAAGTGGTGCTATAACTGTTGGATCAGAAAACTGGGGAACCATTGCTACTTGGAAAAATAAATATGATACCGCTATAGAAAATTTAGTTAAATAGTTTAATTGTAGAGTAAGCCTAATGACAATACATCCTTCAACAATAATCGTTACAGGTGCTGCAGGATTTATTGGATCGTGTATGGCGGGCTATTTAAATACACTTGGATATCATCATTTGATTTTAGTGGATGATTTTGGTGTAGAAGCAAAAAGAAAAAACTGGGAAGGAAAAATTTACGATCATATTGTAGAACGCGCTTCCTTGTTTGAGTGGCTGGCAAGAACAGAAACGAAAATTGATGCGTGTATCCATTTAGGTGCAAGAACGGATACCACCGAGTTTGATTATTCTGTACACGAAGCCCTCAATCTCGACTATTCTAAACAAATTTGGCAGTACTGCACTGCACAAAATATTCCACTTATTTATGCATCATCGGCCGCAACGTATGGTGCTGGTGAAAATGGCTACAACGATGCACATGAAGGTGTTGCAGCGCTTAAGCCATTAAATCCTTATGGCGTTAGTAAAAACGAATTTGATAAGTGGGCGCTATCGCAAACCGCGGGTCCTTTGCATTGGACAGGTTTAAAATTCTTTAACGTGTATGGCCCTGGTGAATACCATAAGGGCCGCATGGCATCTGTCATTTTTCATGCGTTTAATCAAATCAAACAAACAGGGAAAGTGCAGCTATTTAAAAGCCACAAGCCAGACTATAAAGATGGCGAACAGCTCCGCGATTTTATTTATGTAAAAGACGTAGTGGCTGTAATAGGATGGATGCTGGAAACCATGCAGGACAATCATTGGGACGCCCCAAAAAATGGGCTTTACAATTTGGGTACAGGGGAGGCGCGCAGTTTCATAGATTTAGTAAAGGCCACTTTTGCTGGGCTAGATTTGGAGCCCAATATCCAGTTTATTGATATGCCGCTAGATATTAGGGATACCTATCAGTATTTTACAGAAGCCAGCATGGAAAAGTTAAAGGCAGCTGGCTATCGAAAAGGCTTTACAAGCCTCGAAGATGGGGTACAGGATTATGTGGCCCATTACCTTCAAAAAGGCCTTATTTATTAACCTGTTTATTCACATTTTCAACTATTTTTTCGATTCAAGACGCAAACACTTTGCGGGTCTTGTTAATTAATGTAGGTTTGTATGACCTCTAATAAATTTCCCTTTTAAATCAGGTCAAAACAATCTTAACCATGTAAAAATGGAGTGCACAATAGCCCTGCTATTGCGTGCATTTTATTTTTATAACTAGATGAATTTAATTTATGGCAAAGTACATTTTTGTTACGGGCGGCGTTACAAGTAGCTTAGGAAAAGGAATCATTGCAGCATCGCTCGCAAAATTATTGCAGTCTAGAGGACTCACAGTAACCATTCAAAAGTTTGATCCATATATCAACGTGGATCCGGGCACCTTAAACCCCTACGAACATGGAGAGTGTTATGTAACAGAGGATGGTGCAGAAACAGATTTGGATTTAGGACACTACGAACGTTTTTTAAACATTCATACCACACAAGCTAATAACGTAACTACGGGACGTATCTATCAGACCGTTATTAATAAAGAAAGGGCTGGAGATTTTTTAGGTAAAACAGTGCAAGTGGTACCGCATATTACCGATGAAATCAAGCACCGTATGAAGTTGATTGGTGAAACAGGCAAGTATGATATTATTTTAACTGAAATTGGCGGTACCGTGGGGGACATTGAAAGTTTACCCTTTATAGAAGCCGTTCGTCAATTGCAGTGGGAGCTACCAGAAGAGGATGTAATGGTGGTGCATCTTACACTCATTCCTTATTTACGCGCTGCCAAAGAATTAAAAACAAAACCTACGCAACACAGTGTGAAAATGCTGAGTGAAACGGGGGTGCATCCAGATATTATTGTGTGTAGAACAGAAGAGCCATTAAATGATGAAATAAAGAAAAAAATTGCACTATTCTGTAATGTAAAGCAAGGCTCTGTTATAGAAGCCATGGACGCATCCACTATTTACGAAGTGCCTATTTTAATGCTTCGTGAAAAACTCGATTTGATTTGTTTGAAAAAAATTAAATATCAATGGATACGGCGCGCCTAATTTAGATAAGTGGAATGGATTTTTACAAAAATTAAAAAATCCAAAATCGGAAGTACGTATTGGATTGATCGGAAAATATATTGAACTACAAGATGCTTATAAATCTATCTTAGAAAGCTTTATTCATGCGGGTGCACCTAATGAGGTGAAAGTAAAAGTAGTGAATGTGCATAGTGAGCATTTGACGCAGGAAAATGTTTCGGAAAAGTTAGAGGGCCTCGATGGTTTATTAGTAGCTCCTGGTTTTGGTAACAGAGGTATTGAAGGAAAAATTCACGCCGTGCAGTATGCAAGAGAAAATAATTTACCATTTTTTGGTATTTGTTTAGGTATGCAAATGTCGGTAATCGAATATGCACGAAATGTACTTGGTTTAGCGGATGCGCATTCTACCGAAATGAATGC
>CAJBRT010000040.1 GCA_903958045.1 uncultured Bacteroidota bacterium | reverse complement strand
GTCAATAATTTTTTGTTGATTTTTATGTAATAATTTTTTAAAAGACTCCCCATCAATTAATTCAATGACTCCATTATTATTAGAGTCAAATTGTGAATTTATTTTTGCAATACTTATTCTTAACTCTTCATTATAAATTTGTTGTCGCCTTCTTAATTCTTCATTTTCTATTTGCTGTCTTTTTCTTGATTCTTCATCTTCTATTTGCTGTCTTTTTCTTATCTCTTGAGCTTCAATTTGTTGAATTTTTCTTAATTCTTCATCTTTTATTTTCTGCCTACTTGTTCTATCCTCTTCTAATCTTATTTCTTCAAAATATTCTAACATTTGATTATTAAATTTCGATCGTTTTACAAATAAAGAAATCAATACACTTATTAATACTGAAAAAAACAAAATCTTAATAGCAAGAAAAGAAAAGAAAGGAAGATCAACATCACTATTAAAATAACCAAAATAAAAGAAATAGATAATCCCTCCAAGAAATAACCCCCAAAATACGCCTAGTACTATATCCCCCATATCGATTTCAAACTCCGGCTTATTCATATTATGTTATTTACTATACAAGTTAAATATTTACATCAACTCATCAAAACTTTGTAAAAAATCCTGAATCTAATACATCTAATTGCCAATTTATATATCTCGTAAATTTAGAGGCTGGTAATTTGTATTGAAAATATATTTACCAAAATATTGCGATAGGCGGATTGCCGAAGCGGGGCTTGAATCGCTCGTTTATAAAAACCAAAAGCCTCAGCTTTCGCTGAGGCTTTATTTGTGGTTGTCGGGAAGACAGGATTCGAACCTGCGACCCCCTGGTCCCAAACCAGATGCGCTACCGGCCTGCGCCACTTCCCGATTTTGTAGTTTGCCGCTTTTTTAAAGTGCGGTGAGGGCGGGATTCGAACCCGCGGTACAGTTTAACCCGTACGGCAGTTTAGCAAACTACTGATTTCAGCCACTCATCCACCTCACCGTCCTTACTCCCTTTTTGGAGAGGGTTGCAAAAATAAGGTGATGCGTCTTAATTCCCAAAAATAAAACGCTTAAAATATTGAGTTTTAAGCGTTTTATTAAAATATTTATTAAAAAGTATGATTCTATTAATAATCAAGGCTTACATCGCAGCCAATTGAACTTTTTGTGTGAGCTCCATTACGTTTTCTCTGAAGATAGAGTCTGTATCCATCAGATCTTTTACCGTTTGGCAAGAGTGAATAACCGTGGTATGGTCACGACCACCAAAGTGCTCTCCAATTGTTTTAAGTGAGTTTTTGGTGAAAGCTTTAGCAAGGTACATGGTAATTTGACGTGCTTGTACAATTTCACGCTTACGTGTTTTTTGTAACAACTTATCGTAAGGAACATCGAAATACTCACACACCATTTTTTGGATAGCGTCGATCGTGATTTCTTTGCTGCTAGTTTTAACAAAATTGCGAAGCACCTTTTTAGCTAGTTCAACATCAATTTCTTTCTTATTCAAAGAAGATTGTGCTAATAATGAAATAAGGGCGCCTTCTAATTCACGAACGTTGGTGTTAATGTTGTAAGCAACATATTTCACCACTTCTTTTGGCATATCAAGGCCATCGTTCTTCATCTTCTTTTCCAAGATTTCAATACGTGTTTCGTAGTCTGGTACTTGTAAGTCAGCACTTAAACCCCATCTAAACCTGCTTAGTAAGCGCTCTTGCATACCGTCTAAATCTTTAGGAGATTTATCAGAAGTTAGCACTAATTGCTTACCGCTTTGGTGAAGGTGGTTAAAGATGGCGAAAAATGCATCTTGGCTTTTTTCGGCACGACTAAAGAATTGAACGTCGTCTATAATAAGCACATCTATCAGTTGATAGAAGTGAATAAAATCGTTGATGGCATTGTTGCGGCTATGGTCTTGGAACTGATTGATGAACTTTTCACTGCTCACATACAACACCACTTTTCCAGGATGCGTACGCTTTACTTCGTTACCAATAGCTTGTGCTAAGTGTGTTTTACCAAGGCCTACTCCACCATAGATGACAAGTGGATTGAATGAATTAGCACCTGGTTTTTCTGCAACTGTTTTGCCCGCTCTACGTGCCACCCTGTTACAATCACCCTCTATAAAAGATTCGAACGTATACAGTTGGTTGAGCTGCGGATCAATTTGCATTTTTTTAAGACCCGGAATAACAAATGGATTTTTTACTGGATTATCAATCAGCAGCGGGAAATTCATTTCGTTATTGTTGTATGTTTTCATGTTGCTAGCAGGAACATCCATCGAGCCGCTACGGCTGTTGCTGTTTCCGCTATCCACCATAATTCTATATTCTAATCTCGCCTCTTTACCTAACTCACGCTTTAATGTTTTGGCTAATAAATTCACATAATGCTCTTCGAGGTATTCGAAGAAGAATTGACTTGGAACTTGGATTAACAATACGTTCCCTTTTAACTCTACTGGGTTAATAGGCTCGAACCATGTTTTAAAATGTTGCCACTCGACAATATCCTTAATGATCTTTAAACAATTGCTCCAAACTAATTCAGCACTTTTAGCCATACAAAAACGAACAATTTATAATTAGGTTAACGTATTCTTTTCGGGTCCTCAATATATCCTTTTTTCAACAAAAATTCCAACGAATTTGACAGCTTTCAAAAAGTGTTACGGGACTGCGAATATGTATACTTTATGTTGAAAAAAAAATTTTTTATTTCATTCTTTTCCCCATTACGAACCAGTGTTCGGATTTTATCTGTTTTTAAGCCCTAAAAACCTACTTTTGAATCCTAAAAAATATACCACTATGTCTTACGAGATTACAGGAAAATTGGTTGCAAAATTTGATATTGTTCAGCGTACAGAGACCTTTAAAACCAGGGAATTTGTGATTGAAAAGACCGAAGACATTGGAGGTCGCAGCATTACTAATTACATAAAATTTCAATGTGTTCAGGACAAGACAGCCATGCCCGACAAGTACAACCTAGGGGATGACGTTCGCGTACAGTTCAATATCAAGGGAACCAAGTGGGTAAAAGAGGGGAAAGAAAATTTTATTACAAATTTGGACGCATGGCGCATGGAAGGGGTCAAATTAGGCCAAGACAGCCCCAATGCCAACGAATATTTTGACATGCCACCTGCCCAAGATGCGGTAGACGACCTTCCTTTCTAATGCAAAAGCAAGTACAATTTCAAGTTACGCCCTCAGAAGCCGCAGATCCTGCTATTTTAAAGCAGTTAGTAGCAAATGCAGGTGGGCATAGCATTACATCCGTTACAGGCTTTCATATTCTTAAAAAATCGATAGATGCTAGAAGCAGTAAACAAGTATGGATTAACCTTACTTTACAGGCATTTATTGATGAACCATTTACGCCTAGAACCCTTGCCCCTATTCGCTTCATAGACGTTACCAATGCCAAAAACAAGGTTATTATAATAGGTGCAGGTCCAGCGGGGCTATTTGCGGCCTTAAAATGCCTAGAACTAGGCATTAAGCCGCACATTATAGAGAGAGGTAAAGAAGTAAGAGCGCGCCGACGAGATTTAGCCGCTCTTAATAAAGAAGGCGTCGTTAATCCAGAAAGTAATTATTGTTTTGGGGAAGGCGGTGCAGGCACCTATTCCGATGGTAAATTATATACCAGAAGTAATAAGCGCGGCGATATTAACCGCATCCTTCAACTACTGGTGCAACATGGCGCCGAAGAACAAATACTTTATAACGCGCATCCGCACATAGGCACCAATAAACTGCCTCAAATTATTCAGGCCATGCGTACCCAAATTTTGGACGCCGGCGGCATTATAGAATTTGAGCAAAAAATGGTGGATTTTACCGTAGAAAATGGTGTGGTAAAATCAGTGCAAACACAACATGGAAATGCCATTACAGGAGACGCCGTCGTGCTTGCTACGGGCCATTCTGCAAATGATATTTTTGAACTCTTAAGCCGTAAAAAAATAACCATCGAAGCCAAGCCTTTTGCGCTAGGTGTAAGAATAGAACATCCACAAGAAATTATAGACCGGGTTCAATACCACTGCATTGTAAGAGACGAGCATTTACCACCTGCGTCTTACGGACTTGTAGAGCAAGTGCATGGTAAAGGCGTATTTAGTTTTTGCATGTGCCCAGGAGGTATTATTGCACCAGCCGCTACCAGTGCAGGGCAGTTGGTAGTAAACGGTTGGAGCCCAAGCAAAAGAAATAATCCGTATGCCAATAGCGGCATGGTAGTAGAGGTACAAAAACAAGATGCACTCGATTATTTTAAAGAAGCGAGTCATAAAAAATTATTGGCATCCATGTTTCCAATGGCGCAAATAAATGCACTGGAAAACGATCCCCTACTACTGCTTTATTTTCAGGCCATAGTAGAGAAAAAATCTTTTGATGCAGGTGGCGGAAAATTTGTGGCCCCCGCCAATCGAATGGTAGATTTTTCTAGCAATAAAACGTCTACTACGCTAGCTAGTTGCAGTTACCTACCCGGATTAGCCGCGCATAATTTAGAAAACGTTTTACCCAATTTTATTCGGAAAAATTTACAAGAAGCATTTATTGTTTTTGGCAAAAAAATGAAAGGGTATTATACCAATGAAGCACAAGTTGTAGCCACAGAAAGCAGAACATCCTCTCCGGTAAGAATCCCGAGAGATGCTGATACACTTACGCATCCAGACATTAGCAACTTATATCCTTGTGGCGAAGGCGCAGGTTATGCAGGCGGTATTGTAAGCGCTGCCATGGATGGCGAACGCGTTATTGATGCTATCTTTTTAAAGCACGTAAAAAGCCATCTTTAACCAGCGAATTTTGCTGATACGCGCCCAGCTCTTTTTGTAAGTCTTGCGCTAAAGAAGTGTTTTCAAAAGAAGACAAATCTGGTTTGCCCGCATCTACCCAGGCTGTGTACCAAAAATCAGCAATTAAATTAGCAGACTCTACAAGTCTTTCATTCACTGTATTTTTTAAAGCGAGCCCATATGCTTTTGCAAAGGCAAGTGTGTAAGCTTTTGTTTCTTTTCCGTACCACATTTTCATTTCAAACTTATCCGCTTCCGTAAAATTTTTAGAAACCGCACGTTCTGTTTCTAGCATATGATCAATCATGCCAAAACCCTTGCGCACCGCAATCCATATAGCAGTTTGCGGAGAAGTTAAATACGTAGCTTTATGGTTCGTGTATAAATTGTATTGCGCCATTTCAATATCAGGCACTGTAGATTCCCATAAATTATGCATACCCTTTTGTCCCGTTAATTGTCCATCGTAATTTACAGTGGTATGAAGCGGCACGTGTGCATCTCCAATATAGTGTCCTAAATCGGCGGCGTAAAACAAAATACTATCTTTATTTTTTTGCTTAAAGGCCTCCGTTAATTTAGACTGCATATAAATAATATGATACGGCACATAGCCATATTTGATGAGTGAATCTTTACTAAAGATGGCAACTGCTTTACTCCACTCTTCTGGCATTTTATTTACAGCATCAGTGCCAAACATTTCTAAATCAATAAAGTGCTTGGTGGCTTCTGTTGGATCTGAATTTCTGCGCTGATCGGGTCTTACGGCGTCAGCTACAACTTTATCGATATGGGTAAAAAAAAAGGATTGTAGTGGTGCTGGCAACTCATACACCGCCAACTGATGAATGGTTTTATGTACTAGAAAACCCCAACTACTTCCAACAACTAGAATAGCTACTAAAACTGCTGATACAAGAACACTGCGCGTTAATTTCATAATTCAGGCGTATTTACACCCACGAAAGTAAGATTTTTGTCAACCGCTCGTCATTAAAAAATACCTTACCTAAAAAATAAATGCGCTTGCCCTTATAATTCATAATTTTAATATTCAAAGTTGAACCCCTATGCATAATATTTTAGAGTTAAAGAACCTTCAAAAACATTACGCCACGCAAAAAGCAGTGGATGACGTCAGTTTTTCTATTGAGCAAGGAAGCATTTTTGGCCTTCTGGGCCCTAATGGAGCCGGGAAAACAACCTTACTCCGTATGATAACGGGTATTTTTTATGCAGATAGTGGTGATTTATTATTTGATGGCAAACCCTTTGATCCACAAAACGATTTTGTGCATATTGGTTACATGCCCGAAGAAAGAGGCCTCTACAAGAAAATGAAAATTGGGGAGCAGGCGATGTACCTGGCTCAGTTAAAAGGGCTCAGCAAATCAGAAGCATTAGAAAAAATAAAATTCTGGTTCAAGAAATTTGAAATGGAGAGCTGGTGGAATAAAAAAGTAGAAGACCTAAGTAAAGGCATGAGTCAGAAACTACAATTTGTGACCACCGTTTTACACGAACCAAAACTGATTATACTGGACGAACCGTTTAGTGGACTTGACCCCTTAAACGCCAATTTAATTAAGGACGAAATTTATGGACTTGCGCAAAGAGGTAGCACCATTATATTTTCGACCCACCGCATGGAACAAGTAGAAGAAATTTGCGACCATATCATACTCATGAACTTGGGTAAGAAAATACTTGACGGCACAGTAACGGACGTTAAACAACAGTTCAAAGAAAATAAATTTAACGTGCAGTTTAAGGGACAACCAACAGCGCTCGTAAGCCCTATTTTTACCATTGAACATCAAGAAAAGCAACAGCTCATTCTAAAAATAAATGAAGGATACAATAGTAACCATGTGCTTAATTACTTATTACAGCAAGACGTTCTAATTGAAAGCTTTAATGAAATCTTACCTTCTCTCAATGACATATTTATCCATTTAGTAGAAGGCAGCAAAGCCACTACCAGAGCTTTTCAAAACAATTAATTTACACACCCCATGAATAAGATATTTTTAGTTGCGAGCAGAGAATTTAAAACAAGGGTTCAAAAGAAAACCTTTCTTTTAAGTACCATTGGACTTCCTATTTTAATTTTTGGCTTTTACGCCCTCATGATTTATTTCCAGGTTAAAACCACCGATAATTTTAAGGTAGCCGTTAGCGACCAGTCAAAATTATTCAACGGAAAAATTGATGATAAAAAAAGCACCGAAGTAATTTTTAGTTTTATAGATGCAGATACCGCTGCCCTCAATAAAAAATTAAACAATCAAGAATACGACGCTTATTTATTTATTCCAAATGACTACAATTTACAAAGCGGCGAACCTCAAATCGCGTTTAGATCTAGCAAGGCACTTGGTTTAATGACCAGAGAAAAAATTGAAAACAGAATCAATAACGCACTAGAAGAAAAGAAATTACTCGCGCTTAATATTTCAAAAGGACAACTAGATAGCGCAAGGCTTGAAAACAACGCGATTAGCTTTACCACCAATGATGGCAAAAAAGACAATGAAACAAAAGTGGGCATTAGCTACGCCGTGGGTATGATTGCTGGCTTTTTAATTTATATTATTTTATTTGTGTACGGCACCATGGTTATGCGAGGCGTGATGGAAGAAAAAGTAAGTCGTATAGCCGAAGTAATTGTAAGTAGCGTAAAACCTTTTGAGTTAATGCTAGGTAAAATATTTGGTATTGGCGCTGTGGGTTTAATCCAGTTTATTATATGGATAGTACTCGTGTTTGGCTTACAACTTTTAATCCCTGTTTTATTCCCTGATGTGGCTGCACAGATGCAATCAGCTCCTATTCAACCAGGTGCGATGGGCGCTGCAACAGCAGTAAAAGAATCAGGTGCATTACAGGGCATTCTGTCCGGACTTGCAGAAATTAATTTCACACTTATTATTGGATGCTTTGTATTTTATTTTTTAGGAGGCTATTTTATGTATGCAGCACTTTTTGCAGCAGTTGGTAGCGCAGTGAATGAAGATCCACAAGATGCACAAAGTTTATTACTCCCTATTATGATGCCTATCATTTTTGCAATGGTTATCATGACCAAAGCAGTGAATGACCCTAATAGCACACTGGCCATATTTGGTAGCTTGTTTCCTTTAACCTCTCCTATTGTAATGATGGCAAGGGTGGCGCATGGCGTTCCAGATGGGGTTTCTGTGGTACAATTAATTGCGAGTATGGCATTACTTGTGCTCGGATTTTTAGGAACTACTTGGGTAGCAGCAAAAATATACAGAACAGGTATTTTAATGTACGGTAAAAAAGTAACCTGGAAAGAAATGTGGAAATGGGCTTTTAAAAATAATTAAAAGTTTAATTACTGCGCTAAAGATACCCTTACTTTAACACCGGCTCTTGTAGTCGTAGAAGGTGCGGCTGTTGAAATATATGGCTGTACCCGGCGCTGGTCAAAGAAGAATTGAAGATTCACCCTACTATTTAACACATAGTCTATCGAAGGTTGTATCACAATTTCTTTTTGCCCTCCAGTACCATATGCATTGGTTTGATCGAGCCTACTATTGCTATTAGAAATATCACGCATTGATAAATCAACTTTTATGGTAAGGTCATTTACCAGCTTGGCATTTTTCATACCCGGAATGGTAAATGGTAGGTTAAGTCCTTGTGTGCGAAGGCTAAATCCAAACACCCACTCTGTACTTCTAGATTCACTTAATTGATAATCCACTAAACTTAAACTAAGTTGTCTGCCCTTGCGGTATTCGAAGTGCATATTCAGCTGTTTATTGGTGGTAAAGTCAATACCAATAAGTGGCTCAAAATTTTCTTGCATGGTAATATTGGGCACCAAGAAAAATGGAATATAATTACCACTCACCGTATCCATAAATGAAGGACCGCCGAGTCTAAACGGATCTTGATACAGTAGGGCACTATTAAAACTATTCATGCTTAAATTGCCCTTATAGCTATGCGAAAAAGAGATGTTATTGAATTTCGCAGCGATTGCAGGGATTTTTGTAAGCCCCGTATAAGTAAGTCTCCAATTGGGTCTAGGTATAATGCCAGCAAACGGATTGGAACTTACTTTTGCATTAGATTGTTTAATGAGCGGAGCCGTATTTGGATCCGTACCTGCATAGGCTGCTAAAAATGCGGGCACCAAAACATCTTGCGAATACCTACCATATCCCCTTGCATAGCCATCAGGCGTGAACTTTTGAGCAGCTGGAAGTGTTTGCCAATAAGGGTTAGCAGCAGCAACACGCCTTGAAACAATTAAACGGTTATCTTGAAAAGTTTTAAATGTGCCCGAAATTTCGTTGGGTGTATACCCTTCAAAAATTGTTTTGAATGAAATATAAGATACACTAAATCCACCTGTTGCAAGTGGGTTTAAATGCTCCATCCTACCGGCACCCAAAGTGTCTTTGAATAGCTGCGAATAATCTTTGGTAAATGTTTTATCTAGGTTTAGATCAATGAGTAGTTCCCGTATAGGTTCTACCTGTGCAGTAATATTGAGACGTTGCTCAAAACTTTGTCTGTATAAAAAGTTAAACCCAGGATCTCTCGATAACAATCCTTGTGCAGCTTTTTGATTGAGCCAAGTAGTATCGGGCTGCTTACCAAATACATAATCAAGTCCTGGCGCTAATGAATTAAAATTCTGTCCCAAAAACTGAGTGCTGTCTGTAAATCCTGGCACTCTACTTCGGTAGTTGGCAGCGTAGTTCAACGACATGTTTTTAACCATGGTTAAAAGTTTACCCGAAAACCTTGTAACACCATTGAGTTCAGGCATTTCGTTAGCCCTTAGCATTTTTGCAGCAATGCGCTGGTCTTTCTTTAAAGTCTTCCACTTTTTAAATGCTTCTTTTCGTTTTTCACCCACCAAACCGTGTAGAGTTTCTTTTTTACTGAGCAGCACTGTTCCTAATAATTGTTCTGGAGATGCTTTACTCGAAATGGTATTGCCTTTTACTTTTGGCGGCGGAATATTATCGAGTGCGCGCAAAAATTTAGACTTCGCATACAGGCTCGCAAAATTAAATGGCACACTAATATTATTTTCCTGCGAATTTTCGATGGTGTTACCAAGTTCGTATGCAAGCCTACTAGCACCAATCCAGTTGTAGGTGGTGGCATAGGTATACCGTGCAGTTATCCAATCGGTGAGTGGGAATTTATTGAGCGGAACGGTGTAGGAGATGGCAGCTTTTTGTTGATACAAAGTATTTCTACCTCCTTTTAAAAAGTTTTGCTGAACGCTATCTTTTTTGGCGCGTGTATCAATTCTGCCAAAAGGCTCATCAATGCGTGCATTATTGGTAGCAGAAAAATCGAGATTCACAGCATTAGAGAGATCCCACCGCAAATTATAAAAACGATCAAACGTAAAATATTTATCGTAGGTAGTATCTACCCTTTCAACTTTACTATCACGCGTATTTACAATGCGCGGAATGAATTGCCCAAACTGACGCTGCACATCGGCTCTAAAACTAAGCAAACTTGGTTTTAAATTAAGGTTGAAATCTTTGATGAGCGACAACCAAGGCGTATTGGTTTTGATAACCTTTTTAAATGGATATTTAAATGAGGGCTGTGCATTATAGGTATATCCAAGCCCGCCTCTTTGTTTGGTGACTTTGTTTTCGTCAACGATGGGGCTGCTTTGAGCCGTTTGCGTATAAGAATAATTTAAATCAAAGTTACTAAGGCTAATCAGTGTTGTTTTTTCGCTAGGCAACACTTTTACATTGGTAAAATTGATGGTTTTAATAGTGGTTTGATCCATAGCAGCTTGCTTCATGGAATCTCTTTTATCTATGCCCGCTCTGCTTATCTGTTCTTTAAATCGAATGTCTTTATCGTAAGGATCAAAAGCAGGCGTGAAAACAGTTCTATTAATGCTCGCATATACCGGTAGTGATATGTTTGCTTTTTTAGGAAGTAGTTTACCTGCTTCTATATTAGCCGCTACATCAAATTGCGTCATGTTTTCTTTGGCTCTCTCATTAACGCGCTGTTCGATCGTTCCAAATCCTACCGAGTGTGTATTTGCAGAAACAGATAAGGTACCTAAATCGGCTAATACCATATCAACCCTACCTAGGGCCGACCATCCGCCTTGTTCATCCATTTCTGACAACCTTAATTCATTGGCCCACACTTCGGCACTAATGATGGGGCCATCCGGTAAATATTTATTTTCGACACCAATTAAAATACCACGCACTTCACCCAAATTTGGATTTCCTTGTACCGAAATTATTTTATTGCCAAGCGCTTCCCTATAAATATTTGTAACAGACAATCCTTTACTATTTCTTCGTTGTTTCAAATCAATTAAAGAACGTAACGATAAATCAAGATTGTTAAGTGCTGGCCATATTTTATCTTCCTGACCTTTTGGATAATTACCTGGCCTCGTTACTTTTAAAGGGATTTTAATTTCGTAATAATTATTCAAAAAGTCTTGACCAAGCCTTACTACTGCATATAACTCATCGTCTAAAACAGGCCTTAATCCGGGAACCGATTCGGCATGTAAATACATAGAGAGTCTACCAAATTGTCTAAAATCAAAAGGAACCGTTTTAAACACAGCGCGCGCATCTCCAGAAGTTAGGTCTCTAATTTGCATACTCATGGCCTGCTCATTTTGCTGCAGGTTAACACCATTGTTGCTGAGTAGTTGAACACGCTCAACACCAGGAGGCATTAAATAATTTACCGGTTGACGACTACTATTTTCTTCCAAATTAACTGCGAGTGTATTAAAGGTAACACCACTATTTACAGGTATGGGCTGATAAGAACCGGTAGTGTCTAATTGAAAATTAAATTGACGCCACTGATTGCGCACTAAATCCATTCTTGCCATACGAACCACAACAGAATCTTCAAAATCTGTTAAGTACAAACGCGCAAAACGAATGGATTTAAAATCAGACATGTTACCCACTTTTCTAGTAAACCCCCTTATTGGAATACGGAACAAAAACCAATTTTCTGTTTTTACCGTTCCATCTGCTGCATTTACAGATAGCGTGCGTTTGTCGGTAATATAAGGCGTTACCCCAACAGCCATGCCAGGTTTTAAAGACACTTCATACTCATAATACGCCTCCGTTTCATTAAGGGTATTGTCTCTATTTAAATCTTCATTATCTGGAAAAAGAGTTGCAGCTGGTGTAAATACACTAGCAGAGGCAATGGGCGAATTACCCTGTGGATTGTTATGATTTTTATACCTACCTAAAATACCCGTTCCGGCAGCATCAAAACTATTATCACGATACCACTTATAATTATCTCCGGCAGGATCAACAAGTGCTCTTTGATACACCAACGATGATGTTCCAAAATTGCTTGCCAACTTTTGTAATACATAATTCTTTTTTACTTTTTCAGCATTATCATCGAGTCCGTCAAATCCAACATCTTGAAAAGGCCTGTCGTCAGGGTCGTTGCTAAAAGCTTGCGTAATTTGAATGGGGTTCACGGGCGTTTTACCCCAAGTGTTACTACTATCCACTTGTGCAGGCACTTTTGGAGTGTTCATCCCATTTTCATAAAAACGTTTGCCGTCTTTTAAAATGTCTTCACTAATATTTCCTAAGTTGAGTAATATTTTTCCGCCTCTACTATTAGGGCTCGTGATAAATGGATCTTGCATCCATATTTCAAAATATTCGATATTACCTGTTTCAAAATCTGTTTGATCAATGGCACGCATAATGCCTCCCCACTTTGCCGAAGGGTTTCTGAATTTACCATCCGCGCCTAATTGTGCAGAACGTGTTTCATAATTATACGGACCTTTTTCTTTGGGATAGTATGCAAGGTCTAGTGTTGCCGTTTGTACATCGGTAATATTGGTAGTCCGTTGCGGAAACAATTCGTTGGTAAATACCTGACGAACCCTTGGGTCACTCAGCTCCGCTACATTTCGCCTTAATGGATTATTGCTGCTATTTTTATCTTGTAAATTAGGTTCAATATTATACCATGCTAATTTGGCTCGATTAAAATTATAATCGATCGAATCCGTTAATCCTGCTTCCGGAAATTTAGGATTGCCTTGCGGCGTTGAGGCAAGTGTCCATGCCACAAAAGGGAACCTCAAATCAATATTGGTTCTTGTGCCTTCAAAGTCATCAATAAAAATAAGCCCTTGATCTCCTGAACCAATTTGAGGCGGATGACCTGGCTTTAAAAATGCACCTTCCCCATAGGCGTTAATACTAGACATGGTTTTGGTGGCATAAAAAGGAAGTCTATTTAAAAGTCTTGTTACAGAAGGCAGTTCGGATTTATAGCTAAAATCTAATCCGTACATAGTGTTACGAATAGGATCATCCCCATAATTCATTTTAGTAAAAAATGGACGCTCTCCCAATCTAACCGATGTTGCGCTTACGCTAAATTTCTTATTGGCAATATAATCTAAGCGAAGTCCACTAAATCCACGCATCTGCATACCAAAACCTGTATTGTTTTCAAATGAAACATTAACCGGCACATTGGAACTTAATATGGCAGCGTTTAAAATTTTTATACTTCCTAAATTATAATCGACACTATAATCGAGACCTTCTCTTAACTGTTGACCACCCGCAGTAACGCGCACGGATCCTGGTGGAATATTAAAAGTATTGAGCTGAATTTCAGACCCGCCGCCTCCACTTTTTACTTGTCCTTGCATCACAAAACGGTTCAGGTTTGCGTAGGTTTGCGCAATGGCCTTAATGGAATCATACAACTGGTAATAAATATATTTTTGCTTGACCGCAGTAGACATCCCAGAAAAAGCAAGGGTATCGAGGTCATTACCAAAAGGTTCGAGTACTGGAAATATAATTTTTCCTGATTGCTGCAGCACGGTAAATCCATCCACAAAATCAAACACCCCATCAGGCTGCGGATCGTTTCGATTGTTGAGCCTATCTAGGTTAAGAATTTTAAGTAGAGGGAATCCTTCGGCAGCTTTGGAGGTTTCTGGTAAATATCTTTTGAGTCCACCGCTAGGTTCTTCATACAAAACGTTGAGCTTAAAATCTTCGCGCTGAATACCGCCAAAAACATCGAGCGAGTATACGTTTTTCATCATCCAATCCCATATGGGAAGTTCAATTCGCTGAGAAGTTGCTTTTAATAATTTTAAAAACAAAACTTTTTGCACGCCCTTACTAGAATCAAGCGCAACGTCTTGAGAAAATTCACCCACTTGATATACACGACCATTATAGGTATACTGGTAGGCTACTGCGAGCACTTCATCTGCTTGCAACTGTGTATTGATGGATAAAAAACCAATTTGTGGATTAAAGGTAAACTCGGTTGTATTTAATTTTCGCGCAAAAGTTTTTTCATAATCATCTACCGGCTTAAGTCCTTTTGACAATAGCAAACTATTAATAACCGCAGGGTTTCTGCTACTTGGGTTACTTACGAGTCCGGTATATAAATTATTGGCGCCATTAAATGGAAGTGCACCACCAGTAGTGGCAGCTATTGCACCCGTATTGTAAGGCTTAGGTTCCCCTAAATCCATAAAGCCTACTATATCTCTAGCTTCGGTTGTGGCGCCTGTGCGGTTGGTGACCCATACTTCAATGCGCTGAATTTGTACCTGTGTATTTACAACAGGTAAATTTTTCATGGCCTTGTTAAAATTATTCTTAAAATATTGGCCTAATAAAAAGTGTCTGTTTTCTTCGTAGTCATCTAATTTTTTTTCAAAAGTTAACATAGATGCACCACCCTGTAATGCTACCGATTGTCTTGTCGATCTTTGGTTAGCAAGCGCAGCAGTAACAAATAGTTTTCCAAACTGTAGCTGTGTTTT
>CAJBRT010000039.1 GCA_903958045.1 uncultured Bacteroidota bacterium | reverse complement strand
TTGTCCTATTGTTATTGAAAAAATACCTTCTGCACTTGACACAATTTTGAAGCTTTCACTATACTCCGTAGATCCACTTACACTCCCTTTTTTAATGTAAATTTGAATATACACATTTCTGTTACCAGCTGCATTATTATTGGCATCCCTTGCAACTGCCTGAAACAAGATACCATCAGGTACAACTTGACCTTGCGCTAAAATACTTTTAGAAGCAATCAAGAAAATTACGAATATAAATACTTTGATAATTCGATTCACAAAATTAATTTTTAATAATTTTTACAACTTCATTGATACTAGAAGAAAATATTTTTATAAAATATATTCCTTGTGCTAGACTGCTCGTAGTTAATTTAAACCCTGTTAAAAGTTGTGATTGTGTGGCAGTATACTTTTGCAAGAAATATCCTGATGCACTATATATTTGAATATTGAACCGCTCTTGATTTTGAAGCTTATTACTAAATTTTACAATGGTATATTCTGTTGCAGGATTCGGAGCAACGAGAATACTTAACTTAAATTCTGTTTCTTTTATTGCACAAGCATTTAAATAAATGCCTTTGCCACTAATTAAAAACTTAGAAACCCCATTTGTTACTTGAATACAAGTTGTGGAGGTAATTGCAAGCGGATTACTGTAACTGTCAATTTTTAAATTCTCACCAAATACACCAATAGAATAACCTATCGATATTTGAGAATTAGCTAGCCCAAATGAAAAAAGAAATAATATGGTAATTAGAAATTTCAATTCTAGTTTACTATTTTAAATAAATACTCTGTTTTTACTGTGGAATTATTAAGCTTTAACTTTAGCTGTGCAGTATTGATGAGTAAAATTTCAAAACTACTGCTATCAATTTTATTTGTTGAGGCGTAAATGATTTTTTGTTTTAAAGTATTTAATGACAATAATTCCCATTTCCCATTATTTAATTCAGAATCCTTATAAACACCATCATGCATAAATGTTTTTATATAAGTTCTTTGATAAGGCGTTAAAACAACTGCCGCACCATTAATATATGCAGAGTCCAATCTCCAATTACGTTCAATATTTTGATACGTTCCTGTTCCAGATAATAATTGACGCTGAAACTCAATATCAGTAAGAACAACTTTTTTTGCACAAAACTGAAAAATGGCAAATAAAAGAAATAGAATTATGTATTTTTTAAATATTACTATTTTTTTTATCATAATATTTATTTGAAAAGTTTTCTAGCATAAAAAATTCCAAACATTATATAACTATCCTTTGCATTATTTGGGCTATTTCTATAAAGACCATTAATACTTCTTGCAGTAGGATTAGAAAAATATAATGCTGCAGCAGGATCAGAAACACCAGATGCTAATATTTTTGATGCATTTGGATATTCGTCAGGTCCCACATCATCTAAATAGTCCGACATACTTTTATGGTATGAAAAATGGATCCCAACACTATTAAATCTATTTATTTGATATTTTACTTGCACATTCAAGAAATAACCAAGTGCTAATAAAGAATATGGTTTTTTTGTACTATCTGAAAATTGGCCACCTGTGCCAAGTGGCTGCAATTTGTATTCCACACCATTGTAAACTGACGTGGGAGTAAATGAATTAATGTCTAATCCTAAACCAACAGAAGGCCTAATTTTTCTTGCCTTAGTATATAATCTGTTATCTACAAAATCGTAATTTATTGAAGGTGAAATACTCAATATGGATGAGCTAAAACTCATACCTCGAGCTAATTGTTCATTGTTATTTGATGTTCGATCAGAATTACTGAGCTTAAAACTAGATATCGTTAAACCAGCACTTAAATTTGAGAATAAGGTGTATTTCACGGTTACACCAAGGGCAATATTCATCTGGTTGTTAAATAAACCGGGGCTACTAATTGTCCCTGTAAATATAGCCCCGCCTGAAACCAAGCCTAATTCAATTCTACTTTTTACAGGTGCTTCAATTTTCTGAAAAGTATTTTTGATAGAGTCAGCAGGTACAGAAGTCATTTTAACACTGTCCTCTAACCTTTTTGCATTGATAGCATTAATGGCAAAGATTTCAGCGAGAACTTTTCTTGATCTAAACTCATTAAGCCATGCATTATATCCAACTTTTACATCCGGGACAACCCTGCCCGTATTATCAATAATACCAGATAAGGTGTAATAACCAATTTTTTTGTTGCTATTGATGAATTTAGTTATGGTCAAAGTATTACTTTTCCCATTGGGTTGATTAGAATAAGAAAGCGTTGTATCGATTTTTTGCAAAGTACTATCTCCAATAAAATAAGAGAACCCTAATCTAAGTTTTGATAGGTTTAATTCATTATTACTAAGCAGAATCAATCCTTTTAGAGGTTCTGTAACTAGTAAACTATCAGAAATAGTTTTATTATCAATTGTTTGAAGAGTATAAACGTGCGTAGGAGAAGTAGCAGCTGGTGCCATTAATAATGGTTCTAATATCAGTTGTGGAGCATTGTAATTAAGCGATTGATCATAAATTGTTTTTGCGATTTCTGACTTTAAAGAAGAACCTAAATAATTACTTGATATTATAAATGTTTTTTCAGTACCATAAATACCAAAATTAGACGCATGTGTTACTGTGTCAGCATTATTATCTATTAAGTAGTTGAAAACAAAACTATTTAACTCAATAAGAGGCGAATACTTTGTATAATTATTATCAGATCTACCATACAATATATTGGTAGAAATATTATAATTCTTATATCCGAAAACCTTATTGCCAGCAAAAGTATTATTAACGATTCTTAAATTTATGATATCGCTTTTAAAATCTTCAAAATATACAGGAGCATTATTATTTGAAAATAAGTTGTTTTCTAAGTTAAATTTTATATTTCCCTGATCCACTGCAAAACTAAACGGCGGATTCAATACCTGAATAATTGAAACTCTACCTACATTCTCAATAAAATTATTATTACTAATATTAATACTTGTTCTTTTCCAGCCAAAATCAAAAAATATTGGCATTTGCAAATATTTAAATGAAGCGTTTACTATATTGACTCTCGAAGAATCAATATTTTTAATGACTAAGCCAAGACCCTCATATTGCGCTTTACCAAAAAATTCAATGTTTTGCTTAACCCCATTAATATCTATCCCACCTTCACAAACTATAACGCCAGGATCCATTATTTCAATTTTAGCCCCAGGTTCAACTGTTAATTGTCCTTTAATAGTAACTACATCTTTAATAATATGTAGCCCTGCTGAAATTTTTAGTGTTGGATAAATTCCTGACAAAGTATCTTGCCCGAAAAGAACAATCGGCAAACAAAAAAGGATAGTATATAAAAATTTACTTTTCAAATTGTTTAATTGATTAATTTATAATTTTATAAACAATAGGCGCAGCAGTTCGCGTAGAGCCGTCTACCATTGACATATTTAAATTATCAAAAATGATTAAGTCATTTTTAACAAGCGACCCAAGTACTTTTTGTGTGGGTGACTGGAACAGTTCGCCATAGTTATTTACTGATTCTTCCTCTTTGCCATTATGAATTCGAATTACCTTATAACTATTTATACGGCCTGGAAAAAAACTGAGATTATTAATTTCTAATTTAGCTTCTAATCTTTCAGCACTTAGTAAATCTTTTACACTAATTGAATAATTATTTAAATTATCCCCTCTAACTTTAACTGTTGGATCAGGAATCGGATTCACACTAATCTTTTTTTCAAATAACACTTTTTTATCATTTCTTAAATCATAAAAACGAAGCATATACTCACCTGTCTTACTAAAAACAACTTTATAGTTGCTGCCATTCTTTGCGATATTAACTTTAGGAAGTATTTCTAATTCAAAATCTTTTCCCATCATAAAATTAAAATCACTAAGAAGTGTATTATTTAAACCAACAAAAATATTTTCAGTATGAAGTGATGCTAATATCTTTTGAAACAATTCATCAAAAACTTGATCATTTACACTTATAACTTTTTGACCTGGTTTAACAATTTCCTCCTCTTTATACTCTTTTACAGACGACTTAAGAACATAAAGTTTTGGATTAAACTGAGAGAAATAAGTAGGTAAATAACCAATCTCTGCAAGTGCAGCTTCTTGATAAAGCAATTGAGTTTTAGTAACCAATAATTTAATTCGCTCAAGTTGCATATAATTAATTGCTGTGGGCTTGTGCATAAATAAATAATATTCCCACGGCTCTACTTTACCCTTAATAGTAGTAATTTCTTTTTGTATTGGAATGAGCGAATCCAAAGATGTTTGTATTTTATAAGGAGATTTCTTTATAAAATCGGAGAGTTCAAAAAGATCTTTTTCTAGTAACTTAACACCTTTGTCGCTCTTTAAAATTTCTTCAATTAAATTTTTACTGTTAAACTGGTTAAAAATGTCAGTTTTATTCTTTGCAAATTCTTCATCCACATGTTTTAAAACATCATTGACTACCCTATAACTTACATTAATTCGTGAGCGAATCTTTAAATACGCTTCCGCTTTTACATTTCTATTTAGTATAGATAAATTATCACGAATGATTTTATTGCTTATTTCGATTTTCTTAAGCTCTTCTTTATCCAACGATTGGAATGACTTAATTGTGTAAATATTAGAATCTAGTATCGAAATTTTGATACTAATCACTGAGAAACAAATAAATACAATGTACAAAAGACTTATAATCTGGTATCTTTTGACGTCAACATGACCTTCCGCCATATACTAGAATTTAAGAATTTATATATTGTTTGTATAATAATACGAAAGCTAATTGTGCACCACTTGGAGATGTATTTGTTTTATTTAAGTGATAATTTAATTTATCAAAAACTTCCTTTTTAGAATCATGCTCATTCAAATTAAATAATTGGATGAGTGAAGATTTAGATGAAACATTATCATTCAGTAATTTATCAATGATTGTATTTATATGACCCAAATTTTCCAATTCATCATTCAAAAACAATTCATTTAAATGAACACTGTACTCATTTTTGGGTCCAAAATATATTGTTTCAGAACTAAAGTTTACAACATCATTTAAAACAATAGACTTCGATTCAGAAATTTGAAACTCAATTAATTTGTCAAATATTTGTCTTCCAACATTTAGATTAGCATATGAAATAACCGATTGCACTAATAATTTGAGATGCGAGAAACCTTCATTGGTTAAATTATTATACCGTATCTTCTTAAACTTAGACCATAGTTTATTTTTCAGTTCATCAGATTGAGGATGAAGTATGGCATTTAGTGAGTTTAAAGCAGTTTCATTACTAATATCTATTTTTTGAATAAAATACTCAATTAGTTTTTCTCCTTTTAATTTTATTGAACTTTGAAGGCATTCAACATTTGGACTTACTACCAATTCAGTATTGTGATAATTTATTATGTGGGATAAAACAGTTTCATCCTCACCTCCATATACTTGAATGTGACTTATATTTTTAGGACTGATTGTAACAACATCTTCTTTACTTTCTAATATAAAATTATCAAAGAAATTATGATGGTTAATTATTTGAAAGGCTTTACACAAAAGCTCAATATCGCTAACCTCAATAACATGGGATTTATCGATAGTTAATTTATTTAATTCAGGCACTGGCAATTTAACTGGAAATTGAAGTAGAAAAGGCAATGCTTCTTTATTGGGTAGTTTCTTATCAAAAACACGCTTAAATAATAAACTCAATTGATTGTAATCGTCAGATAACAACTCATCCCATTTGGGTTGGAAAAATAGATCTTTTGCCAAACTGAGTATGTCCATTTGTTCCAGTTGCCATAACGTGTGGCTGTTATTTTGAATTTGGTCTGAACTAGAATTCAAAGGTGATGAATCAGATATAGTCTTTTTATCACGAAGTTCAGAAACAGAAGATCCTACTTTATTAGCTGGAAATTGCGCTGAATGTATTTCTGTTTGATCATTAAAATTCGAATTCACTCCTTTATTCCCTATTCTAAGTGAATTAGCTGCAATATCACCTAGTCCATCAGCTACCTTAGATAGAGTGGCTTCTGTTGCCCCCTCTTCAACCTTTTTTACATCAACAAACTTAATAGCTGAAACAGCAAACACGAGTGCTTCAATTGCCAATCCTCCGGTAATTAAAACATCCTGCAATGGCCACTCTAATAATTTAGCGATTACACCAATTAATATAACTACCGCTGCTCCACTGTAGAAAAGATTAAAGATGTCTAATTTTTTTGTTTTTGACATGAAAATTAAGTTTTTTGATATTAAAACATTTTATATATGTTTTAATAATAATAAGTACTCTATCGCGCAATATGTCCTAAAAACAAAGTATTGACAAATTTTAGAGGTAACTTAACAAATAACAAAGTAAAAAAATGTGTTACCTTGATTGTCAATAGTTTACAGAATCAATAAAATCTGATGGTGTACCTCCGTGAAACTTACGAAAGGGCTTATACAAGTGGTGACGAGAATTAAAACCTGCTTCTTTTGCAAGTGCGTCAATGGAATAATGTTTGAATTTTGGAGACTTAACTAGATCAATAAAATAATCAACCCTGTTTTTATTTACCAGATTACTAAAAGACATATTATAATTCTTTAGAATCTGATCTTGGAATTGATCATTGGAAACGATTCCATTCTGCATACAAAATTGCTCAAGGGTAGCCTGTTCTTTCAAAAAGTATTGCCCTATGAAAAATGGTGTATAAAAATTATGATCTGTTAACACAAAAACATCCTCTTTACTAAAATTGCTAGACAATGTTAGCTTTAAACTTTGCGAGTTAATGAATTGAGGCCTATAATGTACAATAAGTAAAATCAAAAGTGGCATAACGATAAGCATAATGCTTCCAAATTCATATGACACTAGTAAAGAATTCATAATACTAAAAACTGTAACACTCATAAATTCTAATAGTACAAATGCTTTAGTCCAATTTTTAATCTTTGTATGGTATATATTATTAGCCTCAGTGTTCTTGTATATTAAATGAACAAGCCTAAGGTTAATAAAAGTAAATATTGAGATTAATAAAACACGCGGAAATAAATTGAGCTTAAAACTAAATTTTGTAGTAAAAATTAACACAGGATTTTGAGCAAACTCAATTTTTAAAAAATCTTGTTCAATCGAAAACAAATATACTATGTACAAAGAATAGGTTAGTACAATAGCAGCAATAATCAACAAAGAGTATACCCATTTCTTATTTTTAACTAAATACAAGTGAGACAAAATAAGTGACATACTTGCCCAGAGCAAAAATTTAAGTATTGGAAAACATAAAAGCACAAACAAATTAATGAAGTTTAGATACATTAAAAAGCTGTAGCACCCAATACAAAAAACTAGAATTAAAAAATACGATTTTAGAACCAGTGGCTTTTTAAATCGAATTAGTACATCGAAAAAGAAGATGATGGATAAAATAAACACTGCAAAATTAAAAAAAGAGTATAGGGTATGACTCTCTACCATATGAACAATTTTTAATGGGGGGATAAAAAAAGTTTCAAAAGTTAAAACAGCACTGTATTAGGTGCTAGCAGTATCTTTTATAAACTAACTATGCAGTAGCAGTCTTTCTATTCACAAGCACACTATATGCACCAAACAACACCGCTCCAAATATAAATGTAGCGATCATGCTATTCGCGTAAAATGGAACACCATCTACATAACACTGAATTAAACCAGTAAATGTTTTAGGTCTATTCCATCCGCCACCAAAAGCCCACACAGAAAAATTAGAAAGTATAAAATAAGCAGTAGGGCCTGCTAAAAAAGCAAGGCTCATAGATGCAATCTTTTTTGTTTGAATTAAAAATCCAAAAGCCGCAAGACCAGCAATTAAAATATAGTTAAGCCACTGACCACTATAAAATCCTTGGTAGTCTGTTAAGTGGTTCATGTACAATACTTCAAAGAATACATCTGAAATAAACATAGATATAAGTGGCATTGCAAACGCCCACTTTTTATTTTTCACACATAGGGCGCCACTAAATAGTGCAATGGCAATTTGAGGAGCAAAACCCATGGGTCTATTAGGCATGATTCTGTACAGCGCACTAGCAACGATGGTTAAAACTAAAGCAACGATTATGGATCTAGAAATTTTCATGTATATACTGTTTCAAAACAAAAATAAGGACTTCATTACACTATTACTCCTCCCAATTTTCCTCATGTTGTGAATAAGCTGCCATAGATGGCACAAATGCTCTATAAATATGGGTTTTACCAGACGCATGAATGTTTAACTGATTCCCAGGAAAAACAACAAAAGCCTCACCTTTTTTTATGGTCATCTGATTGTTTACAACACAACCACCTTCCACCACCAAAAACATATCCATAGTCTCTGCGATGTAGGAATAGCTGCTATTGCCATCAAGCGTAATGAAAGCTATACCAAAATCTTGGGTAGGTGCCGGATACACACTTTCCCCCATACAAGGCATACTACCCTCAATAATTACAGGCTCAATATGTTCGAATTTTATGTTTTTGATCAGTTCTGGTACATCAATGTGCTTGGGCGTGAGGCCTCCCCTTAAAACATTATCACTATTGGCCATTAATTCCACATTCTGTCCTTCTAAATAAGCATGTGGAACGCCAGCATCCTGAAATATGCCCTGACCAGGCATCACACAAACAATATTGAAAAGGTAGATCGAAAAAACGCCTTTATCAATCAGATAAATGCCATTTGCATGCTCATACATTTTTGCCACCCACCAATCCGGAGATTGTTTATTCACTTTTCCATCTTGCTTATTGCGGAGGGCTCTCTTAACAACGGGCCCCAATAGACTATCCACTTGTGCCTGCTCCATTTCCATTAAAAAGGTATACAAACCCGCTAACCCTTCCAGCTTGAATAAGGGTAATAATACCTGAAATTCTGCTGAATTTTCTAGGGTTTCTAAAATTTTAGCTTCAGATTTAAATCCATGTAACAGCCAGAACTCACTTATAGCCAGCATAATCTCTGGTTTATGATTCTTGTCTTTATAATTTCGGTTAGGTGCGTTTAAAGAGATGCCGGCAGCTTCTTCCTGTTCAAATGCGACCTTTGCATATTCCTTGGTAGGATGCACTTGTATAGAGAGCATGTCTTTTACGTCAAGCACTTTAAACAAATAAGGCAGGCCTCCAAAATGGTTAAAAACAGGTGCTGATAATGCCAATTTTGGATCCGAGGCAATGGCCTCCGATAACAAAATGTGCTGTTTATTCACCTCAATAGATGATGGACCGCCACCATGAACCCCTAACCAGTACTCCGCAAATGGAGCGTGATTGGGGTTTTCAATACCCAATAATTGGGGTAAAAACCGAGTTCCGCCCCAGCTATAATGCTGCACGGTTCCTACTAATTTATGAACGCTATAATCAAATGACATCTTCCATTTTTTTATACAAACGAAAAATACCTGCGTATGTTTTATCCTCCACTAATTTTAACAAAATGCCATCCCAAAACCTGAATATAGGAAAGCAGGGAGAAGCTTTGGCAGCCAACTTCCTAATAGAGCTTGGCTATACCATACTCGACCTCAATTGGAGGCATCATCACTGGGAATTAGACATTGTTGCAAAGCTTGGCAGCACACTTCATTTTGTGGAAGTAAAAACAAGAACCAGCCTCCAATTTGGTTACCCCGAAGAGCATATCTCAATTAAAAAAATGAGGCACTTAAAAAATGCTGCCTGCCATTACCATTACCTACACCCAAACTTTAAAAACATACAGTTTGATGTGGTGGCCATTAATATGGATTCAGGCAAAGAACCTACCCTATATTTTATTGAGGATGTTTACTTTTAGTAGCGCGCCATCATCTTTTCAACCATCTTAAATGTGGCTGGGCAGTAGGAAATATTTTGCTTGTGAACATGCAGGTATTCAACAAATTTTTTCTTTTTGAGGTGCGGAAAACCGGCACAGTCTGCGGGTCTTACCTCATAAATGGAACACATGTTAGTGCTCAAATTTAAAAACTGACAAGGCTGTGAAACATTCACCCAGTCATTGTCTTTGGCATCGTACTCGAGCCAAGTAGCTTTAAACTCTTTGGGGGAAATATTAAAATGAGCAGCAATTCTTTTGATATCGGTAGCCGTAAATGTAGGGCTCATACTTTTACAGCAATTGGCACAACTTAAACAGTCCACTTCTTTCCAAACTTCGGCATCAATAGCAGGTGCATTTTTATCTAAATCTTTAGGAGGCTTACGACCAATTTTTGATAAGAAACTTTTAAAAGATTTTTCGTGTTTTTTCGCCTTCTGTTTAAACGAATTAAGATTCACCTGCATTTCTTGACTTTACTTTGAATAAATTTGGTGTCGCAATATCGGTTAGCTTACCTTCATTTCCAAATTAACCGGTAAACACTGCGCAATTAATAATTAACCGATGTGGGAAGCCTATAAAAAAGGATACAAAGCATACTTACAATTGGAGAAATCTTTAAGTGACCACTCTGTGGAAGCCTACCTGCATGATGTTACCAAACTAACTGAGTATTTACAAATTGTAAATCAAGCAAAAAATCCTGCATCCCTTACCCTCAAAGACTTACAGGCATTTGTAAAATGGATTGGAGAGCTTGGTATGGGCGCTACTACACAGGCCCGAATCATATCCGGCATCAGAAGTTTTTACAAATACCTACTCATTGAGCAGCTTGTTACCATCGATCCTTCTACGCTACTTGAAGCCCCAAAAACGAGACGAAAATTACCGGACACTTTAAGTTTTGAAGAAATAGAAACGCTTATTGGCGCCATAGATTTATCAAACCCCGAAGGCACCCGCAATAAAGCTATTTTAGAAACAATGTATAGTTGTGGGTTACGGGTAAGTGAACTGGTAGAGCTTAAAATTTCATGCCTTTATTTAGACATTGGCTTTATCCGCGTAATAGGTAAAGGTGATAAGGAAAGACTCGTACCCATTGGAACCGACGCCATCAAGTGTATTAAAATCTATAAAGACACGGTAAGATCGCATCAGAACGTTTCAGAAAAAAACCAGGACATCCTGTTTTTAAACAGGCGCGGCAATGCATTAAGCCGGGTGATGATATTTTATATTATTAAAAACCTCGCCCTAACAGCAGGTATTACCAAAGTGATTTCACCACATACGTTTAGGCATAGTTTTGCCACCCATTTAGTGGAAGGCGGTGCCGATTTAAGGGCAGTTCAAGAAATGCTGGGTCATGAGAGCATCACCACCACCGAAATTTACACCCACCTAAACCGCGATTTTTTAAGGGACACCCTTCAACAGTTTCATCCTGCATTTAAAAAATAGTGTTAGGTTTGCTATTCTAAAAACATAAAGTTTTACCTATGAAAAAAATACTCACGATTGCAGCTGCTTTTGTAACCATGTTTGCAAGCGCTCAAATTAAAATGCCTGCGCCAAGTACTACTCAAAAAATTAACCAAGATTTTGGTATGGGTGCTATTGAACTTACCTACTCTCGCCCTAACATTAAAGGCCGTACGGTATTAAAAGAAAAAAGTGAATTAGCGCCTCTTGGTAGCCTTTGGCGCCTTGGTGCAAACGCTGCTACTAAAATTAAATTTACAGATAAAGTAACCATTGGTGGTACCGAATTAGAAGCGGGCACCTATGTTATTTATGCAATCCCTGGTAAAGAAATGTGGGACGTAATTATTAATAAAGGCGTTAACAATTGGGGATCAGACGGATACAAAGAAGCAGAAGACGTTGTTCGTGTAAAAGTAAAAGCACAAAAAACAATCACTTTTGCAGAAACATTTACCATGCAGTTTGCAAACATCGCTGCCGAAACTTGTGAACTACACATGGCATGGGCGGGTGTACAAGTAGCGTTACCAATAAGCACTAATATTAAAGACCGTGTTCGTGCGCAAGTAGAAAAAGCATTGGCTGCCGATGCAGTGCAAGCAAATACCTACAACACTGCTGCTAATTTTTATTATGAGTTTGATAAAGATTACAATAAAGCACTCGTAAACATTACAAAAGCGGTTGAAGGTAACAAAGAAGCGTATTGGATGTTATTATTAAAAGCAAGAATTGAAAAAGCGCTTGGCGATAAAGTAAGTGCTAAAGCAAGTGCACAAAAATGTATTGATATTGCTACTGGCAAAAATGCAGACTATGTAACTTTTGCAAACGAACTGATCAAAAGTTTATAATCTTATTTGCGCATAAAGCCAAAATGTATATGACTAAAAAGGCCCGCCATAAATGGC
>CAJBRT010000038.1 GCA_903958045.1 uncultured Bacteroidota bacterium | reverse complement strand
CCCAATTTGGTGGATGTCTAAAAAAAACTGCGTGTATTTAATGGCGATACTTGTACTTGGTATGCAAATGCCACTGATGCTTGCTTTTGGATTGTACTTTGTTGGTTCGCATAGTATAAATGCTTGGGGGCATATCGCTACTAAACTCAAAACGCCTACAAAAAAACTGTACCTTCAATCTTTGCCTTTTAACATGGGTGCACTCTTTATTTTTGCAATCTTTTTATACCTGCAAAATGCAAATGCGAGGCTGATACAATCCTATGCTGCTACTTTTTTTGTTTTCTTGGCTTGTGTAAGCCTTCCGCATATTATTCTGATGCACCTTTTTTATAAAAAAGAGGCTTAAAGGTCTAGGAGTTTAAAAAAATCATCTTCCTGTATTTCTTGAACAGCTCCCGCCGGCTTGCTACCTAAATAAATATTTTCGATAGCAACTCTTATGAGTCTAATGCAGCGGTGATGCACGGCTGCTACCATTTTACGCACCTGATGAAATTTTCCTTCTGTTAATGTAATGAGTATCCAACTCGTTACCACATTTTGATGCAGGGGTGTTGCCGGCGTTAGTAAAGACGCTTCAAATAAATGACTATACACTGCTGGGTCTTCTACAATGTTGACGGTGCAGGCGCTTGTTAGATAGGCACTGCCGCCCGGTGCGCTTATTTCAATGCCCTTAGATAATGCAGCCGCAGTCTCGGACGTTATTTTATTTTTAACTTGAACGAGATAGGTTCTGGTATGTGGTTTATGGCCTTGAAATAAAAGCTTGGTTACTTTTTTATTGGTGGTTAATAATAACAGGCCTTCTGAATGGTTGTCTAACCTGCCAATAGCGTGGGTGCCCTCCGGAAAATCATAATCTAAACTGCCTAGTAAATTAACATTGTGCGAGCTGATAAATTGAGAAACCATATTTACTGGTTTATGTACTACAAAGTATCGGTGCGCTGTCATGGCAGCAAATTACTTAATATTGCATATGCAACAAGTGTCAAATGACCCCTTACACGGTAAAACCCTCGAAAAAATAGTAACTGAACTGGTTGCTTATTTTGGATGGGAAGATTTGGGGCAGCATATCCCTATCAATTGTTTTAATTCCAACCCCAGCATTCAATCGAGCCTTAAGTTTTTACGCAAAACACCGTGGGCACGTAAAAAGGTGGAGGATTTATATGTGCGCATGATTACAGGGTAATCTACTGCAAATAGTTAGCTTAATACCGAAATTTATTTTCAGTTAATTGGTTTTTACCTCTGGTGCTTTTGCTTCTGTAGTGTCCGTTGCCAATACCGGTAATTTATAACCTCCCGTATCTATTAATAACCCTGGCATTTTTTGTTTTAACGCTGCAACAGCAGTATTTGTAAAGCCAGTACCATAGAGGTATACTTTTTTTAATTTTTTTAGCGCGCTTACATTGCCAATCCCATCAGCGGTAACTTTTGTTTGCGTGATGCTTAAACTTTCTAAATTTTCTAATGCTACAAGTGATGCAAGCGGTAATGTAGTGCCATCGGATTTATCAGAACCTACCATTTTAGCTAATTCTGAATATAACGCCTATTTAGATCCAGATAGTTTTTCTAATGTAGTTAGAATAAATACTACTAAATTAAATATTGTTCCGCTGGATTGCACTAATTACGCACCTTTAACAAACGAAACTATTACACAACTTCAAATTATAGGGACTCCAT
>CAJBRT010000037.1 GCA_903958045.1 uncultured Bacteroidota bacterium | reverse complement strand
TTGCTAAAATACAATTATTTATACGGGGCGAAGGCCTAAAGTAGCTGCTTTTTCAAGCATAAACTTTGTGGCAGCCTCAAATTCGTTGGGAATAATGCCATCTAAAATGGCTTCTCTGATAGCGTCTTTTAATAGTCCCACTTCTTTGGAAGGTGCTAGCCCACAGGTTTCCATGATCATTTCGCCGGTTACTGGCGGTTGCCAATTACGCAGCCTATCCCCATCTTCTACCTCCTGAATTCTGAGGCGCACCATTTCAAAATTTTGCAAATAGCGCTTTACTTTTTGCTTGTTTTTGCTGGTGATATCAGCATTACATAAAAGCATCAAACTTTCAATGTCTTCGCCGGCATCAAAAATTAAACGCCTAATGGCACTATCCGTAATATTTTCTTTGGTTAAACTAATGGGCCTCAAATGCAACAACACTAATTTTTGCACGAGTTTCATTTTCTCGTTTAAAGGAAGTTTTAATTTGGTAAATATTTTAGGCACCATGCGCGCACCCACAACTTCATGGCCGTGAAACGTAAATCCAAAACCTTCTTCAAATTTTTTAGTAGCCGGCTTTGCAATATCATGTAATAATGCCGCCCAGCGTAACCATAAATCGGGCGTGCTAGCCGCCATATTATCCAGCACTTGTAGTGTGTGGTAAAAATTATCTTTATGCCCCATGCCGTCAATATTTTCGGCACCGTAGAGGTCTACAAGTTGTGGAAATATTTTATGGAGTAACCCTACTTTAAAAAGTAAATCAAACCCAACCGATGGTTTATCGCATAGCATAATTTTATTGAGCTCTTCGGTAATACGCTCCTGCGATATAATACTAATCCGGTGTGCACTATCTGCAATGGCATCTAGCGTTTCAGGCACAATGGTATACCCTAACTGACACGCAAAGCGAATGCCTCTTAACATTCGAAGTGGATCATCACTAAATGTTTGATGCGGTGCTAAAGGGGTTTTAATGATTTTATCCTGGATAGCTTGAAGTCCACCAAACGGATCTACTAATTTTCCAAAAGCAGCTTCGTGTAATCCAATGGCTAGTGCATTGATGGTAAAATCTCTTCTATTCTGATCGTCTTCGATACTACCCGGGCTCACGCTTGGCTTTCGACTATCTGCTGCATAACTTTCTTTGCGGGCACCTACAAATTCAATGATAAAATCATCGATTTTTATTTGTGCCGTTCCAAACGTTTTAAAAAATGCAACGGTAGGCTTTGGTGAAAAAAGTGCTGCCACCCCATGTGCTAATTCAATACCATCACCAATACATACCACATCCACATCGGTGGTAGGACGTCCAATAATTTTATCACGCACAAATCCACCAATTAAATAAGCAGGCACACCCAGTTTATCTGCGGCGGCACCTATTTTTTTAAAGAGTTGGGTTTCGTGTGGTGAACAATTAATTTCCATGCTTTGCAAATGTAGCGCTTTGCTCATTTATATAAGCGAAAGAGGCGCTAGTAATTGCGGGGTTGTAATGGTATGACCACAGTTAAAATGGCCGAGTGGACAAACTTTTTTTCCGTGCAGGCCGCAAGGCTTGCAAGGTAAGGGTTCTAGGGTTTCTACAATAAATTGTGTATCCGATAATGGACCATATCCAAATGCCGGAATCGTAGAACAGTATATAGCAGCAACAGGCGCATTGGTAGCTGATGCCAAATGCATCGGCGCCGAATCATTTACATAATTTAAGCGCGCCCCTTTAATAAGTGCCGCTGCTTCTAACAGGTTGAGTTGTCCAGCTATAGTAAACACATCCCCTCTTGATGAACCACTCAGTATCTCCGCACAGAGTGCTTTTTCGTTGGGAGCGCCCATTAAATAAATGGTATAGTTATTAGGGACTGCATTTATAAGTTGGATCCAATTTTTTGCGGGCATTTTTTTTGTTTCCCACACAGATCCAGGCGACATGCATATATATGGCGCGGCTTGCCATTTTTGCACCGCTGCAAAATTTGCAGCAGATGGATACAGTGCTGGCTTTGCAACGGGCGCCGTTGTTAGGGATGCAAGCAGTGCGTGGTTGCGCGATGTTTCGTGTATAGATGATGTACTTGAATCCGGTTCAGCCGAGCGTCCAGCCGCATGCGCGGCTGTCCCAAACGCGTGCTTCACGGTTTCTGAAAATAAAAAACTGAGTGGATTTTTATCAAAGCCAATTGTTTTTGCAGCACCCGATAAAACCGTAATAATGCCAGTGGCTAAATAACGCTGTACATTAATGACCACATCATATTTGATGCCCCTAATGGTTTTGATAATTTGAAAAAGATGCTGGTATTTATTTTTCTTTTTATCCCATACGTGCACTGTATGAATGTATGGATGATCTATAAATAATTCCTGAGCACCACCGCGTACTAAAATATCAAGCTGTGCAGATGGGTATGCCACATGCAAATTTTCAAGCATCGCTGTTGCGAGTACAACATCGCCTAAAAAAGCTGTTTGAATAATAAGTATGCGACGCATATGGCAAATTTAACCAAAAGAAAACAAAAGGAAACAATTACGGACGCAGAATTGTGAAATGCCCGTCTTTATTACATTTCACCACAGCAGAGGGCTCTACTGGTGTAGTATCATCCTGACGGTAATTAACCACATAATCCACCCCTTGCTTAACAGCCATATCAATATCTGAAAATACTTTGGGTGGTGGAAATCCAGATACATTAGCCGAGGTACTTACAACCGGTTTTCTAAAACGCTTAATTAAATGCTTGCAAAATTCATCGGCACAAATACGAATACCCACAGATCCATCTTCTGCTAATAAATTAGCAGCAAGTCCAATGGCATTGTCATAAATAATGGTGGTAGGTTTTGAAACACCCGCGATATAATCAAACACTTCGATGTGTGGGCTGGCCACGTATTGGAGTAGCGAACGCTCGTCTGCAATAAGCACAATAAGTGCCTTGGTTTCGATGCGCTTTTTTAAGGTAAATATTTTTTCTACGGCGGCTTCATTGGTAGCATCGCAACCAATGCCCCAAATGGTATCGGTAGGGTACAAAATAAGGCCCCCGCTTTCTAAAATGGTTAAACAAGATTCAATATCTGCATTAAATAGCGGGGTCACAGGGCAAATATAATGGTAGTTAAAGATGTCTTGCTTATGTTTGCAAAAAAATTAAGTATGTCTTTACAAAATTTAATACTTGAAGCTTGGTCAAATAGAGATTTATTAAAAGAAGCAACACACAGTGATGCAGTAAGAGCCGTGATTGAAGATGTAGACAAAGGACGTTTACGTGTAGCGTCGCCAGAGGGTGATAAGTGGGTAGTCAATGAGTGGGTTAAACAAGCCATCTTAATGTACTTTGGTATTCAACAAATGCAAACCTGGGAGCTCCCTCCTTTTGAGTTTTACGATAAAATGTTACTTAAAAGCAACTACAAAGAATTAGGCGTTAGAGCCGTTCCTCCAGCAGTTGCGCGTTATGGTGCATACATTGCTAGCTCGGTAGTACTTATGCCTAGCTATGTAAATATTGGTGCGTATGTAGATGCGGGTACCATGGTTGATACCTGGGCAACGGTAGGTAGTTGCGCGCAAATTGGAAAAGGCGTACACCTGAGTGGTGGCGTGGGTATTGGCGGTGTCTTAGAACCTCTACAAGCAAGTCCTGTTATTATTGAAGACGGTTGTTTTTTAGGTAGCAGAAGTATTGTAGTAGAAGGTGTGATTGTAGAAAAAGAAGCGGTACTAGGTGCCAATGTGGTATTAACACAATCAACAAAAATTATTGACGTAAGCGGTTCTACACCGGTAGAATATACAGGACGTGTACCAGCAAGATCGGTAGTGATTCCGGGTACTACCACTAAAAAGTTTAATGCAGGTGAATACCAAGTAAACTGTGCTTTAATTATTGGTCAGCGTAAAGCAAGTACCGATTTAAAAACAAGTTTAAATGATGCACTTCGTGATTTTAATGTAAGTGTATAAAAATTATTTTTGCGTTCGCGCAAAAATTTTAGATCACCATTAAGCTGCAACCGCGTAGGGCGGAATGATCCATTCGGCCAAAAACTTCAAAGCTGCCATCTTCATAAACGGCGCCTACATCTTCTGTGGCAATAAAGGAACAGCTGTGAATATTAGCGAGGTCAATAACTTGCAAACTGCCTCTGCCACTGGTTTTTATGGTTAGCGGGTCTTCTTCTTCGCTTACAAGTACGCGCATCCATGGGGGGCATTTGTACATCCCATTTCCAGTTGCGTAGGCTTGTGATAATAATTCTGTCATGCCATATTCGCCATGAATAGTAGGCACCTGAAATGCTTTCATTAATGTTTCGTGCACTTCTTCCCTGGTTAACTCTTTTCGCCTACCCTTCATACCGCCTGTTTCTAAAATAGTCGTATAAGAAAGTGGCATTGGAAAATTTTGTGCAAAATCTAATAATGCAAACGTAACGCCTATCAATAAAGTTTTTTGCCCCGCTGCTTCATTGGATTGTAAAGTTTGTGCTAACACATCATGTTCGTATAAATAAAATCCACTTTGTGCATGCGTAGATGCTTTAATTAAATGCTCCACCATATATACTAATGACGAATGCGGCCGCTCTAAATAAGCAGGCAACAATCCTATAATACACCAATCATTTACTGGGCCGTAAACAGATTCAAAAGCCGTTAAAAAACTTTGCTGATATAAAGCTTCGTCTTTGATATAATGTTTGCTCTGAACGGTTCCAGTGGTGCCACTACTTTCAAAAAAAAGGGCCGGCTCGTAGTTGCCTGTTTGCACGGTTTCTGATTTAAAAAAACCAATGGGCATGGCCGGAATAGAGGTATAATGTTCCAGCACGGGGACCCCCGACTCATTTTTAGGATGCTGGTTAGGAATAATTAGATCACACCAACGACGGTACACCGCATTCTCACAATACTGATGGGCAAAGACGTCTAGCGCTGTTTGGTTAAACAAACGAGGCTCGGTAGAGAAAATATTGTTAACATCTATGGGCAACACAGTGGTTGATTGATTTGTTTTACTAAATTTGAGTAGAAACCTACACGAATGAAGGCAAAATTATTGATATTAACGGCAATTATTGTAACCATATTTGCATGCAATAAAGATACTTATACCACAAAACCCCAACTTACTTTTAAGTCGGTTAACGGAAAGGTTTTTTCGGGCGCTTCTAGCATCATTTTTTCATTAGAATTTACAGACGCCGAAGGCGATATTTCAGATAGCATTTGGGTACAAAAAGTAACCAAAACAAAAGGTTGTAATAATTTTAGTGACCGTGTAAAAATTCCTGCTTTTACAGCCACGCCCAATTTAAAAGGCATTTTTGAAGTGGGTTACAATACTGGATTTATTCCGGGCAGCATTTATACCGTTGTGCCAAGATGTGGCAAAAACGATACTTGTTATTTTAGATTTTGGGCTTCTGATAAAGCCAAAAATAAAAGTGACACCGTAGTATCTAGCGACATTATTATCTTGAATTAAACGTGGAGCGCGCGCAATTTACCTCTTTTTTCTTTGGCAATTATTTTTATGCGGTATGCATGGTAGCCCTTTGCCTGTCTAGTTTTGCGCAGTTGGGTCACCGTCAAATTCCTATTTTATTTGTAGCACTTGCCAGTGCAGCAACGGTGTATTATTACAATCATTCTTACCTCTTAGAAAGTAATGATAACGCCCCTAACCAAAGAAACAATTGGGTGCGTGAACATGCGGAGCAGATTAAAAAAATGCAGTGGTTACTACTTGCTTTTATCATTGGAGGCGGTAGCTATCAACTCTACACATTAGTACCGGGTATATCGCTACTAAAAGGCTACGATATTTTATACTGCTGCCTTATTGGCCTTGGCGCCTTTTTATATTATTTTGATACCAAAAAATATCCTTGGCTCAACCTCCGGTCCTATGGCATTGCTAAGCCGTTTATCATTGGATCCATTTGGGCAGGCGTTGGGGTGTATGCACCTTACCTCTTTTTAAAACTAACCAATCAGGCCTATACGGGCATGGCGGATCTGCCTATTTTGTTTATCATCAACGCCCTTTACATCAGTATGATCGCCGTTTTATTTGATATCAAAGACTTTGAATCGGATGCCAACAAACAAATGAAAACCTTGGTGGTACGCATAGGACTTACTAAAACCATCAATTGGATTGTTTTACCCATGACTGCGTTCATCTTAATAGCAACCCTTCGCTATGGCTATTTACATGGGTTTACAGGCGCCCAAATTTTGTTAAACACAATCCCGCTTATTTTGTTGATAAGTGTAAGCTACCAAATGCACCAACGTAAAAGCATTCTCTATTATCTTGCAATCATTGACGGACTCATTGTAGTGAAAGCCGCCTGTGACATCACCGCAACCCTATTTTTTTCTATACAATAAAGTGAAATTTTATATTATGGCAACAAAAAAATCAAGCGCAAAAACAACAAAGCAAAAAAAAGACGCAGTAGTAACCCCAGCGTCGATGGCTTTTTTAAAAAATTATATCAATACCCCATCGCCTGTTGGTTTTGAATCGGGTGGACAAAAAGTATGGCTCGAGTACATTAAAAAATATACCGACGAAATTTTTACAGATCCTTATGGTACTGCTGTGGGGGTGATTAATCCGGGAGCTCCTTTTAAAGTAGTGATTGAAGCACATGCCGATGAAATCAGCTGGTTTGTAAATTATATCAACGACCAAGGTTTAATTTATTTAAAAAGAAATGGCGGTGTAGATCATCAAATTGCGCCTGCTAAAAGAGTTTGGATTCATGGAAAAAAAGGACCCGTTAAAGCCGTATTTGGTTGGCCTGCGATTCATACACGCTTAGGAAATTCTGATACCAAAGAACCTCAACCAAAAGTAGACAACCTCTGCTTAGACTGTGGCGCTAGAACAAAAAAAGAAGTAGAAGATTTAGGCATTCATATCGGATCTGTAGTTACGTATGAAGAAGGCTTTGATGAACTAGCAAATGGCTATTACATTGGACGCGCTTTTGACAACCGTATTGGTGGATTTATGATTGCAGAAGTTGCTCGTTTACTTAAAGAAAATAAGAAAAAACTTCCTTTCTCCTTGTATGTTGTTAACGCCGTGCAAGAAGAAATTGGATTACGAGGTGCCGAAATGATTGCACGCCGTATCAAACCAGATATCGCCATCATCACAGATGTAACACACGATACCAGCACCCCTATGATTAGTAAAATTGTAGAAGGTGATATTCAGTGTGGCAAAGGACCTTCACTTGCTTATGCGCCGGCTATTCACAATAAATTATTAGCCGTAGTTGAAGAGGTGGCACAAAAAAATAAAATTCCAGTACAGTTCAGAACCCTTAGCAGAAGCACCGGAACCGATACCGATAGTTTTGCCTATGCCAATGACGGTTGCCCATCGGTACTGATTTCTATGCCATTAAGATACATGCACACCACCGTTGAAATGATACACCACGATGATATTGAAGAAACCATCAAACTCATGTACCATACGCTTTTAACGCTTACGCCTAAAACAAACCTCAGCTATTTATAACGCGTAACCGAACCCATGAATCAAAGCATTAGTGTAGCAGTATTAGATTTATATGATGGCGATCCCAACGAAGGGATGCGCTGTATAGAGGCGCTTGTAAAGGAATGGGCAACACATCATAATTTGGCGCTCACTTACAAGGTATTTGATGTAAGACAAGCATTAGAAACACCAGACACTAGTTTTGATATTTATATTTCAAGTGGAGGACCAGGCTCTCCACTTGATTCTAATGATACCAAATGGGAGAACGCTTATTTTGACTGGTTAGAAAGTATTGAAATTTGGAACAGCGAAAGTAGCAAACCCAAACACATATTTTTTATTTGCCACAGTTTTCAACTTGCTTGCAAATATTATCATGTAGGTACGGTTTGCAAAAGAAAGTCTACCGCATTTGGTGTATTTCCGGTACATCCAACAGCAGCAGGTGTTTCAGACCCCCTCTTTACCGGATTAAACAATCCATTTTACGGAGTTGATAGTAGAGATTTTCAGGTCATTGAACCAAACGATGATCTTATAGAAGCCATGGGTGCTTCGATACTTGCTATTGAAAAAGACCGCCCACATGTTCCTTACGAAAGAGCCATTATGGCCATGCGGTTTAGCCCTTATTTTGTAGGCACCCAGTTTCATGCAGAAGTTGACGCCGCAGGCATGCACTTGTATTTACTACAAGAAGATAAAAAAAGAATTGTCACAGAAAACCATGGCGCAGAAAAGTGGCAGTCGATGGTAGATCAGGTATTGGACCCAGAAAAAATGATGCTTACTTATAATACTATTTTGCCTAATTTTTTAAACCAGGCAATCCTTGATACGACTGCTCATTAAATGCTAATGCCATGGTGCCTGATCAAAGAAATACTTTCAATCAAAATTTTACGGAACAGCAATACGAGCATTTGTTATCCGAATTAAACAAAGGTTTTGAAAGTGCCATCGATTTTAGAATTGCAGAAACCCCTGTATATATAGACGCAGATTGTAATGCGCAAATGCTAGACACTTGTGATTACATTATTGACAATATTACCCATCCTAATTTTTCTGCGCAAACAAACGCTGCCATCCCACCAGACAAAAATGTACCCAACCAAACGGCGCATCCGCATTTTTTAGCGTTTGATTTTGGCATTTGCCTAAATGAACAAAACAAAATTGTTCCACAGCTGATAGAAATGCAAGGTTTTGCAAGCCTGTTTGGCTATCAGGCGCATCTTGATGCTGCCATGCGCAGTGCTTACGAGATTCCTGCCCCTTATACAGCTTATTATAGTGGCCTCAACAAAAATACCTACCTACAAAAATTACAATCCGTTATTGTAGGAAATCACGACCCCAAACATGTAGTGCTACTTGAAATAAAACCGCATACGCAAAAAACCAGGATTGATTTTTATTGCACTGCTACTTATACTGGCATTGCCATTGTTTGCATTACAGAGCTTATCAAAGAGGACGACACACTATTTTACAAAAATAACGCCGGCGAAAAAATAGAAATCAAAAGAATTTACAACCGAATCATTTTTGATGAGCTAGATCAAATGCCAGCGGATATAAAAGAGGCAGGACGCCTATTATTTGAAAACCTAAACGTAGAATGGGCCGGACACCCTAACTGGTTTTACCGTATCAGTAAATACACCATGCCTTTATTAAAGCACCCTTGTATCCCTGCTAGCTACTATGTAAATCAATTAGAAAGCATACCGCAGGATTTAGAAAACTATGTGTTAAAGCCACTTTTTTCTTTTGCAGGATCAGGCGTTATCATTGATGTAACCAAAAAAGATATAGAGGACTTACCGGATCCACAAAATTGGATGCTTCAACGAAAAGTAAACTATGCCCCCATTATAAAAACGCCCACTACGCCGGCTAAGGTTGAAATTAGAATACTGTATTTATGGGAAAACGGCGCTGCTAGGCCTTTTCCGGCCATCAACATTGCAAGGCTTAGTAAGGGAAAAATGATTGGGGTGCGCTACAACCAAAACGAAACATGGGTAGGCGGCAGTATTGCTTACAGCTAACTAACGGTGCGGGCTTTGTAAGTACTTGGCATAAATAATTTCACTCATCGTTTTGTTTTCAACTTTACTTTCCAACCAAGAAATCACGTCTAAATAAGCAAAAGCACGGGTTTCAAATCTACTCTTTTCGTACTTTTTAACCTTGGCTAAAAATTCTTGTAAAGCCTGCGTTACTTTTCGAGACGGGTCTTTAAAAGATCCTCGCAAAAATGCAAACATCTCTTCTTCAATGACGGTCAGGTTTTCCATTTTTGCCATAAACCTATATACCGATTTTATCAGTGAACTTTCAATGAGTTCAATATTACCTAGTTCATAGTGAGCCATCATATGCAGTAGACGCGCATAACACTGCAAATCACTTCTTAAATCGATATGATCATTGATAATGCGCCTTAAATAATCGATAGATGTGGCATACTCACCAGCGCCAAAATAGAGCGTAGCAATTTTATAATTGAATACCAAAATACGGTGCTGGTCTAAATATATTTCGAGCGCTTTTAGCTCTTTAACTAGCGCGGGCACATGTTGTAGGCCTTCTTTAAATGTACCTTGCATCAGGTGCTTATTAAGCTTGGCACTATTGATATACACAAATGAATTGACCCTAAAAATATCGTGCTTATTGGGTAGTTCCGACAAAGCAAATTTTTCAAAATGAGATAAGACAATATCAAACTTGCTAAAATTACGAAGGTCAAAATGCGCATTGAGTAAAATATGCATCGACTTAATATAATGCCCCGTTTCAATCTCAATCATCTCTTTGTTGGTTTCAAATAAATCAAACCACCGCTGCGCATACTTATAATACATGATAAAGTCTTGCCTAATAAATGCATACCAGCAATAACTCTGGTATTAATATTGGCGCTCATTATATCCAGTAAGTGAACTTGCATTCACTGGTTAAGCCTCTTTAAAAAAAGTTTTAATGCCTATTTCATCTGC
>CAJBRT010000036.1 GCA_903958045.1 uncultured Bacteroidota bacterium | reverse complement strand
TAGCGGATTTGGGTTTTGATGGGTTTGAAGAAACCGAAACAGGCCTTTTTAGCTATATAGATTCGGCTAAGTTTGATGCGGAGGTAACGGCTGGGTTAGCGGATTTGGTAAGTAGGCATGGGGCTTCCTATACCAGTAATGCCATTGATAAGCAAAATTGGAACGCGCTTTGGGAGTCCAATTTTGAACCCGTGCTAGTGGATGATTTTGTGGGGGTCCGTGCCAATTTTCATGAGCCGTTTAATGGTCAAGTGGAGCATGACATTATTATCACCCCAAAAATGAGTTTTGGAACTGGCCACCACGGAACTACCTTTTCCGTCATGCAGCTGATGCGGGGGATTGACTTTAAAGGACAGTCCGTTTTTGATTTTGGAACCGGCACCGGACTGCTTGCGATACTTGCCCACAAGCTTGGCGCTAGCTATGTGTTAGGGGTGGACAATGACGATTGGTGTATCGAAAACGCTTCAGAAAATATTGCAGTTAACAATACTCAAACTATTGAAATACAAAAGGTTAATGACGCTAATCTAAATAAAAAGTTTACTATAATTATTGCCAATATCAACAAGAATATCATACTTGACAACCTGGCTTTTTTGGCAGATGCGACGGTGCCAGGGGGTGTTGTATTACTCAGCGGCTTATTAGTTGAAGATGAACCTGAAATTGAAGCTGCCTGTGCAGCACTAGGTTGGAAACATCAAGAAACGAGGACAAGAAATAACTGGATTGCGCTGCATTACAGTGTTTAAACATAGTGCCCCAAACGTTAGACGTTATTCAACGGTTTATTAATTAATCATTAATTTTAAAAATAGTGGTTCGAGAACTCAACTAAACATGTACAGTGATGAATGAATTTTTACTCATAATAGTAGCTTACCTGATAGGTTCTATTCCAACTGCTGTTTGGGTTAGCAAGTACTTTTTTGGCATAGATATTAGAGAATATGGTAGCGGAAACGCCGGTGCTACCAATACGTTTAGAGTATTAGGTTCTAAATGGGGCAGCTTTGTAATGCTCGTAGATGTTATTAAAGGCGTGGCAGCAACTTCTCTTTATTTGTTTCTTCCTCATTATTTAACCAATGAGTTACACCGCACCAACTTTATGTTGGGTTTAGGTATGGCATCTATACTTGGTCATATATTTCCTATTTGGGCCAATTTTAAGGGTGGAAAAGGGGTTGCTACCTTACTAGGTATGGCCGTTGCCATTCAGCCTATTGTAGCTGCATGTTGCATTGCTGTATTTTTAATTGTACTTTTTTTAACCAGATTTGTATCCCTAAGTTCTATACTTGCGGGGATCGCATTTATGGTATTCATATTATTTGTGTTCAAGGAACAAGAAACCTTTTACCGGATTTTTGCGGTGATGGTAGCCCTGATGGTGGTATTAACCCACCAAAAAAACATTGGCCGAATCATCAATGGTACCGAAAGTAAGGTTCCAATTTTACGTCACCGAGACCGCCGAAAGCAAAGAAAATCAGGCGATAAGGCCTAGTTTGCTACATTTCTTCGTTAAATACCCTATATTTTTTGTACCTTTGCACTCTTTTTAGTTAATCCCTAATTTTTTAGGTATGTCCAATCAGCCGCTGTTAGAAAAGCTTCAATTAAAAGACGAAAAGAATATCCTGATTCAAGGACTTCCTTCTTCTGTAGAAAAGCAATTTGTAAAAGTAAACTTCGCTAAAAACGTAACGCCATTAATTAGATCTAAGAAATTAGATTTTGCATTGGTATTTGCACTTAGCCAACAGCAGCTTAACAATATCTTAAAAGAGGTTTTTCCGGCCATTACGCCCGAAACCAAATTATGGATCGCTTACCCTAAAACCACCAGTAAAATTGTGAGTGACCTCAAT
>CAJBRT010000035.1 GCA_903958045.1 uncultured Bacteroidota bacterium | reverse complement strand
TCGCAGCAAATAATCAAATTATGGCGTCTATTCAATCCCTAAAAGATACGGCTACTCAAGTTAGAAGAGATATTGTTAGAATGGTGCATGGTGTTCAGAGTGGACATCCGGGTGGATCTCTCGGTTGTACCGATTTTTTAACGGCGCTTTATTTTCATACCCTAGATCATAACCCTGCGTTTTCTATGGACGGCAAGGGGGAAGACCTATTTTTCTTATCCAACGGACATATTTCACCTGTATTTTATTCGGTGCTTGCAAGATCAGGTTATTTTGAAGTGAGCGAACTAGGAACATTTAGAAAACTAAATACCCGTTTACAGGGCCATCCTACCACGCACGAGCATTTACCAGGTGTAAGGATTGCGAGTGGCTCTCTGGGACAAGGGATGAGTGTTGCCATTGGTGCAGCGCTTTCTAAAAAAATAAACAACGATTCAAAGCTGGTGTATTGCTTACATGGCGATGGTGAATTACAGGAAGGTCAAATTTGGGAATCAGTGATGTTTGCTGCCCATAACAATTGCGATAATTTAATTGCAACCATTGACGTGAACGGTCAACAAATTGATGGCCCTACCAAAAAAGTAATGAACCTTGATAGTTTACGTGCCAAATTTGAAGCATTTAACTGGACCGTTATTGATATGGATGGCAACAATATGGAAGACGTTGTTGCAACCCTTGATAAAGCAAAATCTTTAACGGGTCAAGGAAAACCTATCTGTATTTTAATGAAAACAGAAATGGGTAAAGGCATTAGTTTTATGGAAGGAACGCATGAGTGGCATGGCATTGCACCAAACGATGCACAACTTGCTGACGCACTTTCTCAATTACCAGAAACCTTGGGTGATTACTAATAAAGTTGCCTTTATTAGACTGCTAACTTTTTAATGACAATAATTGCTGGCTTGCTTTTTTAGCAGGTATCCACGCGGCTACTATCGCTATGATGGCGATGGTCGTAATAACTAGCACATAGTCGGTGGCCATTAATTTTACAGGATAGTAATCAATAATAAAACTACCACCGCCGCCGAGTGTAATCAATTTAAACTTTAATTGTAGCACGCATATAATGGTACCGAGCGCTGTTCCTATGGCGGTGCCTACACCCGCAAGTACGAGTCCTTCTGTAATAAATATTTTTTGAATCAGTGATGCACTTGACCCCATTGCTTTTAGCACTGCAATGTCTTTTTGCTTTTCTAACACAAGCATGGTAAGTGCACCAATCATGTTAAATGCAGCCACAATTAGAATCAAACTTAGAATACCGTAAATCACCCACTTTTCCATTTGCATGACGGCGTACAAATTCTTATTTTGCTCGTAGCGTGTTTCTACTATAAAATTTTTGCCAAGTGCATTTTGTAGTTTTGCTTTTATTTTTTCGGGACTACCATTTATTTTTATTTCTACACCACTTACCTGATTGGGTGTCATCGAAAGCATGTACTGCACAAAAGACAGGTTGGTAAAAATATATTTATTATCAAATTCTTGTTGCACGGCAAACACCCCCTGCCCTGATACATTAAAAGCAAACATACCCTCCACGGCGTCAAAACCCGCGCCTTTATTGGGCGTGTAGAGTGTTAAAGGGAATCCACCTTTTGTAACATCGGCACCCACAGCGTTTTCTATGCCAGCCCCCATCACAATGCCTGGGTTTTGTACATCACCCGTTGTATAATTACCTCTAACAATATGTTTATGAATATGATTGGTGCGAGAGAAAATGGAGTCCACTCCTTTTACCACAACAATACTCTGATAATCGCTATTGGCAAGTAATGCTTTTTCTTCAATCACTTTACTTACTTCTACTATGCCTTCCACTGATTTTATTGTATAGAGTGTACGATCGTCCAGATTCATTCTTTTGCCCTGTGCCGGAAGCACGCGCATGTCTGCATAAAAATCAGTGTATAGACCTTTTACTAAATCTTCGAAACCATTAAACACACTTAAAATAACAATAAGCGCTGCCGCGCCAACCGCAATGGCCGTAACGCTTACCCATGCAATAATATTAATTGCACTCGTAGACTTTTTTGATTTAAAATACCGCCAAGCAAATAAATATTGCACGAGACTAAATTAATTTGATGTTGGATCGTCGTTATCAGGACTTGTTGCCTCCACAGATGGATCGGTATTTTCGGTCGCCTTTTTTTCGGCATTGATTTGCTTGAAAATTTCTTCCATCTTAAACACATAATCAAGGGTATCATCGAGATAAAAATGCAAAACCGGAATACGTCTAAACTGATGCTTTACCCTATCGGCTAGCTCCTTTTTGATCTCCCAAGCCCTAGACTCTATCACTTTCATCACTTCTTTGGGGTCAGGCACCTGAAATATGCTGAGGTAAATACGAGCCTCTAAAAGGTCGGGGGTTACTTTCACAGATGAGATGGAAACCATGCCACCGGCTATCATAGAAAGGTTTAGCCTTCTAAAAATTTCATTCATTTCTTCTTGAATAGCACCAGCTACCTGACGTTGACGTTTACCTTCCTCCATGTTCTTTGCGTTTAATTGGCTGTAAAATTAGTTACTTTGCCTTGTTTTAACGATTTTATCATTTATGAAGCGTTTTTCACGAATTCTATTTTACCTCCGGACCCAAAAAAGGAATATTGCCCTCTATGTGGTATTTAACCTCTTGTCCATCCTGTTTTCGCTGGTTTCGCTGGCTATGTTGGCGCCATTTTTGCAGCTTTTATTTGGTACCGAAAAACTGATTACTGCCATGCCCGTCGCTTCCGATGCAGGTTTATCTGCGGGCACCATTTTAAATTACCTCAAATATTTTATTTCTAGAATCATTATTGAAGAAGGAACCGTGTATGCACTGGGTGCCATTTGCGGTATCATTATTACCGCTATATTCTTTAAAAATTTATTTACCTATTTGTCATTTAGGGTGCTAGCCCCCATGCGCAATTATGTAATGACCACGCTGCGTTCCGATTTGTATAAAAAATTATTAGACCTTCCTATTGGCTATTTTACCGAACAACGCAAAGGCGATATTATTAGTAGAATGAGTAATGATGCCAACGAAATTGAATGGAGCGTGATGAGTACCCTTGAAGGACTTATTAAAGATCCACTCAATATTTTAATCATTTTAATTTTCTTGGTTTTTTTAAGTCCGGTGTTATCATTGTTTTTGCTGGTATTACTTCCGGTAACAGGTTTTGTGATTGGACGCCTGAGTAGAAGTTTAAAAAAACAATCTACCACTTCACAAGAAAAGCTGGGTACGCTATTATCTATATTAGATGAAACCCTTGGGGGACTAAGGGTTATTAAGGCCTTCAATGCCGAAAAAATTCTCTTGCAAAAGTTTTTAGACAACAACAATGCGCTCAATCATATCCGCAACAAAATGAATTTTAGAAAAGATTTGGCATCACCGATGTCCGAATTTTTAGGGGTGATTGTACTGTCTTGCATCTTATGGTTTGGCGGTAGGCTTGTATTAAATAACCAAGCAGGCTTAGGACCCGAAAGTTTTATCACCTACATTTTATTTTTTACGCAAATCATTAATCCGGCAAAATCTTTATCTAGTTCATTTTATAATGCACAAAGAGGCAGTGCCGCTATCGAACGAATTGAAGAAATTTTAAAAGCACCCGTTGCCATTGAAGACAAACCCAATGCTACAATTTTAGAAAATTTTGAACACCGCATCGAGTTTAAAAATGTTAGTTTCTCTTATGACGATACTACGATTTTAAAAAACATCAACCTTGTTATTGAAAAAGGAAAAACGGTGGCACTAGTAGGTTCATCGGGCGCCGGTAAAAGTACCCTAGCCGATTTGATACCACGTTTTCATGACGTAACAGAAGGCGAGGTATTAATAGATGGCATCAATATCAAAGATTACAGCTTACAAAGTGTACGCGCAGCCATGGGTATTGTAACCCAGGAGCCTATTTTATTTAATGATAGCATTGCACAAAATATTGCCCTAGGCGTCCAAACAGCAAGCCCGGCAGCCATTACAGCGGCTGCTACGGTAGCCAATGCCGCTGCTTTTATAGAAAGTAAAGAAGATGGGTACGATGCTAACATTGGCGATAGGGGTAGTAAATTAAGTGGCGGCGAACGTCAGCGCATTACCATTGCGAGAGCCATTTTAAAAAATCCGCCCATTTTAATTTTAGATGAAGCCACATCCTCACTCGATACAGAAAGTGAAAGACTCGTGCAAGACGCCATTAATAAAATGATGCAAAACAGAACCTCCATTGTTATTGCACACCGCCTTTCTACCATCAGACACGCCGATGAAATTATTGTCTTACAAAAAGGAGAAATTGCAGAACGTGGTACACACGATACCTTACTTGAAAAAGGCGGGATGTATAAGCGCTTAATTGATATGCAAGAAGTAAAATAAGTTAGCACAAAAAAAAGGCCGCAATTTGCGGCCTTTTTTTATAGATCAAGATCTAATTTTATTGTTGATCAGGGCTTGGTTTTACAAGACCTAATTTAGCTTCTAAACTAAGCGTAGCGTGTGGTACAGCGCGTAAACGAGCTTTGTCAATTAGCTTACCAGTAACTCTACAAATACCATAGGTTTTGCTCTCAATACGCATGATTGCTTTTTCAAGATGGTCGATGTAGGTAATTTGACGGCTAGCCATTTGAGACAACTGCTCTCTTTCCATGCTTACACTTCCATCTTCCATAGTCATGTAACGTGCATCGTCATTGTCACCACCCATTTCGTCTTTGCGGGTAATTAAACCTTGAAGGTACACAAGCTCTTTTTTAGCAGCTTCTAATTTTTTATTGATGAGCTCACGAAACTCGTTAAGTTCGGCGTCGCTGTATTTAACAAGTGTTTGATTACTCTTCGTCACTATTTGCACTCTTTTTTCTAATGGTGTATATCCAGGACTGTACGGCACGCTAGACTTTGTATTTGTCTTAGGTAATTTTACATCCTTAATAGGTTCTAATGGTTTTCTTACTGGCTTTTTAGGAGGCGCAGGTGGCAACTTTACTTCCGGCTTTTTAGGCATTGGAGGAAGTGGGGTTGGTTTTGCTTTCACTACTGGCGCAGGCGCTATTTTAGGCACAGGCTTACTTGGAAGCACAACTTTGCCACCAGGTCGTACAGGTGCAGTTTTAACAATCACTTTTGCAGGAGGTGGTTTTACCGCTTTAACCGCTGCAACTTTTGCAGGCTTTGCTGCTTTTGCAGGAGCTGCTGCTTTAACAGGAGCAGCTGGCTTTGCAGCAGGTGCAGCTTTCGCTGGAGCTGCTTTAACCGGTGCAGCCTTTTTAACAGGCGCTGCTGGTTTTGCAGGCGCTGCTTTAACCGGTGCCGCTTTTTTAACAGGGGCTACTGGTTTTTTAGCGGGTGCTACAACTTTTGCTGGGGCCGCTTTAACAGGAGCCGCTTTTTTTGCAGGCGCTGCTACTTTTTTGGCGGGTGCTGATACTACTGGTTTCGCAGGCGCTGCTTTTTTAGCGGGCGCTGCCTTTTTAACGGGCGCCGCCACTTTTTTAGCAGGAGCTGCTGGTTTAGCAGGGGCTGCTTTCTTTACAGGTGCAGCTACTTTTTTAGCAGGTGCTGCTTTTTTGGCCGGAGCCGCCTTTTTTGCTGGAGCTGCTACTTTTTTAGCAGGTGCTGCTTTTGGGGCTGGTTTCTTTGTAGCCATATGCGTGTTGTTATGCTTGTTTAGTTATTGAAATTTTTAGCAAATTCTCGTTTACGTCGACTTCTGTTGGATTTTCAACATGGTCTACCCAATTGATGGAATCAGCTAAAATTTCGCGGCAAATATAGTTGTTATATTTAACAATCGACTCCTTTAGCCTGTCGCAATGCTCAAGGGTCACGAATATACGGTCTGTAAGGGCAAAACCGCTGTCTTTTCGAATATTTTGTACACGGTTTACAAACTCCCTGGCGTCTCCTTCCTGCTGTAAATCAGGGGTAATTGTAATATCTAGGGCCACTGTTAGGCTACCTTTACTGGCAACACTCCAAC
>CAJBRT010000034.1 GCA_903958045.1 uncultured Bacteroidota bacterium | reverse complement strand
TGGTAATTATAATGTTGCGATAGGTTATTCTGCAAATATTGCAGATGGCGTAACAAATGCGGTAGCGATAGGTCAGGGTTCATCGAACGCAACATCCAATAGTATCGTACTTGGTAATACAAATATTACGAGGGTAAGTACATCGGGTGCAATTGTAACTACAAATGACATCAATGCAAAACACATAAGAGGAAATTCTGGCGCATTAAGTATTGCTGCTTCTACGGGTGCGGGTACTTCTCCATCCGGAATTACTGTTACGGGTACCGATATGAGTGGTGTGGTTGCCCTTACAACTGGATCCAGCCCTTCTATTAATGCAGTGTTAGCTATAATAACATACAACACAGCTTTTTCATCGGCTCCGGTAGTAGTTATTACCCCTGCCAATGCTGCAACAGCTAGTTTGGCTGCTACACAAGCTGTTTGGGTCAATATAACAACGACAGGGTTTACTATTAATACAAATGCAACGGCGGTTGTTTCATCTACAGCGTACAAATGGAACTATGTTGTTATACAATAAGGTCGTTTTTGTCATTAAAAGGTCATAAAACTAGGGGGCTGTGCCGTTCTACAATTCTGTGACAATTGACCTAGGCCAATAAGCCACATTTGCACCTGAAATCAATGCAGATGCGGTTTAGCGGTTTATTAGTGGGTATGTTTTTTTGCATCACAGCTGTTCAGGGACAGGTGGGTAAAACCACGCGCCCAGATACCTTATATGGTTCTGCGAATGAAATTATTGTGACAGCCACAAGAACCGAAAAAAAATTAGGCAACGTTGCGGTTCCGGTTACCCTTATTTCCAGTAAACAAATTGCGCAAGCGGGCTCTGTAAGACTCGCCGATATTTTACAAGAACAAACCGGATTATTTTTAACCGCTGGTTTTGGTGCGGGCGTTCAAATGCAAGGTTTAAATCCTGATTACACCTTAATATTACTTAACGGAGAACCATTAGTAGGACGAACAGCAGGTATACTTGATTTAAATAGAATCACGGTTGGTAACATCAAGCAAATTGAAATTGTAAAAGGCCCTTCTTCTAGTTTGTATGGAAGTGAAGCGATGGCGGGTGTTATCAATATCATTACAACAGCACCTAAAAGAAATGAATTTGCATTGAGTGCACGGTATGGAAGTTTTAATACATCAGATATTAACGCCACGTATAATTATTCGAAAAATAAATTTTCATATCAGGGGTTCGTTAACAATTACCATACCAGTGGGTTTAGCCTGCGCCCCAATAGCCAAACCAGTTTTGTAACGCCCATTAACAGGTTTACACAGCAACATCAACTTGGGTATCAGTTTTCTGATAAAACAAAATTGTCTGGATCGGTTAGGTTCAATAGGGAGCGCATAACCAACGAAATTGCAGTAGAAAATAATGGTGTTATTGTAAATTCTGAAGGAAAAGAATCTAATAACGATGCAAATATTTCTGCTTCATTAACACACAGGTTTAACAGTAGTGTAAAAACAAATGCTAAACTGTATGCAACTACCTTTACGAGTGAGCAGGAGCTAGCTACTTCTTCTGGCGCTCCTTACACCGATTATTTTAAGCAACGATTTTTACGCTTCGAGTCTCAAACCGATTTTTCTATTTTAAAAAATATTGAAACATCTGTTGGTGCTGGTTATTTACTCGATAGAGCCAATAGCACACGATATGATAAAAAAGAGAGCACCAAAGAAAATGCAGTAGGCTATGCATTTTTTCAGTCAGAATGGAAACCGCTCGACAAGCTTGTTATTATTGGCGGCGCGCGCTATGATCACAATGCGCTATTTGCCGCAGCATTTAGTCCAAAGCTTGCATTAAAATATACACTTACTAATAATATAAATTTTAAGGCAAGTGTAGGTCGTGGATTTAAAGCACCCGATTTTAGGCAGCTTTATTTAAACTTTACAAATACTGCTGCGGGTGGTTATAGCGTTTTTGGTGCCATCGAAGCGCAAAAAATTATCAATGCATTAAAGGGCATTGGTCAAATTGCAAGCGTCGAATCTGATTTTTATAATTTAAGTGCTTTGCAACCAGAATTTTCTACGGGGTATCATGCAAGTTTTGATTATACCGCAGCTAAAAAACATACTTTTTCGGTTGGGCTCTTTTATAATAACATCAATAATTTAATTGATAGTAGACTCGTTGCGTACAGAACTGGAGGTGCGCAAATATTTAGCTACCTCAATGTAAAAACGGCTTATACAAAAGGACTAGAATTTAATGCCGATTATAAAATTGGAAAATATTATTCGGTAACGAGCGGGTATCAATTTTTACTTTCAGGTGACGCATCTGAACTAGATAAAATTGAACAAGGAAAAGTTTTTACCCGTGACAACAATGGGTATAGTAAGCGGTTAAGTATGTCGGATTACGTAGGCTTACCCAATAGAAGTAAGCATCAACTCAATTTGAAATTCCAGTATCAAAAAAATGAAGCATTTGCTTCACTTCGTGCATTGTACAGAAGTAGCTGGTTCGTTACTGATACGGATGGTAACGGATTATTTAATAAGAATGATGCTAAGGCCACCGGGTTTGTTCAACTCAACGCAACAGTTGGTTTACGTACCTCTAAAAAAATTACCGTGCAACTTGGATGCAATAATATGCTCAATTACAAAGACCCAATTAATATGCCAAATTTCTTTGGTAGATCAGGATTTGTAGCTATCAACTATTCAATTAAACAATCAACCGAAAAATAGAAAACCATGAAAAAAATCATCTACGCTTTATTTGCATTTTTGTTTTTTACAGCTTGTGATAAAGATGACAACACAACAAAGGTAGATCCTGTTGTTTCTGTTACCGTTACCAATTTGCCTGCTGATACCATTATTGGTATTACGCCTGGTGTTCCTCCTTCTGGCGGTATGCCTTTTGGTGCTGGAAAGTATACGTTTTTTAGTTTAGAAAGAGGTGTGGTGGTTCCTTCATCAGATAGTGCTACAAACAAATGGGATATTGCATTTAGAGGCACTGCTATTTTAACCAATAGTGGAAATGGTGGACCAGGAGCAGGTGGTGCATTTGTTTATATTGGTTTATTTAATGATCTAAAAACAATTCCTTCCGATTCTACATTTAGAATTGAGAATGTGCCTACCTCTTATGCAGTGCCATTTGGTAGTAACAGGGGATGGTATGTGTATGATGGGTTAAACAACTTAGTAACACCAATACCAGGTCGTGTTTTAGTGATCAGAACAGCCACTGGAAAATTTGCGAAAGTTGAAATATTAAATTACTACAAAGGTGGTGTAACGCCTGCCGCTAGTGCTTCTGATATTATTAAAATGAGAGATCAGCGTTATTTTACGTTTAGGTATAGTTATCAATCAAACGGGACAAAGTCGTTCTAGATTAATTTATAACTCCCCCATCTAAATGGAATCTGCATTATGTATGTAGGTTCCATTTTTTTTAGTATTTTACTATCATGAAAAAAGGACTTATCTTTTTGTTTGTGTTTTTTGCTTTTATCGAATCGCGCGCGCAAGTAAAACAACCTAATATTATTTTATTTTTGGTAGATGATATGGGCTGGCAGGATTGCTCTTTGCCATTTTGGGATAAGCCAACAAAACTCAATGCTATTTATCATACACCCAATATGCAAAAGTTAGCTGCAAAAGGGATGATGCTAACCAACGCGTATTCAAATGCAGTTTGCACGCCTACAAGGGTAAGTCTTATGACAGGGATGAATGTAGCCAGACATGGCGTTACCAATTGGACCAATGTAAATAGCAATACCCCCACCGATTTTAAAGACAGCATATTAAAGCCTGCCAATTGGAATTATAATGGACTAACACCTGAACGTTTTTATTCAGAGGCTCTTAATCATACAGTAGTAGCCACTCCTTTACCACAAATATTAAATGAGGCAGGTTATTATACGATACATGCTGGTAAAGCACATTTTGCGCCAACTGGTTTGCCCGGTGCTTCACCTGTAAATATGGGTTTTGATATAAATATAGGAGGAAGTGCAGCTGGACATCCAGGTAGTTTTTTAGCGTCAAAAAATTATCGTCAAAATGAAAAGGATACAAGTTGGGCCGTTAGAGGGTTAGAAAAATATATACCCGAAGACCTTTATTTAACGGAAGCAATCACCAGAGAAGCCATTCATACACTTGATAATCGAAATAGTAACAAACCCTTCTTTTTATATCTCTCACATTACGCCGTTCATGTACCTTACGATAAAGACATTCGCTTTTATCAACAATACATCGATGCTGGCCTCACCGATACAGAAGCTAAATATGCAGCACTTGTAGAAGGCATGGATAAAAGCCTTGGTGATATTATGCACTATTTAGAAAAAAACGGACTAGATAAGGATACGTATATTTTATTTACTTCCGACAATGGTGGCCTTAGTTTAAAAGGAAGTAGATCGGGTGAGCCGCATACGCAAAACCTGCCTCTTAAACAAGGTAAGGGATCTTTGTACGAAGGAGGCATTCGCGTACCAATGATTGCTGCTGGACCTCAAATAAAGCCTGGTTCTGTATCTAAACAATATATTGTTTCGGAAGATTATTTTACAACCATTTTACAAATGGCAAACGCCAACCCTAAAAAAGTGAAGCAAGTAGTAGATGGAAAAAGTTTTTTACCTGTCTTACAAGGCAAACAAAAAAATGTAGATGCACAAAAGACAATTATTTGGCATTATCCCAACAACTGGACAAATGTTAATTTAAAAGGTATTTCATGGGCATCTGCTATTAGGCAAGGAGATTGGAAACTCATTTACTTTCATAAGCAACAAACCCTAGAACTGTATAACCTTTCAAAAGATATAGCGGAACAGCAGGATTTGTCAGGCATTGAAATTGCCAAAACAAAATTGCTAGCACAATTACTCACTCAAAAACTAAAAGAGCGAAACGCTGCTATGCCATCTTGGTTATCAACTGGTCAAACCATTGCTTGGCCCAATGAAATATTTGAATTATCCAATACTAATCAGGTAATCAAATAAATTGGTATCGGTTGCTAAATTTAGTTTTTTTCGAAGTCGGTACCTGCTAATTTCTACGCCTCTTACAGAGATGTTCATGAGTTGCGCGATTTCTTTGGTAGATAAGTTCATTCTTAAATAAGCACATAGCTTGAGTTCATTATTACTGATATTGCTATGTTTTTCTTTGAGCTTGACAATAAAATCAGAATGTACTTTATCAAAATGTTTGGTAAAGTATTCCCATTCTTGATCTAAATTTTCATCTTCGTTGAGTGCCTTTACCATCTTTTTTAATTCGGTAATGGCGTATTCGTTGTCTATCTTTTTTATGATGCTCCCTAGTTCGCTTTTAACTTTGGTAAGCAGTTCACCTTTTTTTACAATGTGCATCGCAGAAGATGCCAGTTCAGAATTTTTATATTCGATTTCTACTCCTAGCTTTTCATTTTGAAGCGTTACTAAATCACTTTCTGACTTATTAATTTCCAACTCGTGGATATATCTTAAACGCTGCTGCTCCTGCTCATATTTTTGCTGTTGCGCTTTAAACTTTGTACGCTGATAAATATGAAGTTTATAAACGCCAAATCCAATGGCAATAAAATAAAGGAGATATGCAAGTAATGTTCGGTACCATGGCGCATCAATTGTAAATTGGTAGCTAGATACCGCTGATTCATTGCCTAAGTTGTTTCTAACTTTTACTTCAAATGTATAACTGCCTGGCACCAAATTGGTATACTCTTTTTCTGTTCTTTTAGTCCACGCAGACCAGTTGTTTTCAAACCCTTTTAATCTATAACTATATTCTAGATTGTTTTGGAAGCCAAATGCAACAGACGTAAAATCAAAATGCATGGTTTTAAACCGGTAAGCAACCTGCGGCATACTTGTTGCATCTTGCACTTGATTTTCATTTACATTTTTAAAGTAGCCACCAAATAAAGTACTGTCTAGGTTGTCAATAATATGTACGGATCTGATTTGAACATTTAAAGCAGGCGCTAGCTTTTTATATTTTTCATAGTTGATATGGTAAAATCCTTTTTCGCCCCCTAAAAAAATATTACTGCCATCAACGGCGTATATATATTCAAAGCCACTTAGCATTTTGGCACTCAGTTCAGGAATGTAAATGACTTGTGGTTGATTGCCAGTATAGTCAATAACACCCAATACTTTTTCATGAATAAACCAAATGTTACCTTCTTTGTCTTCTTTTAAATAGCGGATACTTTGGTTGCCTAACAGTGACGTGTAGCTGGATGCTGTTTCAAACTTGTCTTTTTCTGTATTGTATTCGTACACACCGTTTTCGGTACCTACTACAATTCTATTTTTTATTTTATAGATGTGGTTATTAAGTAAAGCAGGAAGTCCTTCTTTTTTCTGATATTGTTTGGTGGTATAGGTTCCGTCAATATTTTTTTCGATTTTGTAGACACCATGATATGGGTGCGAGACCCAAATATTTTCTTCGGCATCGATGGTTACATATCTAGAAGACTCTATAAAATTTGGTATATCTAGTGTTTGAAAGAGTTGATTGGCTTTGGCGTCAAAAATGGTAAGGCCTCTATATGTTCCGCCAACTATAATACTTGCTGGCGACATATTGCCAAGTGGCGTAAAATTCCAAAACCCGGGTTTACTTGAAAAGGAAGTCGCCGTGTTATTATTTACATAAAATGCACCTTCGTGGTGTCCTAAGAGTAATTTGTTATTGATAAGTGATAGTCCCCATGTTTGGCCGCTTGTATTTTGCACCAACGAAAAATCACCTTTACTAAAACTTAAATCTTTTAAAGGTTGAAGTCCAACGGTATAAAGTCCATTGGATGTGCCAATATACAGTTGTTGGTTTTGAATCATGGCTGTATAGCCAGATTCATCGAGCAGTTTGGGTGAAATATGTTTGATAGCACTGTTGTAGGCAATAAAGTCTAATCCATTATTTAAGCCCAGCCACAAATTTTGTTTGTTGTCTAAGAAGATGCTTAAAATATTATTACTCTGAAGCCCTTCGGTACTTGAAAATTTTTGAATGATTTCGGCTCTATTATTTATGATGTATACGCCACTGTTACTTGTTGCCAGGGCAGTCCACTCTTTATTGATGGCTATGGCGCTATAAATCCGCTCATTTTGAATAAAATTGGCAGCACCCGACTTGATTGGGGTAATGGTATTATTGGCAAAATAAAAAATCCCGCTTTTTAATGTAGTAATGATAGCTCCTGATCCGCTTGGAATCATCCCTGTAATTGGGTCGGTTTTGGAGAAACTATAATTTGTTAGCACCGGCTGCCAACCCTCATTTTCAAACACCATCAGACCCGTTTGGTAGTCGTGGGCATATAATTTTCCGTTACAACTGCTTAGGTAAGCCCATTCGGAAGGAGCTTTAAATACTGTAATGGCACCCCCATTGTACTGGAAAATTTTATTGGGAGACCTAAAAAATATAGAAGTTCCTAATGAAACAATGTCCCAAACGTCTTCAAATGACCTGAATTTAGCAGGGATTAAGGAGGTTAGTGAGCTATAAACAAGGTTACCGTTAGCATTTGGGGCAAAATAACCAAGTTCGTCCTGTCCTCCCACGTATATTTTATGGTCGCTACCAATTTCTACAGATCTAACAATGGTTTTATTGGGTAGGGGGTAAAGTTTCCAGTTTTTACCATCAAAACTCAATAACCCCTCGTTGTTGGCAAAGTAAACAATACCGTTCTTATCTTGTTTAACATCCCAGTTCTGTAGTCCTGCGTTATAGGATAGTTTAGAATAATTAATTATATCTGGAAGGCCAATGGTATTTTGGCTACTTGCAAAAATGGGTAGAAGAAGTAAAAAGAGGATTTTTTTCACTGCTCAAAATTTTTATTTAAACTTAAATATATGAAATGTTCATTGATGTAGTATTGAAGTAATTTACATTATTGATAATCAATTAGTTAAAAATAGTGATGTAGTATTGAAGTGTTAAACAATAAAGATTTTGTAGTGTCTGTTACTACTTTTACGTTGCCAAAAATTCATTTTTTTTCTTTCACATAAACGATTGCATTATGAAAATAAGATTTATTCTTATGTGCCTTGTTTTGATGCTCGGGCTTGGCGTAGAAACGCTTTACGCTCAGTCAATTGCCGTTACCGGTAGAGTAAAAAACAAAAATACTGGCGAATTGCTAGTAGGGGCTTCTGTTTCTGTTAAGGGCAAATCCCTTGCCCTCACCGATGCCAATGGCCGGTTTTCACTTAACACATCTGTAGGTTCTATCCTAGAAATCACTTACACAGGCTTAATTACTTCCAAGGTTACGGTGGTAAAAGAAGGTGAAGTAGAAGTTTCTATGGAACAAAATCCTGCAAACACACTTGGCGATGTAGTAGTAGTAGGTTATGGTACCCAAAAGGTGACCAAAATATCTGGTGCTATTTCAACGGTTAAGTCAAGTGATATTGAAAAATTGAAACCCGTGAGAACGGAAGAGGCTTTACAAGGTAAGGCGTCTGGCGTTAACGTTATTCAATCTGGATCACCAGGAGCTAAACCAACCGTATTAATTAGAGGTATTCCTTCTTTTTCTGGTACTGACCCAGTGGTAATTATTGACGGGGTTCCTCAAACGCTCACTGACCTTAATGCTATTAATGCAGCAGATATTGAGTCAATCAACGTATTAAAAGATGCTGCTACCACAGCCATATTTGGTGTTAAAGGTGGTAATGGTGTGATTGTGGTGACTACCAAAGGCGGTAGAAAAAGCCAAAAAGCAGCGATTACTATTAATAGTAACTATGGCGTGCAAGAAGTGATGAACACCCTTGGTGTTTTAAATGCTACAGAATATGGTGCTATGATCAATGAAGGAAGCACTACTGCGGGCGGCCCAATAGTATTTCCAAACCTTTCTTTATTGGGTGTTGGTACGAATTGGCAAGACCAAATATTTAGAAGAGCTGCGATGCAGTCTCATACCATTGCAGCGCAAGGCGGCAGTGAAAATATGACCTACTTTTTATCTGCGGGTTATTTAACCCAAGGTGGTATCGTAGGAGGAAATGATAAATCTCGTTTTGATAGAGGTAACTTTTCTGCCAACTTAACTTTTGATATTTCTAAGAAGCTTAAATTCTTATTGAATACCACAGCAGTTACTTTAAACTCTAAGGGGGTTCAAGAAAATTCATTCAACAGTGTTATTGGTAGTGCGATCAATTTTGATCCAACCGTTAGCGTGTTAAACAATGTGCCAAATACAGTAGGAAAATATGGTTTCAGTAATTTATTATTATCTGAAATTTTTAACCCACTTACTAAATTAGAGAACACGTACAACTCAAATGTTGGTTCTAAAATTTACGGAAAGTTTGAGTTGCAATACAAGGTTTTAAACAACCTAACATTGTCTTCTCGTTTTGGTTATACAAAGTATGATGGGAATGCTAAAAGCTTTAACCCGCTTGTTTTCTACGGCCCACAAAACGTAGACAATTCAATGAATGCAGACGGTTCTACGGTAACCGGAAGATTCAATAGTGTTGCACACGAAAAAGTGAGCAACTTCAACTACACTTGGGAGTCTTTTGCAAACTATAATTTTAAATTAAAGCAGGATCATAATTTTGAAACCGTGGTTGGTTTTTCTTTAGCAAAAGTAAGTGGTAATGCAGCTGGCGCAACACGTCAAGATGTTCCATTTAATAGTTGGGAATTTGCAGACTTTACTGCTGCAACAGGTAACAATGTTGCTACCAACACCAACGCATTAGCAGGTTACTACTATCAATATTTTAGAAGAAACCTTTCTTATTTTTCTCGTATCAACTACGATTACCAAGACAAATATTTAGCTTCATTTAGTGCACGTAGAGATGGTTCTTACGCATTTGGTGTTGATAATAAATTTGGTAACTTCTATTCTGGATCTCTTGGTTGGGTTGTTTCTAAAGAAAAATTCTTTAAGGCAGACTGGGTAGATCAACTTAAAATTAGAGGTAGTTACGGTAGCATTGGTAATGAAAATGTAAACCCTCAATTTGTTAGCATCATAACTGGTGGACCAAGCTACGGCTCTACTGCAAATAGTAATGGATATACCTTTAATGATGTATTTTATCCAGGTTCTACCGTAGGTTCTGCTGCGAATACCACATTAAGATGGGAAAAGCAAATTCAATCTAATATTGGTTTTGACTTAGTTGTATTCAACAATAAGTTTTCTATTAACGCCGACTATTTCCAAAAAACAGTGGATGGTTTATTATTTACGCCAGCTGCTTCTTTGTATTTAGGAACGGTACCTAGCCCAATTGCAAATATTGGTGCTACTAAAACCAGTGGTTTTGACTTCACTTTAAATTACAACGAATCAATTGGTAAGAATTTGAAATTTAATACTGCATTAACTTTCACAACAGCTACCAATTTAGTTACAGCAACCAACGATAATGGAACTGCTAAAATTTTAGGTGGATTTTACTTCAATGGTCAATCACAAAGTGTTACCGTATTTGAAAAAGGATTTGCACCAGGCTATTTTTATGGCTACAAAACTGCAGGTCTTTTCCAAAATGCAGCAGACATTGCAGCTTCACCTAAACAAGCAGGTGCACAGCCAGGTGATATTAAATACGTAGACGTAAATGGTGATGGCGTGATCAATGCATCAGACCAAACCAATATTGGTAATCCTTTCCCTAAGTTTACCATGGGTTGGAGTTTTAACTTAACGTATAAAAACTTTGATTTCAACACATTCTGGTATGCATCTGTGGGTAATGATATTTACAAAGCATATGAGCCTAACGCTAACTTCTCTAACAAAGACCGTTCTGTATTAGGTCGTTGGACTGGTGAGGGAACTACAAACGATGCGCGTTTACCAAGGTATTCTTTTGTAGATGCAAATAGTAATATTAGAGTATCAGACAGATATGTAGAAGATGGTTCTTTCTTAAAAATCAAGAATATTCAACTCGGTTACACCTTTAATACACCAGCATCTAAAAAATGGTTCAACAGTATTCGCGTATATGCACAAGTAAAAAATGCTTTTGTATTTACAAAGTATACTGGATTTGATCCTGAAATTGCGGGTGGCATTTTAGATACAGGTATCGATCGTGGTGCATATCCTCAAGCTAGAACATTTGCTTTTGGCTTTGATATTAAACTATAATCTTCACTACTTAAATATACAATTATGAAGATCAATTCAATAAAAATAGTAGGCCTGGTTTTAGTTATTACCACGCTTATATCTTGTACAAAGTGGGTCGATTACAATCCTCACGAAGATTTTGTTATCACAGAACAAGACTATTTAAAGTCGGCGTCTGATTATAGAACTATGTTGGTGAGTGTTTATACACCACTGCAATGGATCAACCAAGTGGTTCCTATTGGGGATATCGCTTCTGATAACGCTGTATCTGGTGGTGAAAATGCGTCTGACGTATTATCATTACAACAGATTGACGATTATACACACACGCCTGTAAACGGAACCCTTCAAGAAATTTGGGTATCTGCATATGAAGGTGTTAACCGCGCAAATTATATGACGCAATATAAAGCGGCTAATTTAGCGGGTGAAAAAATCGAGTTCGCTGGTAAAGAAGCTTTATATGGTGAAGTTCATTTTTTACGCGCATACTACTACTTCACGCTCGTACGTATGTTTGGGGATGTTCCTCTTTTTACAGACAAGCGTTTAAGTCTTGCGCAATCAAAAAGCTTAAAGCGTTCACCTAAGGCGGATGTGTACAAGCAAATTGAAGCGGATTTAACAGCTGCTGTAACAGCGCTACCTGCTGTACAAGTTCAAAAGGGTAGAATTACAAAGTATGCTGCACAAGCTTTGCTTGGTAAAGTATACCTCTACCAAAGCAAATTTGATTTAGCTTCGACTACGCTTGATGCTGTAATCAGTGCAAATGCATTTACACTTGTTGCTGATTTTGGATCTATGTATTTAGCAACAGGCGAAAACGGTCCTGAGTCTGTTTTTGAAATTCAATATTCTAACGTTTCTCCTTATTACAACTGGGGTGGAGCAACACGTGGCCAAGGTAACTATGCTATTCAACAGTGTGGTATCAGAGGCTTAAATGGTTCTGCTCAAATGCCGTATGCAGCAGGTTGGAGTACCAATTTACCAACTCAAAATTTAGCAGCTGCTTACACAGCAGGTGATAAAAGAAAAGCGGTAACGGTATTAGATATTGAAGCCTACAAAACTGCAAATCCTTCTTTTAATATTACCTATCAAGTAGCTCCATTTAAAAACACGGGTTTATACAATCAAAAGTATTTGCCACGTAAAGGAGAAACTTCTGGTCAAGTAGAATTAAACTACCTCAACAACTTTAGAATCATTCGTTATGCCGATGTTTTATTAATGGCTGCAGAAGCATTTAATAGAGCTACTGCACCTAATGATGCAAAAGCGCAAGGTTATTTAAATCAAGTTAGACAAAGGGCGTTTGGTAATGCTTCTAATAACATTACTGCAACTGGAACTGCACTTCGTCAAGCTATTTGGGATGAGCGTAGATTAGAACTTGCTATGGAAGGAGATCGTTTCTTTGACCTAGTAAGAACTGGACAAGCTGCTTCAAAAATTACTGGCTTCAAAGTTGGTAAGCATGAAGTGTTCCCAATACCTCAACAAGAGGTTGATATTTCTGGTTTAACCCAAAATGCTGGATATTAATCTCATTGTATAATCTATTGAATTAAATAGTATGAAAACATTAAAATATTTATTGAGTGGCTTGATACTCATTTCTACATTCTCAGGATGTAAAAAAGAAATCAATGATGATGTTTCTTTCGTGGAAACGACTGCAACATCTGCAAAATTGGGTGCCATGTTTACCATTACCCAAGACAATACAGGCCTTGTAACCATCACACCAAATGGTGAAGGTGTTGCAAGTTTTGAAATTGCTTATGGACATGGAACTGCGGGTCCTGTTAAAGTATTACCTGGTGGCAGTACTTCAAAAGTATACCCAGAAGGCGTTTATGATGTAAAAATTACCGGTACTAACGTTGCAGGTGTTTCTACAACTGTAACTCAAAAGTTAACCGTAACTTTTAGAGCGCCAGAAAATTTAGATGTAACAGCTGTAATTGATCCGGCTAATAAATACAAAGTAAATGTTTCTGCAAAAGCATTGTATGAAACTTTCTTTCAAGTTTATTTTGGTGATGTAGCTAACGAAGTACCTACTAACTTTTTAGAAGGTCAAACCATTTCTAAAACTTATGCTAAAACAGGTTCTTATACTGTTAGAGTAGTTGCGTTAAGTGGTGGTGCTGCAACAACAACATTTACAAAAGTGATAACCATTGTAGATCCAGTTGTTCTTCCAGTAACTTTTGAATCAACTTCTATTAACTATGCATGGAATGATTTTAGTGGCGGTAACGTATCCGTTGTTGCTAACCCGCATAGTAGTACTGCCAATGCTTCTACTAGAGTTGCTAAAATGGTAAAAAATGCTGGAGACCCTTGGGGTGGAAGTTGGATCGGCCTTGGTGGTCCAATTGATTTTTCTGCCAACAAAGTTTTCAGAATGAAAGTATTTTCTCCAAGAGTAGGCGCTAAAGTGCTTCTTAAGGTTGAAAATGCAGGAAACGGTTCTATCGCTTTTGAAAAAGAAGTGTTAACGACTGTTGCAAATGCATGGGAAGATTTAGCTTTTGATTACAGAACAATCAACGCTGCTAATGAATACCATAATATCGTTGTTATTTTTGATAATGGTACACCTGGTGATGGCTCTGCTAATTTCACTTTTTACATGGATGATATTAGATTAACAGATGCAATGCCAAATACTAAAATAGATTTACCTGTAACATTTGATGTGCAAGGTGTAAACTATACGGTTACTGACTTTGGTAATAACCAAACAGTAGATGCGGTGGATCCTAACGACGCAAACAACAAGGTTAAAAAAACAACTAAAGTAAATGGTGCTGAAACTTGGGCCGGTACTACTATTGGTACTTCAACAGGTTTTGCAACTGCCATTCCTTTAACGGCTGCATCTTCTCAAATGAGTGTAAGAGTATATTCTCCAGCTGCAGGCATTCGAGTTTTATTAAAAGTTGAAGACCATACAAACGGTCAGCGTTCTGTAGAAACTTTTGCAACTACAACAATGGCCGGTGAATGGGAAACCTTAATTTTTGACTTTAACAATCAAGCGCCTGGTACTGCTGCATTTAATGCTACGTATACCTACGACATGGCTTCAATCTTCTTTGATTTTGGTAATAGCGGAAATGGTAAAGTTTTCTATTGGGATGATGTTAGAAAATTATCTACCAACTTTGTAGAATCGGTAAGTCTTCCATTGACTTTCGAATCAAATAACCTTACCTATACTTGGAACGATTTTGATGGTGGTGTTGTAACTGTTGTTAACAATCCTCAGTCTGGCGGCATCAATACCAGCGCTAAAGTTGGTAAGATGGTTAAAAACGCAGGTCAAATTTGGGGTGGAAGTTGGATTGGTTTAGCTGCTCCAATTGATTTCTCAACCAAAAAAACTTTTAAAGTAAAAGTATTTTCACCAAGAGCTGGCGCTAAACTTTTATTAAAAGTTGAAAACCAAAGTAACGGTGCTATTAGCTTCGAAAAAGAAGTAACAACAACTGTTGCAGGTGGTTGGGAAACATTAAGTTTTGATTACAGTGCTATTAATACTGCCAACACCTATCAAAAAATCGTATTGATATTTGATTTAGGAACTGTTGGTGATGGCTCTGCAAACTTTACGTTCTTATTTGATGATATCACCTTAAACTAATTTGATAAAACCTACAATTATGAAAAATAATTTAAAATATATTGTTGCGGTTTTGTTTATCACAACTATTGGGTTTGTTTCTTGTAAAAAAACTGAATATAGTTTTGGTAACATTAAAACACCAACAGGCTTAACGCTTACTACTGCTATAGTAGGTGTAGATGCTTCTAACCCTAATGGTAATGGAACAGGATCTGTAACGATTACAGCTAAAGCAACGGATGCTTTAACGTATAACATTGATTTTGGAGATGGTAAAACACAAGTGATTCCTTCTGGTACCATTACGTATAAGTATGCAACACCTGGTGTTAATGATTACACCATTACGGTGCGTGCCGTTGGTACGGGTGGTGCTGTTTCTGTGCTTAGTAAAAAAGTAACAGTATTTGTTGCTTTTACTATTCCTCAAACAATTTTGGATGCACTTACTGGTTCAGGTTCTCGCACTTGGATGACAGATCAAGATGCTCCAGGACATTTTGGTGTAGGACCTGCTGATGCTTTTGGTCCGATCTGGTATGCAGCGACTCCTAATTCTAGAGAAGCTTGTGCATACGACGATGAAATTACTTTCACCAAAGATGCGCTCAACAATATTTCAATGACAATCAATAACAAAGGGCAGTCATTTTCTATTGGAGCTGCTAGTGGATTTTACGGATTTAGCGGTGGTGACGCATGTTTTAACATCGTTACGACAGGTGCAAAAAAATTAGCTTTCATGGACGCTACTTCTGCGTCTACACCATCTATATCTACTAGAATTCAATTTATGGTTCCGGGTAATGGAATTATCAATTTTGGAACTGGCGGTACTACTTATGAAATTTTGAGTGCAAGTGCTACAGAAATTCATTTAAGAAATATTGGAGCTGACGGTAACTCTTGGTATCAAAAATTGAAGGCAAAATAATTATAATAAAGTGCGTTTATCTTCTTTATTATTGAGTTTATTAATAGGTGCATTGTCTTTTGGGTCCTGCTCAAAAGGTGATGCGCCTGTTGTAAATCCTGCGCCAACTAATTTAACAGTCACGGCTACTGTTAGTACAGACAATAGTGGCAATGTAAATTTTGTGGCGTCTGCAACAAATGCAACGACCTACGAGTATGATTTTGGAAACGGTGTTTTTCAAACGGTCCCTACAGGTACTGTGATGTATAAATACCCCGCTTCTGGAAATTACAAAGTCAACGTGATTGCAAAAAATACTGCTGGGCAAACCATTTCAAAATCAATTGATGTTTCTGTTACTGTGGCGCAATCGTTAATATGGTCCGATGAATTTGATCAGCCCGGCGCACCCAATCCTGCAAAATGGAATTACGACTTAGGTGCAGGTGGATGGGGCAATCAAGAGTTGCAGTATTACACCAATAGGACGGATAACGCCATTGTCTCCAATGGGACTTTAAAAATTATTGCCAAAAAAGAAAACTACAGTGGCAGTGCCTACACTTCTGCTAGGCTCTTAACTAAAGACAAGTTTGCATTCAAGTACGGAAAAATTGAGGTACGCGCAAAAATGCCAGTAGGTGTTGGAACTTGGCCCGCTGCATGGATGTTAGGAGCAAATATTAGTACCGTAAGTTGGCCCAATTGTGGTGAAATTGATATTGTAGAGCACAAGGGGAGTGACGTTAATAAAATATATGGTACCTTGCATTTTCCGGGCAATTTTGGAGGAAATGCGGTAGGCGGAACCAAAGTTATTACGGGTGCCAACAGTGAGTTTCATGTGTATGCTTGTGAATGGACAGCAGTTTCTATCAAATTTTACATTGATGGGGCCCTTTTCTTCACTTTTGCTAACAATAGTACGTTGCCGTTCAATCAAAACTTTTTTGTGCTTTTAAATTTAGCCATGGGCGGAACCTTTGGGGGGCCTGTCGATGCTGCTTTTGCCACTGCCACTTATGAAGTGGATTATGTGCGTGTGTATCAGTAGCATTTTAATACTATTATTTTATGTGTACGTTTCGAAATATAGGTTTGATTTTATTGTTTTCATTTTTTGCTATTGCATCGCAATCGCAAAAAAGAACTTACAATAAACTGGTTTGGCAAGACGATTTTTTAGTAAATGGTTTGCCGGATTCTACTAAATGGGGTTATGATATTGGAACCGGCTGTCCTCGCATTTGTGGATGGGGGAATAACGAAGTTCAATATTATACGAATGCGCGCAAAGAAAATGCGCGCGTAGAAAATGGACATTTAATTATCGAAGCACGCAAAGAAAAATTTGAAGGTTTAAATTATACTTCTGCCAGACTTGTTACAAAAAACAAAGGCGATTGGAAGTATGGTCGTATGGTGATAAGGGCTAAAATACCTACTGGTAAAGGGTTGTGGCCTGCTGGATGGATTTTACCAACAGGTAAAGTGTATGGCGAGTGGCCTAAAAGTGGCGAGGTAGATATTTTAGAAGTAGTAGGTTTTGCGCCAGACTCTGCATTTGGTAGTGTGCATACAGAACGTTACAATGGTATGATTGGAACACAAAGAACTGCATCATTAATTGTTCCAAATTTATCTACGCAGTTTCATGATTATGAAATTGAGTGGACTCCAGAAAAAATTGATTTTTACATTGACAATAAATTATACAACAGTTTCAAAAACGAGCATACTGGTTCAGCTGCTTGGCCATTTGATCAAAGGTTTCATTTGATTTTAAATATTGCCGTTGGTGGTAACTTAGGTGGCAAATTTGGTATCGATGATCTCATTTTCCCGGCACAGATGAAGGTTGACTGGGTAAAAGTGTTTCAATAAATTATATACCCCCCAATTTTGTTTAGGTCTGTTTTTGGTTAATGCCGGATAAATATCCGGCATTTTTTATGTATTAACAGAAATTTTTATATTAAAAATCAATCAATAACACATTACAAATAAATAAATAAGATATAGTGTAGTTTCTACATAAACGAAAATGAGTTAAATTTACTTCGTGTAAAAATTACACATTTGGTGTACGATACCAACTAACGCTTGTTTATGAGAATTTTTGTACTGCTATGCTGTTTGTTAGCCGCTGTGTCGGCACATGCACAATTGTTGCGTACAACACCTTCGTTTGTTACAGAGACTTCAAGTTCAATTACCATTTTTGCGGACGCTACGAGAGGAAACAGGGGTATCTTAAATGTTACCGGAGATATATTTGTACATATTGGCGCCATTACTTCACTGAGTACTTCTAGTAGTAATTGGAGATATGTTCCAGTGGCTTGGGGTGTTGCAGATAATAAAGTCAAATGCACTAAGCTTGCTAACAATGTTTGGTCCTTTACAATTAGTGGTGGACTTCGTAATTTTTTTGGCATTACAAATGCTTCTGAAACCATTCAAAAAATTGCCATTTTATTTAGGGATGCAACTGGCTCACAAGTGCTGCGTAATGCAGATGCTTCTGATATGTACATTTCTGTGTATGATAATAATTTAGCGGTTCGCATCGATTCACCACTTACGCAACCTATGTTTATTCCAGCATTGGAGCCTATTACAAAGGCCGTGGGTGATACAATATCGATAGCAGGCGTTGCTAGTTCTTCCGCTGCCTTATCTCTTTTTGTGAATGATTCACTGATCGCAACAACAACCGGAACAAGCATTGCGCAAAAGTTTATTTTGCAAAAAGTAGGTACCCAAAAAATTGTTGTGCAAGGCGTGAGTGGATCTACAACGCGTAGAGATTCTATTTCATTTTTAGTGACAGGCGCTACCAATTTAGTTGGTCTTCCAACTGGTGTTAAAGACGGTATTAATTATGAGCCAGGCGATACATCGGTAACGCTCGTTTTATATGCGCCTAAAAAAACGTCTATCACCGTAACTGGTGATTTTAATAATTGGACACCTGGACTATCACATGTGATGAAAATGACGCCCGATAGTTTGCGTTTTTGGATTCGATTAACAGGTCTAACGCCTGGTATAGAATATGCTTACCAGTATATTATAGATGGCGCTTTAAAAGTGGCAGATTACAATACGCATAAAGTATTAGATCCTTGGAATGACGAGTACATCGCTGCGTCTACTTTTCCTAATTTAAAACCTTATCCAGTAGGTAAGACCACAGATATAGTAAGTGTGCTTCAAACCGCGCAACCCAAATATGTTTGGAACGATGCTAATTTTGTGCGCCCAAATAAAAAAAATCTAGTGGTCTATGAGTTATTGCTTCGTGACTTTGTTGCCAAGCATGATTTCCAAACTTTAAAAGACACGCTGCCGTACTTGAAAAAGTTAGGGATTAATACCATCGAGTTAATGCCATTTTCAGAATTTGAAGGCAATAGTAGTTGGGGTTATAATCCTAATTTCTTTTTTGCGACCGATAAATATTATGGAACGCCGCAGGCCATCAAAGCATTTATTGATGCAGCGCACCAACAAGGTATTGCTGTCATTATGGATATGGTGCTCAACCATGTATTTGGTTCTTCACCACTTGCCAAAATGTATTGGGATGGTACCAATAATAAACCTGCAACAAATAACCCTTGGTTAAACCCAGATGCCAAGCATCCTTTTAATGTTGGTAACGATTTTAACCATGAATCTTTGGCCACCAAAGAATTGGTAAACAGGGTTACAAAATACTGGCTGCAAGAATTTCATATAGATGGATATAGATGGGATTTATCAAAAGGATTTACACAAGTGAACAATCCAACCAATGTTGGCGCATGGGGTGCATACGATGCTTCCCGTATAAAAATTTGGAAAGCGATATATGATACCATGCAAGCGGCTAGCCCTGGAAGCTATTGCATGCTTGAACATTTTGCAGACAATTCTGAAGAAAAAGAATTAGCCGACTATGGTATGTTATTATGGGGTAATGCAAATTATAGTTTTGCAGAAGCTACCATGGGTTATACGTCAACGTCAAATTTTGGCACTAGTTTTTCTAATGCTAGAAATTTTGCACAACAGCATTTAGTGACGTATATGGAAAGTCATGACGAAGAAAGGCTTCAATACAAAAATTTAAATTTCGGAAATGGATCCGGTAATTATAGTGCAAGAAATTCGGCAACAGGTTTAAAAAGAAACGAAATGGCTGCCGCTTTTTGGGCACTTACACCAGGTCCAAAATTGATGTGGCAGTTTGGTGAACTCGGTTACGATTTTAGCATTAATACTTGTACCAATTTAACGGTAGATGCCAACAACTGTCGCCTTGCAGAAAAACCAATTAAATGGGATTATTTACAAGATGCAAACCGTAAAGCATTGTTTGATGCGTATGCCAAATTTTTAAAACTACGCGCAACGCCTGCATACGTTACTGATTTTGGATCTAATAAGTATACCGCTAACACCGTAGGGGCTTTAAAGTCAATGCAATTGAATGGCGACTCCATTAAATTAGTGGTTGTTGGTAATTTTGATGTTACCCCTCAAACAGCTACTGTAAGCTTTCCAGCAGATGGGTTTTGGTATAGTTTGTATTCTAATAAATTCCAATTGGTTTCTGGCGGGTCTGCTAGTGTTTCCTTGCAGCCGGGCGAATACTATGTGTATGCCAATAAAAATTTAAATAATACAGTGATAACTTCGCTGCCAAATACCAGCTTACCACTACTTAATACAGCGATAAGAATTTCCCCTAATCCGGTAACCCAAGCAGCGATTGTGAAGTATCAATTGCCTGAATCAGGGAAGGTTCAAGTTAAACTTTTAAGCCAGGCTGGTGTTGTAGTAGACGGATTATTTAATGGATGGCAAAATAAAGGACAACAACAACTTACAATCAATAAGAAAGGCCTCCCTCCGGGCGTTTATCATATATCTATTCAATCAAATCAAAAACAAAAATCACAAACATTTTTAATCACTAATTAGTATTTATTCAAATTGAAATTGTAATTCTATGAACATTAAAAAAGCACTTGTTGCAATGCTGATGATGCTAACAGTTTTCTGTTTGTCATCTATTGCACAAGACCGTACGGTTACGGGAAAAGTAACCAATGCAAAAGATGGTTCGCCGTTAGCGGCTGCTAGTGTCCTTGTAAAAGGATCTGGTGTTGGAGCACAAACGAATGCCGATGGGTCATTTAGTTTGAAAGTTCCTGCTAACGCAACTACACTAGTCGTATCTTCTTTGAATTTTGAAACCAAAGAAGTAACCCTTAGCGGCAACACCGTATCAGTTGCACTATCACCTGCTGTTGATCAGCTAAGTGATGTAGTGGTAATTGGTTATGGTAGCGTTCGTAAAAAGGACCTAACTGGATCTGTTGTGAATGTGTCTTCTAAAGACTTCAACAAAGGTGTTATCTCAACACCGGAGCAACTCATTCAAGGTAAAGTAGCGGGTGTACAAATCACAAGTAACAATGGTGCTCCTGGTTCAGGAAGTACCATTCGTATTAGAGGTGGTGCATCTTTAAATGCAAGTAACGATCCACTTATTGTAGTGGATGGTATGCCTATCGATGGTGGTGGTATTTCTGGTCAAGCAAATGCGCTTGCCTTAATCAACCCTAACGATATTGAATCTTTTTCAGTTTTAAAAGATGCTTCTGCAACTGCTATTTATGGTGCAAGAGCATCGAATGGTGTAATCATCATTACTACTAAAAAAGGTAAGTCTGGTGCACCTAAGTATGCATTTAGCTCTCAGTTCAGTGTTTCAAATGTTACTAAAAAAGCGGATGTATTTTCTGCCGATGAAATTAGAGATATTGTAAGAACAAAAGGCCCTAGTTATGCGTCTATGTTAGGTACTGCTTCTACCGATTGGCAAGATGAGATTTATCAAACAGCGCTTACAACAGACAATAACATTTCTGTATCTGGTGCATTCAAAAAATTACCTTACCGTTTTTCACTCGGTAATTTAATGCAGTCAGGTGTTTTAAGATCTGATAAACTAAACAGAACAACGGTTGGTGTAAATGTTAGTCCTACACTTTTTGACAATCACCTTACCGTTAATATCAACTATAAGTTAGCAGCAAGCAAAACAAACTTTGCAGATCAAGGTGCGATTGGCGCGGCTACTTATTTTGATCCTACCAAACCAGTATATTCTGGTACGCAGGCGTACAATGGATATTGGAACTGGTTAGATGCTACATCATCAAATGGTCTTCGTGCTTTAGCACCAAGAAATCCACTTGGTATCTTATTAGATAAAGATGATCAAAGTAATGTTACACGTCATATTGCAAATGCATTAGTAGACTATAAGGTACATTTTATTCCTGATTTGCACGTTGTTGTAAACACAGGTATGGATGTTGCTGAAGGTAAAGGAACCACTGTGATCAATGATCAAGCAGCAACTACCTATATGCGTTTTAAAGATGCAGCAGGTAAGTTTCATAGTGGTGTAAACAATCAATACCGTCAAACTAGAAACAATACCTATTTGAATGCGTACTTGAATTATGCCAAAGAGATTCCTTTCTTATCAACAAGAGTAGAATTAACCGGTGGTTATGAGTATCAAAATTATTTGACAACGAATTACAACTTTGCGGATCAAACCTTTAATGGTACAGTTGTTAATACACCAAATTTTGAATTTGATAAACCTGAATACCGTTTAAGTTCTTATTTAGGTAGAATGAATATTTCTGTAAAAGGTAAATATTTATTTACTGCTTCTGTACGTCAAGACGGATCTTCTAAATTTAATCCAGATAACCGTTTTGCAGTATTTCCTTCTGGAGCGGTTGCTTGGAAGTTAAAAGAAGAAGGTTTATTTAAGAAAATGAAATCTTTATCAGATCTTAAATTACGTGCGAGTTATGGTGTAACAGGTCAACAAGATGGTATTGGTTACTATGACTATATCTCTTATTACAACCTAGGTTCAAATACAGCACAGTACCAATTTGGTAATACTTTCACACCAATTTCTCGTCCTAATGGTTATTATTTTAACCGTAAGTGGGAGCAAACAGCTACTACTAACTTAGCGTTAGATTTTGGTTTTGCTGATAATAGAATTACTGGTACGATTGAAGCATACAGAAGAGAAACTTCTGATTTGTTAAATGAAGTAAACCAGCCAGCTGGTACGAACTTTAGCAATAAGATTGTTGCAAACGTAGGTACGATGGAAAATAAGGGTATTGAATTTACTTTAAATATCCAACCAATCCGTAACAAAAACACAACTTGGGATATCGCGTTCAACGCAACCTACAACCAAAACAGAATCACTAAATTAACCATCTCTGATGATCCAGCTTATGCAGGTGCTCGTTTTGGTGGTATTAGTGGTGGTACAGGTAACTCTATCCTTATCCACTCTGTTGGATACCAAAGAGGTGCTTTCTTTGTTTTCAAACAAGTATATGATGCCAACGATAAGCCTATCGATGGTTTATACGCTGACTTAAACAGAGATGGTGTTATCAACGAAAGAGATTTATATCAATACAAAGGTGTAGATCCTCAAATGTTTTTTGGTTTAAGTTCAAGTGTTACCCACAAGAAGTGGAATGCAGGTATTGTAATGCGTGCTAATATTGGCAACTACTTATACAATAACATTGCATCTAGTTCTGGTACTTTAAGAAATATCTTAAACCCTATTGGTTATATCAATAACGGTTCTAGAGATTATTTGAAATCAGGATTTAGCGGTAATGGTTCTAACTATTACTTATCTGATTACTATGTACAAAACGCATCTTTCTTACGTATTGACAACATTAACTTAGGTTACAATGTTGGTAAAGTATTTAAAAACAAAGCTGCTTTGCGTATCAATGCAACTGTACAAAATGTATTAACTATTACTAAGTATACTGGTTTAGATCCTGAAATGAACGGCGGTATTGATAATAATTTTTATCCTCGTCCAAGAACCATTGTATTGGGTATAAATCTTGATTTCTAATTCAATCAATAGTGCAAAAAAATATAACAATGAAAAATAATCTATACAAACAAATCATAACCACCGTTGGAGCGATTGTTGTATTGGCATCTTGTAACAAGACCTTAGACTTGTTGCCAACCAATGATGTTACATCAGCAACTGTTTATGCCGACGCAAATGGTTATAAGCAAGCTTTTGCAAAAGTATATGCGAGCTATGCTTTAACAGGTAATGCTGGACCTGCCGGTAACGGAGATATACAAGGTATCGATGAAGGTACTTCTGACTTCTTACGCCTATGGTGGAAAGCACAAGAATTAAGTACTGACGAAGCGGTTGTTTCTTGGGGAGATCCAGGTATTCAAGACTTCCACAACATGAACTGGTCTGCAAGCAATCCAATGCTTACAGGTCTTTACTACCGTTGTTACTATCAAATTACTTTAGCAAACGATTTCATTCGTCAATCTGCTGATGCAAATGTTGCGTCTAAAGGAATTACGGGTGTAGATGCTGAAGCGATTAAAAAATACAGAGCAGAAGCAAGATTTTTACGTGCTTACCAATATTCAATCTTAATGGATTTGTTTGGTAACATTCCTTTTGTAACGGATGCAGAAGCGTTAGGTTCTGTAATGCCAAAGCAAAGAACACGCGGTGAAATCTTTTCTTATATCGAAACAGAACTTAAAGCGATTGATGCTGATTTAGTAGATGCGCGTAAAAATGAATACGGTCGTGCTGATAAAGCTGCAGCATGGGCACTTCTTGCTCGTTTATATTTAAATGCACAAGTGTATACGGGTACTGCTCGAAATACAGATGCTGCTACTTACGCAAAAAGAGTATTAGACGCCGGTTACTCATTAATTAGCGACTATACTAAATTAATGCGTGCAGATAACAATGTAAACACTTCTGAATTTATTTTGACCATTAACTATGATGGTTTAAAAACACAAAACTGGGGTGGTACAACCTTCTTAACACACGCACCAGTTGGTGGTAGCATGGTTGCTGCACAATTTGGTGTTGATGGTGGATGGGGTGGTTTAAGAACGACTACAGGTTTATCTAGCAAGTTCCCTGACTTAACAGGTACAGCTGATCAGCGTTCAC
>CAJBRT010000033.1 GCA_903958045.1 uncultured Bacteroidota bacterium | reverse complement strand
TAACGATTTGTATCAGTTATTTTTATGAATTTGCAATCACTCGTAACCCATTTCAGCATATGCGGGCTCTTCACATTAAATTGTATTGAAAATATGAAGCAAAGATTATTGTTGGTAGGTAGTTTTATATTTTTTACGCTCGCTTCTATTGGTCAGCCAATATTTGAAGCGCCTAGGTGCGGAGCCGATATGTTCCAACAATTACTTCGTAAAGACCCTCTCTTCGTTTCCAACGAAAATGTAATGAATGAAAAAATTAGAGCGTGGGTGCTTCAAGCATCAGGACAAAAAACTATAAGCATCTCAGTCAATAACGTAGGCAATAATAATGTAGTGGTTGCGCCAACATCTGTTCCGGTAGTCACTGTTCCTGTTGTGTTTCATGTTGTAAATCAAAACGCTGCTGCAATTACGGATCAAATGATTATCGATGCTGTGGCAGAATTAAATAAAGCATTTGCGCATCTAGGTGTGTATGGTACAGACCCCAAAGGTGTTGACACCCGAATTCAATTTTGTTTGGCTACCCGCACGCCGGATGGTGGCAAAACAAATGGCATTGACCGCATTAATAGTTATTATCAAAATATTGATGTAGACTTAGAAGCTGGAAAGCTTGGAGTGTTATCTAATTGGAATCCTTCTAAATATGCAAATATTTGGTTGGTGAATTCGATACAAGGTGAAATTCAACCTAGTGTTTTTGAGTGCGGTAAATGGGAGCGAATGGGCTATGGTGGTTATGCTAGTGCAGGGGGTGGACTTGTCGTGAGTAGTTTAAGTACGCCACTTGTCGCGCATGAAATGGGACACTATTTATCGCTCTTACATACTTTTCAGGGCACCAATTGTGCAAACAATGATTGTACCACCGATGGTGATTTGGTGTGTGATACCCCACCTGATAGAAGTATAAAAAGTTCTCCATGCAGTTCCCCAGAAAATTCATGCAATACCGATACCATTTCAGGTCCATTCACTGTTGATGAACCTGATAATATTTCAAATTTTATGGACTACGGAAGTCCTTGCCCATCTGTGTTTACACAAGGTCAGGCCAACCGTATGATGGCGTTTTTAAATGTATTTAATGGCGGCAGTTTATTAACGAGTGATGGTTGTTCTGCACCCTGTGCCGATAATGTAGCCGCTAGTTTTAATTTTGATGCAAATCCACATCCCGTTGCTGGAAGCACCGTAAATTTTGTCAATACAAGTGTTGGAGCACTCACTTACGAATGGTATGTAAATGGTGCGTTAGTGAGTACTGCTAATAATTATTCAAACACATTTACAGCAACTGGAACTTACAAAGTTGAATTAAAAGGAGTCACTGCGGGAGCAAGTTGCTTTAGTACCTATACAGCTAATGTGATTGTTAACTGTGGAGTGGATGCAAGGTTTTCTCCCGACAAAAGAATTATTGCATCGGCAGCTGGTGTATACAAAGATCCTGTTCATTTTTTAAATAAATCCTATGGTGCTACAACCTATAACTGGTATGTATCTGATGAGTTAGGTACCAACGAACAAATGGTGTCTACGAGTAACGATTTGTTATACGATTTTTTAAAACCTGGAAGCTATACAATTAGGCTTGTAGCAAGTGCAGGTGCTTGTATCAGTAATTCACCAACCTATACTTTACAAGTAAACAATCCTGCTGCAGATGGACAAATAAATATTTACAGTGTCAATTGTTATAAAAATGACAGTGTGCGGGTTGTATTTGGTGTGCGCAATAACGGTTATGATACCATACCAGCAGGCGTTTCCGTTAATTTTTATGACCGTTATCCATCTGTTCCAGGGCCAATAAAAATGCTGAATAGTTTTGTTACAGATCAAATGATATTAGGTAAGTGCGAAAAAGTATATACCCATATTGTAAAAGCACCACGTTTAAATTTAGATTCTATTTCGCTTGTATTTGATGAGGAAAATAGTGTGTCAGAATTAAATGAGGGTAATAATAGAACAAATAGAAAAGATTTTAGATTCAGGTTATTTGTTATTCCGAGTGACACAACGGTATTTGTCAATACAACGCTTGTTATTAAAGATAGTTCGGCTCCCGATAAATTGGCATCTATTAAATGGTCTTCTAGTAAGGGCTTGCTAAGTTGTACGACTTGTTCAAATCCAGTACTCTCTGTAATGGACACAACCCTTGTTAAGGCAAATGCTATCAGTGTATTTGGTTGTGAAGATTCGACCTTTGCAACTATTAATGTGTTTCCGGTTGATGTATCTATCAATAATTTAATGGTACGTTGTTATAAAAATGATAGTTTACAAATAACAAGTACAGTTTGTTTAGATAACCAATACACTAGTTTATATCAGCCTACTCAAATACGCTATTTTGATAGTGATAGTACCCTGCCTACTAGTAAATTTTTAGGTGCTGGATGGATTTTGGCGAGTACATCATTTGCCGGAAACTGCGCAACCATTACGCATATCGTGCGCAATCAAAATGTTACCAATGTGGTGGCTTATGTAAATAGTGGACTTACGCCTTTCGAAAATAATACTGCAAACAACAAAACAAGTGTCTCGTATGTTCCATTTTCGATTCGGTTTAATCCTACACAGATCGATGTTTACAGAGGAGATCCTACCACTTTACAACCCATTAATAGTGGCGATAAAGCAACCACGATTGTTTGGACCCCTTCAAAAGGGCTAAGTTGTAGTAACTGCTTAACGCCTGTTTTAACTACCAATACCAATACTTTATTAAAAATCGTTGGAACCACCGCACTTTTTTGTAAAGATTCGGCCACGCTTCAAGTAAATGCATATCATAGATCGCATATAGCACTACCCAATGCATTTTCACCCAATGGCGATGGTTTAAATGATGTGTTTTATGTGATAGCCGGTAAAGATGTAAAACAGGTAAAACAGTTTCAAGTATTTAATAGATGGGGTCAAAAAATGTTTGAAAGAACAAATGGTAAAACCAATGATATCAGTTTTGGATGGAATGGTTATTACAATGGACAGCTAGTGGCACAAGGTACGTATGTGTATCAAATTGTAATTGAACTGTTAACTGGGGAATTAGAAATTCATAAGGGTAACATTAGCGTAATAAGATAAGTAGCATGAGAAAAATATTTTCATTAATTGCAGTGTTATTTGTTCATGCATATTCTTATGCACAGGATCCGCATTTTTCACAATTCTTTGCATCGCCATTAACGATCAATCCTGCCAACACCGGAAATTTTAGTGGATCACTTCGCGCAGCTTTAAATAGTAGAACCCAGTTACCTGAATTTAATAATCCTTATGCGACAAAAACACTATCGTTAGATGCGCCTATTTTAAAAAAGTACATTAGAGAAGATGATAAATTAAGTGTTGGTTTATTAATTTTATCGGATCAGAGTGGCAATAAATTACTCAATGATAATAATATAGCAGCATCGGTAAGTTATAGTAAAGCACTCGATGAAAACGCCAATCATTCTATTGCACTTGGTTTTCAGGTAAATTATAGTATGTACCGTTTTGATCCATTAAAGGCTAATTTTGAAGATCAATTAACCGCAGGTGGATTTACAGGCAGTTCGGCAGAGATGATTCTTGGAAATAATTTTACTAAAAACACCACCGATATCAATGCAGGTATTTTATATACAGGCTCTACTTCTGATGATAATATATTTTATGTAGGTGCTTCTTATTATCATTTTGCAAAACCTACGGTTGGTTTTATTACGCCTACATATTTTACAAACAGTAGGGTTAATGTTCATGGCGGTGCTTATTTTTCTTTGTCAAGTGCCGCATCACTGCATACCAGTTTTCAATACCAACAGCAAGGGAACACCAACGAGCTTTTGGTGGGAGGGGCGTTTAGTTATTATTTGGGAACCGAAAATGGACTTGAACTATATGCTGGACTTTGGAGCCGAGTAAAAGAAACCATGATTCCATACGTTGGACTCGAATGGAATCATATTAGAGCAGGCTTTACGTATGACATTGCTGCCGGCACTACACTAGCTTCTTCGAGATTTTATCAATCCTCCGAATTCTCACTCATTTACATATTGGACAATAAAAGCAAAGCTTTTAAAATGAAATGTCCAAAATTTTAGACTATTTTACAAAAAGCGTAACAATAAAGTAAGTAATAGCCGCAAGTGTTGCACTCACAGGAATGGTAAGTACCCAAGCCCATAATAAATTGGTCGTTACACCCCATCTAACAGCGCTTAAACGCTTGGTTGCACCTACTCCAATAATTGAACCTGTAATGGTATGTGTAGTTGATACTGGGATACCCATTTGTCCTGTAAAAAATAAGGTAAATGCACCCGCTGTTTCAGCAGCAACGCCTTCTAGCGGTGTTACTTTGGTGATCTTTGATCCCATTGTCTTTACAATTTTCCAACCACCGCTCATGGTGCCAAGCCCAATGGATAAGTAACAAGCAATTGGTACCCAACTTGGTAATTGTCCAAAATCTTGTATGATTCCACTCGCAATTAAAGCAGCTCCAATAATACCCATTACTTTTTGAGCATCGTTACCACCATGTCCAATACTAAATGCAGCTGAACTAAATAGCTGTAATTTCTTAAACATGTAGGCAACCGTATAAGCAGTTGGTGTTTTTATTTTTTCAACATATAAATAAATCAAAATAAAAATTAAAGAAGAAATTAAAATACCATAAACAATCATCGAGTTATCCGCTTTGTCAATTTCACTAGCAAATAATTTTTCGATATTAAATTTCTCAATCTTTTTCTTGACTTTATCAATATTTTGTGGCTTAATTGGATAAATCGCATTTACTGCTTTGATCGCAGAGTCCATCGAAATTTCGCCAGCTAAATATAATTTTAAAGGTTCTTTATACCCTTCTGTTTTTTCTTTTGCAATATCATATTCTGCTCTTGCAGCATTGTCGGACGGTGCTTTGGATTCCAATACCAAATAGTCATTTGCATTTCTAACAGCGTCTTTAATTTTGCTGGCAGCAGCACTTTTAAGCCATCCACTGTCATTTGCAATTTTAGCAATTGTATTCGCACTTGAATTGTCAAAGTCGTTAACAAGTGGTTTAACATGATTATAGTAAACCGATGCCTTATCTAATTTTTCTTGGTTGAGCGCCAGTTTTGCAAGTAAGGCGCTATTACCTTCTTTGGTTTCAAGTTCTTCTTTGATACTAGCTACCTCTTTTTGATATTTATCTATACCGTAAAACTTCTGAACGTTTTCGTTCATTTTATTGTTTTCGAAATTGTCAAATAATACTGCTGTACCAAGTGTTACCACAATAATGATTGCAATCCGAAGCCAAATATTACGCATAATGGTCACGACTGTAATAAACACCGATATTACAATACCAATGATGGGCGCTAAAAAAATGAAAAATACTGTCATTAAAATGGTATGGCTATCTACAATTTTAGACCAAGGGTAGTTGATCCCTTTTACTGTTAAGGCATGCGCAATTGCAGCACCTGCAAAGCCTCCAATTAAAGTGTGTGAAGATGAAGAAGGTATGCCATACCACCAGGTAAGTAAATTCCAAAAAATAGCTGCTAATAACCCAGAAAAAATTACGGGGAGTGTAATAAAGTCTTTGAATACGGTTTTGCTAATTGAATTGGCAACAGCGTGGTCTTTGAAAATAAAAAATGCCACTACGTTAAATAGTGCAGCCCATAATACAGCCTGAAATGGCGTTAGTACTTTTGTTGATACAACCGTAGCGATTGAATTTGCTGCGTCATGAAAACCATTGATATAATCAAATATTAACGCTAATGCGATAATGATAATTAATAAACTCATTATTCTTTAATTAAGCGTACTTGATAATGATTGATTCAATTACATTTGAAACATCTTCGATTTTGTCTGTCGCAATTTCAAGTACTTGATAGATCTCTCTTTTTTTGATAATGATTTTGAAATCATTCTCTTGTTCAAATAACTTTTCGATACTCATATCAAACACGTCGTCAGCTTGGTTTTCGATGCTATTAACTTTAATCATTGCATCCGTCATTTCTTTGATATTTTTCATATCACGAAGTCCGAGTACTGCTTTTTTAGTTTCGATGGTACCTTGTAAAACGAGTTCAGTTAATTTATGAATACCTAAATCGTTAGGATTGATTTTGTAAAAATTAATCTTTTTAGCAGAAGCATAAATATAATCAGCGATGTCATCTAGCGATGTAGCCAGGTAGTGAATGTCTTCTCTATCAAAAGGGGTGATAAAATTTCTACCTAGTTCTGTAAAAATGTTATGGGTTAAATCGTCGTTGGTATGTTCTAGATTTTCTATTTGGGCCAAAATGCTCGCTCTTTTATCAGGGTCAGCCTCGTTCACCATTTCTTTAAGTTTGATGCCCATTTCGTGTACATGTTCTGCAACTTCTTCGAATAGTTGATAAAATACGCGGTCTTTTGGTAAGAATACTTTGAAAATAGAGTTAAAATCCATGACGATCTTTTGTTTAATTAATTGATTGTAAAGGTCTTAAAATACAACGCAAATAGACCGCCGCCTGTATTATCAAATTGTTAACTCGGGGGAAAGAAAATTATTTAATAAGCTGATAATCAGCAGTATACAATAATTACTGATATAGTTTAACCCAATCAACAGTCATGTTTATAGGTAGCTCCTTTAAATTGGTGACTTTGCCAGGCCAGCTGCCTTCAAGTTGCTGATCAATAATTAAGTAAAAGGGCTGATCAAAGGGCCATTGATACGAACTACCACCTGCAACTTTTGGATAGGTGATGGTTTCAATACCATTAATAGCATACACTAATTTATCGGGGTACCAACTTACGCTGTAGGTGTTATAGCCGTTAGGTTCAATTTTTCCCGTATTAAATTTTTTAGGCACTTCCTGTTTTAATGTTATGGTAGCATGATTGTGTGTTGTTTGATAAGCAAAACCATCATGATTGAGCCTTTCCATAATATCCATTTCTCCATTGTTTTGATTTGGATACATATCTTTTTCAGAAAGCATCCAAATGGCAGGCCAAGCTCCATGGGCAGCATCTAATTTAGCACGCACTTCTATGCGTCCATATTGAAAAGCAAATTTATTGTAACTATAAATGCCCCCTGTTAAAAGAGGTCTTGGATCTCCGTTAATGGTATCATTGTTTACAATGCCTCTTAAAATAATATTTTCATTATCAAACTGTACAACTCTATCATCGGTATCAGTGATGTATCTAAAGCAGCCTGTATTGTCTCTCCATTTTTCTTTAGGCATTTTCCATTTAGGGGTAGAAAATAAACCAATTTTACTCCAATAACTGGTGTCTAAATATCCCTTATTAAAATTGTCCTCCCATATTAGTTCCCATTTTGTTTGATCATTTCTTCTTTCTGTTTTTTGGATAAAAATATATGCATCATGATTATTGAGTTGTAATGCTTCTATACTCTCATCAATAACGCGCATCCAAGGATCTTCAGATGCTAGGCCGCTGTCATTGTTATTATTTGCTTTGCTTAATACCCAGTTAAAGGCTTCTTTAAATTGAGGGTATTTATTGATTTGAGTTTGCATCCATGCATTCCAATCAAAGCTTTCATGTAGCTCATTGTAAGCCCACTTGGTAATTAAATTGTTGGCTGCCTGAAAATTTTTAATGGTGTTGTAAATGCCTGGTTTAAATGCAGTAATATTTTTAAGCAATACTTGTGCGCTATCTAATTTATTTAATTGCTTCAAACAAACATATTGTAAGTACTGCTCTAGCCTACTGTCTATATCAGATTCATAAGGTTTACCTGCGCCTAAATTTTCTGGCCATTCTTGCGCCTCTTGAATAAATTGAATTGCACTTGTATAGTTTTTATTCTTTAATGCAGCAACAGCCTGCATCATTTTTGCTTCCCAATATAAAGC
>CAJBRT010000032.1 GCA_903958045.1 uncultured Bacteroidota bacterium | reverse complement strand
CGCTCTACCATAGTAGAGCGGCTCTTTTTCGTACATTTAAAACCATGATGACAGCTTATAATTTTACGGTTACCGAACGATTCCTCCGTTATGTACAAATTGATACGCAGAGTGATCCTTCGGCTACATGTTTTCCTAGCACTGCAAAGCAGTTACAACTTGCGCAGTTATTAGAAAAAGAATTGGGAGCTATGGGTCTTGCAAATGTTCATATTGATGCGCATGGGTATACCCATGCAACCATACCAAGTAATACCACTAAAAAGGTGCCCGTTATATGTTTTTGTAGTCATATCGATACAGCGCCTGATTGCAGTGGCACAGGCGTCAAACCCATACTGCATAAAGGGTACACGGGGGCACCTATTATTTTACCTGATGACAATAGCCAGGTTATTACCACAGAAGCCTATCCGTATTTAAAAAATCATATTGGAAAATCAGTAATTACAGCGAGTGGTAACACACTACTTGGTGCCGATGATAAAAGTGGCGTAGCTATTATTATGGATATGGCGCATTATTTAACAACGCATCCAGATCTTGAACACGGCGACATTAAAATATTATTTACACCTGATGAAGAAGTAGGTAGAGGTACCGAAAAATTAGATCTATCAAAACTAGGTGCTCATTTTGGGTTTACACTAGATGGCGGCGAGCTAGGTAGTTTTGAAGATGAAACATTTAGTGCAGACGCTGCAACGATTGTAATAGATGGCGTTAGTGCACATCCTGGATATGCAAAAGGTAAAATGGTGAATGCCTTAAAAGTTGCTGCAGAAATTGTAGCGGCGTTACCAAAAGATGCTTGGTGTCCGGAAGCCACCAGCGGCAAAGAAGGTTTTGTGCATCCAGTGGGTGTACAGGGTATTCAGGAAAAAGCAACCATCGAATGTATTGTGCGTGATTTTGATACCGCAACACTGGCGGTGCACGAAAAAAAATTATTTGATCTAGCGCAAAACATTGTCTCCAAATACCCAGGCGCAACCATTACCTGTTCTGTAACGGAGCAGTACCGGAATATGAAAGAAATTATTGACCAGCACCCACATATTTCGGCGCTGGCAAAAGCGGCTTATGAAAAAGCAGGGCTCACATTGGTTAAAGAGCCCATTAGAGGCGGAACGGACGGCTCCCGATTAAGTTTTATGGGCCTTCCTTGCCCCAATATATTTACCGGTATGCAGGCTATTCACAGCAAGCACGAATGGGTGGGGGTAACTGATATGGAGAAATCAGTAGAAGTACTCGTAAATATTTGTAATTTAAATACCAATAGCTTTAACGAAAAGTAATTTTATGCCTTCTAATACATTTGATGCGATTGTAATTGGTTCCGGAATCAGTGGCGGATGGGCTGCCAAAGAGCTGACCGAAAAAGGATTGAAAACATTGGTACTAGAAAGAGGTAGAGACGTAGTGCATTTAAAAGATTATCCAACCGCCACCAAAAATCCTTGGGAGTTTGCGCACCGTAATAAAAAATCAGCCGCATTTAAAAAAGAAAATCCCATCGTTTCTAAATGTTATGCATTTGGCGAATCGTCGGAACACTTTTTTGTAAAAGATGCAGAACACCCTTACGTGCAAGAAAAACCCTACGATTGGATTAGAGGATATCAAGTAGGAGGAAAATCTTTACTATGGGCAAGACAAACACAAAGGTGGAGTAAATATGATTTTGAAGGGCCCAAGCGTGATGGTTTTGCGGTGGACTGGCCTATCAGATACGAAGACATTGATGCATGGTATACATACGTAGAAAAATTTGCTGGCATTAGTGGTAATAAAGACGGGTTGGATACACTTCCGGATGGCGATTTTTTACCTCCCTGGGAAATGAACTGTGTGGAAGAAGAATTGGTCAATAAAATTAATACTACTTATAAAGATAGACGCGTTATTCAGGGGCGCTGCGCGCATTTAACAAAACCAAACCCATTGCATTTGGAGCAGGGGCGAGGCCAGTGTCAGGCAAGAAGTTTATGCGAAAGAGGTTGCCCATTTGGTGGATATTTTAGTAGCAATGCATCTACACTTCCTTGGGCCCAAAAAACAGGAAATTTAACGCTACGTCCAAACTCTGTGGTGCATTCTATTATTTATGACGAGGCTACACAAAAAGCATCGGGTGTAAAATTGATTGACGCTGTCACCAAAGAGGAAATTATATTTTATGCAAAAATCATTTTTGTAAATGCGGCTTGCATCAATACCAATTTGATACTATTAAATTCTACATCCAAAAGATTTCCGAATGGTCTTGGTAACGACAATGGTTTATTAGGAAAGTATATTGCGTTTCATAATTATAGAGGAAGTATTACCGCCAATTATGAAGGTCATTTAGATCAGTATTATTATGGCCGTAGACCAACGCAGGTAATGATGCCTAATTTTAGAAACGTGCATAAACAGGAAACTGATTTTTTACGTGGGTATATGGTTTTCTTTGGTGCAAGTAGAGGAAAGGCAAGCGCCGAAGGTGTTGGTGCGGCTTTTAAAGAAGCGCTCACAGAGCCAGGTCCATGGAGTATTTTTATGATGATGCAAGGTGAAACGATTCCAAAAGAAAGTAACCATGTGCGGTTGCATCCCACATTAAAAGATGCATGGGGTATTCCTCAAATTATCACCTCTATTGATTATGATGATAACGACGAAAAATTATTGCAGGATTTTATAAAGCAAGGTAAAGAGATGTTAGAGAAAGCGGGCTGCACAAATATTGCTTCATATGATAGCAAGCAAGCGCCTGGCCTCGATATTCATGAAATGGGTGGCGTAAGAATGGGTAGAGATCCAAAAACATCTTTATTAAACGAGTGGAATCAAATGCACTTGTGCCAAAATGTTTTTGTTACAGATGGTGCCGCCATGACATCTACCAGTACACAAAATCCTTCGTTAACTTTTATGGCACTAACAGCACGTGCTGCTAATTATGCAGTGGAGCAAATAAATAAAGGCAAACTTTAAAATAAAAAATCTAAACTCATGTCAGATACCGCATACCTCAATACAAAAGCCACGGCCGGAAATACGTATGATGCCATTGTTATTGGATCTGGCATTAGTGGTGGATGGGCCGCAAAAGAACTCACCGAAAAAGGGTTAAAAGTTTTACTCTTAGAACGCGGCAAAGACCATCAGCATATTAAAGACTATAAAGGGGTTAATGATGATCCATGGGATACGCCACTCCGTGGAAGAACTAGTAAGGAGCAACAAGAAAAGTATCCTGTAATTCATAGAGGGTGGGCTGCCAACGAACGCGTAATGGACGCCTGGACCAATGAAGAAGATTGTCCGTACACTGAGGTTAAACCTTTTACCTGGTGGAGAAGTTATAGAATGGGAGGTAGGTCATTACTGTGGGGTAGACAAAGCTACCGTTTAAGTGATTTAGATTTTGAAGCCAACGGGAAAGAGGGGGTTGGTGTTGATTGGCCTATTCGTTACAAAGACATTGCGCCATGGTATGATCATGTAGAAAAATTTGCAGGCATTAGTGGGTCACTAGAAGGACTTCCGCATTTACCCGATGGTCAATTTTTGCCACCCATGGATTTAAACTGTGTAGAAAAAGATGTGGCTGCAAGAATTAAAGAAAAATTTAAAGGAGATAGGCATTTAATTATTGGAAGAGTTGCCAATTTAACAAAAGCAATCGAAGGAAGAACCAATTGTCAATTTAGAAATAGATGTTGGGAAGGTTGTCCATTTGGCGGTTATTTTAGTACGCAGTCTTCCACAATGCCAGCCGCTTTAAAAACGGGCAATTTAACCGTTAGGCCTTTTTCTATTGTTACTAAACTTTTATACAATAAGAATACTAAAAAAGCAGATGGGGTAGAAGTGCTCGATTCGGAAACCAATAAAACATACACGTTTAATGCTAAAATTGTTTTCCTAAATGCGTCTGCATTAAACTCTGCGTGGGTATTATTTAATTCGGCTACAGATATTTGGCCAGGTGGTTTAGGAAGTAGCAGTGGAGAGCTTGGGCACAATGTAATGGATCACCATTATAATTTAGGTGCGTCTGGAACCATCGAAGGTTTTGAAGATAAATATGTGTATGGCCGAAGACCTAACGGGTTTTATATTCCAAGATTTGTAAACATGGGTACAGATAAACGAAATTATTTGCGTGGCTTTGGATACCAGGGTGGTGCAGGTAGAGAAGGTTGGAGTAGAGAAGTTGCAGAGCTTTCTATTGGAGCAGCATTTAAGGAAGCCCTTACAGAGCCTGGTTCTTGGACTATTGGCGCTACTGGGTTTGGAGAAATACTGCCGTATCACGAAAATAAAATATCCTTAGACCCCACTAAAAAAGACAAATGGAATTTACCCGTGCTGTCTATGGATTGCGAGCTCAAACAAAATGAACTTGACATGCGTAAAGACATTGTTTCAGAATTAAAAGCAATGTTAGAAGCAGGTGGTGCAAAAAATATTTCAAGCTACGATAACGGACACGCTATTGGGCATGGTATTCATGAAATGGGAACGGCCAGAATGGGTAGAGATCCAAAAACGTCGGTATTAAATGGAAACAATCAGGTGTGGGATGCAAAAAATGTTTTTGTAACGGATGGCGCATGTATGACATCGAGCGCCAATCAAAATCCATCACTTACGTATATGGCATTAACGGCGCGCGCTGCAAACTTTGCAGTAGAAGCATTAAAAAAGGGAGACATATAGTGTCTCCCTTTTTTGTTAGATGTTTGATATAAAACTTATTCAATAATTTGATCGGATATTTTTCCGGTGGTCTTATGTTTAAGAATTAATTTTTTCGCACCGTAATGCGTCATTTCTTCTTTAATTAAATAATGATCCGCATCGTATTCTACTAAATGGCTTTCTTTGGTAAGGCCTGTTTGTCCTCTCCAAATGTCTAGTTGTACGGGCTCCCATAATTTTGTTTTAGCAGACTTGTAAGCCGCGTCAATAATAGCGTTTACTACATAGCCATCATAAAATGTTTCTTTGGGATCTACGCCTTTTTCCATGGCATTAAACATATCCATAAACATGTGGTTGTAGCCCAGTTCATTTAACTCATCACCTACTGGAAATAACCAGCCACTATCGCTCTCTGCTTTTTCTGCAATATAGTCGCCACCTTTTCCGGTAGTAAACATGTCAAATCCGGTACGTAAAAAACTATTGATCCAAATAGTGCCTTCGGTACCCATTACTTCATCTCTTAAATCTAAGCCACCTCTAAAAGTCCAGCTTACTTCAAATTGACCAATGGCGCCGTTTTCATATTTTACAAGACCAATGGCATGGTCTTCTGCATCGATGGGTTTTACTTGCGTATCTGCCCAGCACATCACCTCTATGGGCTTAATGTCTTTGCCAATATAACCACGTGCAATTTCGATACAGTGGCATCCTAAATCTAAAATACAACCACCGCCTGCTTGTTCAATATCCCAAAACCATTCGCTGTGTGGGCCAGGATGTGTTTCTCTAGATTTAGCCCATAATATTCTACCCAGTGCACCCTCTTTAACAGACTGCGTTGCTTTAATAAATTTAGGCGTGTATACAAGGTCTTCTAGGTAGCCATTAAAAATACCTGCTTCCTCTACCGCAAGTAACATACGCTTTGCTTCTGCAGCATTACGGCCAAGTGGCTTAGTGGTCATCACGGCTTTTTTATGTTTACAACAAAGCATCACTGCTGCTTCATGTAAATTATTAGGAAGTGCAATACATACAATGTCTACACTTGGATGCGCAATGGCTTCTTCCATTTCGGTGGTCCAGTGCGCACATGCATAATCTTCTGCAAACTTTTTAGCAGACTCTTCTCTACGAGAATAAATAGAAACCACTTTGTCTCTACTTCTGTAACCTTGTAAAGCTTCGGCATAAAAACGGCCAATAAAGCCGGAACCTAACATAGCAATGTTTTTCATGATCTTTTAATTATGAAGCAGCAAGCTGCTTTTTTTCTTTGAAAAATAAAACAAATAAAACGAGTACAATACTTGCAATAACGGCAGGGTACAACCAAATGGTTTCCCATATATGTTGTTGCGATGTAACGCCATTAACAGTAATGCTTTGGTTGTAGGCGTTTGCTACATATCCACTATAATTAGTGCCAATAAACATACCTACACCATAGGTTGCAAATGTAAATAAGCTTTGCGCAGCATTTTTAATTTTTTCGCCAGCCATTTTTTCTGTGTACATATAGCCTGTTACAAAAAAGAAATCGTAACAGATGCCGTGTAAAATAACACCAGCATAGAGTAGCCACTCAGCATCCATATTGCCATACGCAAAACATATGTAGCGAATAGCCCATGCCGCCATGCCTAGTACGAGCATTTTTTTAACACCTAGTCTGTAAAATAAAAACGGGATGGTGATAATAAATAAAGCTTCTGACATTTGACCCATTGTCATTTTAGCGGCAGTATTAGCACCCCAAAACTCACCTAAAAATGAACCTGCAAATCCGTAGTAAAATGATAAGGGAATACAAATTAATATGGCGGCAATAAAAAATAGTAAAAACGATCTTTCTTTTAGTAATACAAAAGCATCCGCGCCAAAAATGGCACCAAATGACGTGTTGTTAGCTGTAGATTTTGGTGGTGTATTAGGGAGAATAAAACTAAATACGCCTAATAGTGCAGAAGCACCAGCAGCAATAATAAAAGTGGTTTCTCCTTCGCCAATAGCTAGTTTAGAAATCACAAGACCCGCTACAATCCAACCCAGTGTACCAAAAACGCGAATCCATGGAAACTGTTTACCCGGATCACTCATTTGTGCAAATGCAACACTATTGCTTAAAGCAATGGTTGGCATGTATAGTAAAGAATAGGCAAGTATTACCCAGTAAAAAGAAGTGGTAGCCGTCATTTTAGTTGCATACAATAATAGTGCGGCGCCAATAATGTGCAGGATACCCATAATTTTTTGTGCAGCAAAAAAACGGTCTGCAATCATGCCTACAAAAAAAGGAGAGAGCATGGTAGCAATAGCACCAGCGCCATAGGTAGCGCCTTTGGCAAGGTCTACTACATTTTGACCTTCTGCTTTAAATAAGTTATCCATGTAAGGCCCCATTGTTACATACCAGGCACCCCAAATGTAATATTGTAAAAACATCATGGCGGCTAGCATGATTCCTGTTTTCATTTTCATAAGCAAATTGTTAATCGTTTTTCTTACATTAGGGTTCAATTTAAGTAATTTTCAAACGTTATTTATGAAAAATAAATCAAACCTTTTCCGCATTGCTTTCTTATTAATTGCACTCGGTATTATGGGAGCTGTTTCAGCAGCCGTAAATCCTGCAAAGCAGGTTAAAATATTGGTATTTTTTGAAACAAAAGGCTTCTACCATAGTTCTATTCCGGTAGCGGTTGCGGCACTCCAAAAACTAGGTCAAAGCAATAATATGTTGGTAGATACAACATCCGAATCGGCTACTTTTTTACAACCAGATTTAGATACCTACAGTGCTATTGTTTTTATGAGCACCACAGGCGATGTATTTAATGAAGCGGAGCAGGCTGCATTTAAAAAGTATATTAACAATGGCGGAGGCTTTGTGGGGATACATGCAGCTACCGATACAGAGTATGGATGGCCTTGGTACAATCAATTGGTGGGTGGTTATTTTAAAAGTCATCCTAAACAGCAGGAAGCAGTATTAAATGTTGTAGATGGCAGTCATAAGTCTACCAAACATTTACCTGCGCAGTGGAAACGTTTTGACGAATGGTACAATTTTAAAGACATGCAACCAGGTTTACATATCCTCATTAACATCGATGAAAAATCTTATGAAGGTGGTGAAATGGGCGCTTCACATCCAATGGCCTGGTACCATAAATTTGATGGTGGTAAAGCGTTTTACACAGAACTTGGGCATACCAACGAATCTTTTTCAGATCCACTCTTTTTGATACATATACTAGGGGGTATTCAATATGCGGCTAAATAGCGGCGAGTGCTTGTGTGATATCAGCTAGTATATCATCTCTATGTTCAAGTCCTACACTGATACGAATTAGTCCGGGTGTAATATTAACGGCGAGGCGTTCAGCTTCTGAAAGTTTTGCATGCGTAGTACTTGCAGGGTGAGAGGCGATGCTTCTGGTATCTCCAAGATTTGCTGTTAATGACAACATTTTTAATTGGTTTAAAAATGCTTTTCCAGCTTCTAATCCACCCTTTAATTCAAAACAAACAATGCCGCCACCATTTGTCATTTGCTTTTTAGCAATAGCATGTTGTGGATGACTTGCTAAAAAAGGATAACGCAGTGTTGCAATGGCTGCATGATTTTCTAATGCCTCTGCAATAAATAAAGCGTTAGATGCATGCCTTTCCATGCGAACATCTAATGTTTCGATACTCTTACTTAAAAGCCATGCATTAAATGGAGAAAGTGCAGGTCCTGTGCTTCTGCAAAACAGGTAAATATTTTTGATGAGTTCTTTTTTGCCAACGACCACGCCCCCCAATACACGACCTTGTCCATCTATCCATTTAGTTGCAGAGTGTACTACTAAATCGGCACCAAAGTCTATGGGGCGTTGGTTTACAGGCGTTGCAAAACAATTGTCAACGTTTAAAATAAGGTTGTGTTTTTTAGCAACCCTGCCTATCATTTCTACATCTAAAATATCTAGCCCTGGGTTGGTAGGCGTTTCTAAATAAATCATTTTAGTAGCTGGAGTAATAGCGGCTTCCCATTCTGCTTCTGTTGCTGTGGCTAACACATACGATGTGTCGATACCATAATTAGGAAGGTATTTTGTAATCACGGTGTGTGTGCTACCAAAAATAGAATTGCAAGAAAGTAAATGATCACCCTTTTTTAATAGCGCCATAAAAGATCCAAAAACGGCGCTCATACCAGACGATGTTGCGTAACCTGCTTCGGCACCTTCTAGTGCGCAAATTTTATCTGTAAATTCTTGCACATTGGGGTTGCTGAATCTGCTATAAATATTATCGTCAGTTTCATCTGCAAAAGCAGCGCGCATACTTTCTGCATCATCAAAACAAAAGCTACTCGTCAAATAAAGTGGACTGCTATGTTCCATTTCATTTGTTTGCGTGGTTCTAATTCTTATGGCGTCTGTTTGCGGCTTTGACATAGTATGTATAGATGCTTTGCAGCAAAGGTAAGGTTCATAAACAACCTACCGCTGCAAGCTTTCTAAAATATTTTATGTCTAGTGATTAAAGTGTAGTTATTTTGTACCTCATGCACTCTCAAACTCAATACTTAATAAACAAACAGCCGTTCGTTTTAGAATGCGGAGAGGTATTGCCTAGTTTAACCATTGCTTACCATACTTATGGTACGCTAAATGCATCAGGCACCAATGTGGCATGGGTTTGTCATGCCTTAACAGCCAATGCCAACGCATCTGATTGGTGGAAAGGTTTGGTAGGAAATGACTCGCTTATTAATGAACAAGATTATTTTATTGTTTGTGCAAATATCATTGGCTCTTGTTATGGATCTACTGGCCCACTAACTGACAACCCAAATACAGGTGCTCCTTACTATTCAAGTTTTCCTGCGGTAACCATTAGAGATATGGTTAAAGCGCATATCATTTTAAGAGAGGCGCTTGGCATTCATTCCATTGCTTTATTAATGGGTGGAAGTATGGGAGGGTATCAAGTACTTGAATGGGCTTTGCAGGAACCTACGCGCGTTCAAAAATTATTTTTAATTGCCACATCGGCATCAGAAAGTGCATGGGGCATTGCTATTCATGCTGCACAGCGGTTGGCTATTGAGGCTGACCCAACTTGGAATAGTTTGGATGCAAATGCAGGTGCTGCTGGCTTAAAAGCAGCGCGTGCTATTGGCATGTTAACCTACCGTAATTATTCGATTTTTAAAGAAGCGCAAACCGATGCTGATATTAAAAAAATAGATGGTTATAAAGCGTCTTCTTATATCAACTACCAAGGGGATAAACTCGTGAATAGATTTAACGCTTATTCTTATTGGCTACTCACCAAATCAATGGATAGCCATCACTTGTCGAGAGCAAGAGGAATGGAGTTGCAGCAAGTCTTACATACAATCACAATTCCAACACTTATTATTGGGATTAAAAGTGACATTTTGTGTCCACTAGAAGAGCAGCGTTTTATGGCGGCTCATTTACCCAATGCGCAACTCGTAGAAATAGATTCTAGTTATGGGCATGATGGTTTTATTATTGAAACCAAACAGATTACTTCACATTTGGCTCCTTTTTTAAAATAAGGGTTTACTGCGGATGGTAAATACTTTTCGCATTTTTGTACACTTCCTCTTTGTTTAAGGTCATCTTTTTTGTTTGCTGACGCGTAAACATTTCCATTTGGTCGGTGTAGTGTGGCGAATCTTTTTTTGCAGAGGCGCCGTATACATTGAGTGATTCTATTTGCGGTCCGTCTTTTGTAAACCTTACCAGCTCTATGTATGCGTCTCCCTGGTTGCCTTTCCATTTGCCATCTTTGTAAGGAATGGAGTACATAGGGGCAAGTACATCCGGTAAGCCTGGAAGTGGAATTTCTTTACTGCCACGAACTAGTTTTTGAACTTCTCCCAGTGCAATATTTGTTTTGCCAAAATCTTTTAGCATGGTTTGTTTGGCTTCTCGTAATAGCTGTGCGGCAAGTATTTTACTTATCGATTTGTTTTGTAAGTAAAGCGCTTTGTTTTTACTAGCAGCTGCTTGCACAAAAAAGAATGTGCCTGCTCCAATACTCTCTGCATCTGAATTTCTATTCCAATTACCTAGTTGCGTAATGATGTCTGCGATGTCTGGGAATTCTGTGCTGTTCAATAAAAATACCGTATCAATTTTGCTAGGAAAATAAAACGAAGATGGAAATTGTCTGTCAAATTTGATGCGCTTGAAATCTTCGTAACTTACTTTACTGAGTGGTTTAATGAGTTCATCAAAACGCATGCTCCTGTTGTTTTCTAGCGTTTCGTAACCCATGGTAGGATCAATGATAGTAGGATTGTCAGTGCCAAATGTGCTATGAAAAGGAGAGTGGTTGGTGTTGTAAACATAACCCGATTTTGGTTGTAGCACCTGCGGTAAACTAGAAAGCGGATGAAGATCTGTCCAAAGTGTTTTGCTGGTATTGCCTGGTAGCGTTGTTTTCCAATTGTAGTTTTTATCTCTTACCGGAATACGACCATTGCTAATATAATATATAGTATCGTAACGGTCCGCGTATACAATGTTGTAACCAGGAATGGCCAACATGTTTAATGCGTTTTTAAATTCGGTAAAGTTTTTTGCTTTGTTAAAAGCATACCACTGCTCGAGTCCTCTAATATCCATTTGTGCAGGCATTCGAATCGAAAAAACGCCTCTTGGTGTGATAATGGTTGGCCCGTATTTACTCCAGTATGCTTTTTTGCTAAGGGGTGCGATAACGCCAGCTATTTTCACCTTTAATGGTGCTGTTTTTACTTCAAGTGTTTCCCATTTGCCATCAAATTTGTATTGCAATTTGTTTTTAGGATTCATTTCTAATTGATACACGTCTAATTTGTCCGGCGCATTTACTGTATGCGCCCATCCCAAATATTCGTTGCAGCCATGTAAGATGCAGGGAGCGCCCGGAAAATTAGCGCCTATAATATTCCAGCCATCTTCGCTATTTAAATGTGCTTCATAAAAAGCTACAGGTCCTTCCAGGGGCTGATGTGCATTGATATCTAAGTATACCTGACCGTCGGTGGTTTTGGCGCTATTAAAGGCAAAAGCATTACTACCCTGCGTTTTATAATTTTCGAGTAATGGAACCGTACCACCAAAAATGGAACTGAGTGCTTTATCTGCGCCTGATAACACGCAGAGTTGTAGTACCGAATATTGCACCATGTCTTTGGGGGTTACCGGAAATATTTTTTTGAGCATCACTTCTTTGGGGTGCGCAGCCGCGTATGCATTGAGTCCGGCGGCGTAGCCTTCTAGTAATTTTTTAAATGCGGGACTTAAATCAGATTCGTATTTTTCCTCAACAAGTTCTGGAATGCGTAATAAGTGAATGATATAATCTATCGAAGCTCCTTTTTTACCTTGGTATTGCGCTAACATAGATTTGCCCGCCATTAATGATTGTTGGATAGTGCCAAAATCATCTTCTGCATGTGCCCAAGCAAGGCCGTATGCTACATCCGGATCTGTTTTGCCAAAAATATGTGGTACGCCAAAGCTGTCCCTGATAATATCAATTTTTGCTGGGTTTATTTGCGCGCCTACTTGGTAGGGTATTGCTGCAAGGCCAATCAAAAAGCAGGTAATAAGTAGGCGATATTTTTTCATATAAATTATTGTAAGCTAGTATAACAAGATAATGGGTAAAGTGTTTAGTATTTTATAGTGGCGTATCTTTGAATTAAAATATATACCATGTCTATTTTTAAGCAATTAAAAGAATATCTATTTATTTCAAAAAGAGACCCCAATGAGCCGCGCACTCAATGGATGAAATACATGCATGGTATGAACCGGATTTCGCTGTTTATGTTTTTGATGGCGGTGCTTATTATTTTATTTAAGTCGCTGATATTACCCCTCATCAATAAATAGTTTTGGTCCTGCATACGCCACAATTTCTTTAGCCACTTTTGCAGAAGCATCTCCGCCACCTGCTGCAAGTAATGAATGTAATGACGCGTAGTTGTTCATTACTTCTTTTCTATGCCCCTCGTTTTCTGTGATATTACGCAGTGCAGTTGTCAAATGCTGTTCCGTTAGATTTTCTTGAATAATTTCCTTGACAATCTCTTTATCCATAATTAAATTCACCAAAGAGATGAATTTAATTTTTACCAGCCTCTTTGCAATTTGGTATGAAAATTTACTGGTTTTGTAGCACACGACTTCTGGCACTTTAAATAGGGCTGTTTCAAGTGTTGCAGTGCCGCTTGTAACGAGCGCTGCGTCTGCAATACTAAGTAAATCGTACGTACTGTTTTTTATGAGTGTGACATTAGAGTAGCCCATTAAAAAGCGGTTATAAAATGGAGCGTCTTGTCCGGGTGCTTGTGCCACCATAAATGTATATGCCGGAAAATGAGGTGTTACACTTAACATGATCGGCAGCATTTTAATAATTTCTTGTTTTCTGCTACCTGGTAGTAATGCAATTACTTTTTTATTATCTGTTGTAAGTGGGGTAGTGCTTTTAAAGGATTCAATCACACTTAAGAGTGGATGGCCAACATAGGTAACATCCCAATTCCATTTATTTTTAAAATAATCTTTTTCAAAAGGAAGTATGCAAAACATTTTATCGATGCACAGCTTCATTTTTTTAACCCTGTTTTCTTTCCATGCCCATACCTGAGGTGCAATGTAGTAGACAACTTTAAATCCATTTTTTTTAGCCCATTCGGCAATGCGTAAATTAAATCCTGGATAGTCTACAAGTACCAGTACATCGGGTTGCCAAGCTTCAATGTCTTGTTTGCAAAACCGGATGTTTTGTAAAATAGTGGGCAGGTTTTTGATCACTTCTAAAAAGCCCATAAATGCCAGGTCTCTGTAATGCTTAACTAGTGAGGCGCCCGCCTGTTGCATTAAATCGCCACCCCAGGCCTTAATACTGGCAGTAGGGTCCAGTGTTTTTATTTCTTTAATCAGGTTACTGCCGTGTAGGTCTCCGCTGGCTTCCCCTGCAATGATATAGTACTTCATAGGCTCCTTGCAATTTACGTTAGAAGGGCCGAAATGTTAATAAAACTAAAAAAATAGTTAAAAAACTAAAAATTTAGTTGTTAAACTAAAAAAATAGTTTTAGCATTGTGTTTCAAATGTAAATGTGCATGAAACCATTAACAAAAGCAGAAGAGCAAGTGATGCAGCAGGTATGGAAATTATCCAGTGCCTATTTAAAGGATATCGTAGAATCTTATCCTATGCCGCGTCCGCATACAAATACAGTAGCTACACTCGTAAAAATATTAGTAGACAAAGGATATATAGGCGTTGAAGCGATGGGCCGTGTGCACCGATATTTTCCGCTCATTAGCAAAGAAGCGTATTCTACCAACTCTATTAAATCGTTGGTGGACGCTTATTTTGAAGGTTCATTTAGTGAAGCGGTTTCTTGTATGTTACAACAAAAAGAAATTAGCGTACATGAATTGGAGCTCTTGTTAAATCAATTAAAACAATCAAAAAAATAAGTCATGTATCCTACACTCTATTACTTATTACAAGTGCTTGTGTGCAGTGCCGTTTTGATGGTTTATTATTTACTCGTGCTGCGCAATAAAAAATTCCATCAGTACAACCGGTTTTATTTACTCGGTGTTGCCGTAGTTTCTTGGATGGTTCCTCTTATTAAAATTGTTTGGGAACAGCAGCATGCTGGTGTTAGGCAAGTAGAATTGTTAAATGTTGTTGCTGCTGGTAATTCTGAAATAGAAGCCCTGGTTGCTTCAAAGCAAGAATCACTTGATTGGATATCCCTTCTTCCAAATTTGTATGTTGGCGTTTCGCTTTTTTTAGCAACGGCAATGGTATTTGCACTACTTCGAATCTATAAAATGTATAAGTCCTATGAGTGTAATAACCTGCAACAATTTTATTTAGTAATGACCCGTGAAAAGGGGACGCCTTTTTCATTTTTCAATTATATTTTTTGGAATGCCGAAATTGATATCCAAACACCTGCTGGCAAGCAAATTTTACAACATGAGTTAACGCATGTTAAACAGTATCATTCTATTGATAAAATAGGGGTGCAGTTAATTTTGATTGTTGGCTGGTTCAATCCTTTCTTTTGGCTGCTCAAAAAAGAGCTGGACATGATCCATGAATTTATTGCCGATAAAAAATCGGTAGAACATGGAGATGCCGCCAGCTTTGCTCAAATGTTGTTGACTACGGCTTATCCCGGACAACAATTTCCACTCACCAATCCATTCTTTTTTTCACCCATTAAACGAAGATTAAAAATGCTTACCAACACAAAAAATCCAACCTTCAATTATCTAAGAAGGCTTATTGTACTTCCTCTTTTAGCGGTGGTTGTTTTATTGTTTGCTTTTAGAGCAAAAGAAAATAACAATACTGTTACACCACTTTCAAAAACCTACACTGTCGTGTTAAACGCAGGGCATGGTGGAATAGACAAAGGTGTTATTGCAGCAGATGGAACAACAGAGGCGCAATTAACACTTGCTATTGTAAATCAAATGCAGGCCCTTAATAAAAACGAAAAAATCAAACTTGTATTAACGCGTGATGCAGATGTTACACAATCTGTAGTAGCTGTTTCTGAATTCGCAAATGCACAATCGCCAGATTTATTTGTTTCTATTCATATGAACAATATACAAAACGGCTCTGCTGCTAACAAAACTAAATACGAAGGTGCTGAAATTTATATGGCTTCAAAAGAGAAGGCAGTTGATTATGATGCTAATTATACATTGGCAAATCATTTAGCAGCTACATTGCAAGAAGTAGGCACGCCATTTAATGGGGTAAAAACAAGAGGCATGGGCATTTGGGTATTACAAGCGGTTCAATGCCCGTCGGCACTAATTGAGGCGGGTTACTTAAGTAATAATAAGGACCTTGCTAAAATGAAAGATGCGGGCTATCAACAAAAGTTGGCAGCAAGTATTTTAAAAGGGATTGAAAATTATTTAAGTAATCAAGAGCGTGGAGTTAGTACCGTCGTCATGGACACCACTAAAAAAGTGATGATTGTTCAAGGCTATAAAATTTCACCAGAAGACACATTGATCGCTTCAAAAGAAAAAAGTAAATCAGTTGTGATCAGAATGGACGGAGCAGGTCCATCAAGTAATGGTCAAAAGCCGTTATTTATTTTAGATGGAGAAGTTATTTCCGAGTCTGTAATGAGTGTGATAGATCCAACCAAAATTGAATCTATCAATATTTTAAAAGATCAAGCTGCCGTAGCTGTTTTTGGTGAAAAGGGTAAAGCGGGTGTGGTACAAATCACAACTAAAAAAGGTGCAGCTGGTGAAAAATTAGCGGATGGTAGAATTGTAATTAAAGGTCGCGCACTAGAAGAGCCAAGAAAATTGGAAGAAAAGCGTATCGTTATTTCAGCTGATACAATTGTATCTCATGGGGGAACCGTTTTCTTAAAGTCTGATAATGTGGCTACAGATGCCGTTGAATTAAAAGGTAAAACTATTTTATTGAAGTCTAATAACTTGAAAGATGTTGAATTTATGGCCAAAAATTTTGATGCCTCAGGTAATGTGATTGAGAAGGTAAAAGTTGAAATTCAGCCGAAAGGTTCTTCTCAAAATCCTCCTGGTTTGATTTTTGTTGATGGGGAGAAAAAAACAAAAAAGGAAATGGATGCAATTTCTCCAGACCAAATCAAGTCGGTTGAGGTTTTAAAAGGCGATGCAGCCATTAAAGCATATGGTGCTGAAGCAAAAGATGGTGTTATCAAAATTACCACCAAGAAAAAAGTAAATCTATAAAAACCACTTAACGGCTAAGGACGCTAATGCATACAAACAAGTTGCAATAAACACGCCCTTAGCCGTTTTGTCTTTTTGCGCATTGATATAGAGCGTAAATACGACGGCATTACAAATGAGGCAAAGGCTTACAATGGCTGTCAGTAAAGACTTTTGCAGTATCAGTACTTCAAAAAATTCGGCCAAGGTAAAACGGCTAAATTTAAAAAAGTAATACCCGAAAAGTCCAGCAATAGGGGTTAGGCAACCTAGTAGTATGCCAAGTTTTATATCGTCTCTTTTTAGTATCATAATTTCCATTTTGTTTCTAGTGCCTTTTTAAGACCATAGTGTGTAAGATCAAATTGCACAGGCACCACACTTACATAATTGTGTTTGAGTGCCCATGAATCGGTGTCTTTACCAGATTCTAGATTTTTAAATTCACCAGTGAGCCAGTAATATTTTTTACCGTGTGGATCTTTTCGTTGGTCAAATTTTTCTTCGTACTTGGCATAAGCTTGTCTGCAAATTTTGATCCCTTTAATTAATTTTTCATCTACTGCCGGGATATTTACATTGAGGCATAAATGTTTGTCAAGTGTTTTACCAGCAAGCATTTTTTCTACAATGATGCGTACATATTTTTTTGCCCCAGAAAAATCGGCGTCGATGCTATAATCGAGTAATGAAAATCCAATGCTAGGAATACTTTCGATAGAGGCTTCAAGTGCCGCTGACATGGTGCCAGAATAAATCACATTGATAGAGTGGTTGGCCCCATGGTTGATACCACTCAAGCAAATCGTAGGCTTTTTATGCAAAACAACGTCTACTGCAAGTTTTACGCAATCTACGGGAGTACCACTGCAACTATACGTTTCCACCCCCTCAAATAGGTGTACTTTTTGTAAGCGCAATGGGTGTCCTATGGTAATGGCGTGTCCCATGCCACTTTGGGGCTTATCTGGGGCCACTACTACAATGCGTCCTAGGCCTTTTACGGCTTCTACCAGGGCTTTAATGCCAGGAGCGCTTACACTATCATCATTGGTTATTAATATGGTTGGGATTTCCTTTGTTTTTGCTGATTTTGCCATGGGTGCAAGATACAAATAGAAAAATACTAAAAATAAATTTGGTAATACTAAAAATATTAGTATTTTGCAGCTAAATCAATTAGTTATGTCAAACGCCGGAAAAAATTTACGTCACTTGCGCAAGCAGCGTGGTTGGACCCAGGAAGAATTTGCAAATAAGCTAAACATTAAAAGAAGCCTTGTTGGCGCTTACGAAGAAGAGCGTGCAGAGCCTCGTTTAGAGGTGATGGAAGCCATTTGTTCTTTGTTCAAGCTCAGTTTAGAGGACTTCTTATTTCAAGACCTTACAGGCAGCACGCCAAAAGGGGTCTCTTACCTCGAAAGTCGCAGGCAATTAAAAATGATTGCCGAGTCTGCTCAAATTAGTTTTGTGCCGGTAAAAGCCGCTGCTGGATACCTAGCAGGTTACGCCGATCCTGAATTTGTAGACGAGCTTAATACCTTTACCCTCCCCATGTTAGCGCCGGGGCAGTACCGTGCATTTGAGATAGTAGGGGATAGTATGTTGCCAACCCCAAGCGGTAGTGTTATTGTAGGAGAAAAAGTAGAAAATTTTGATGAGGTTAAAAATAGCAACACCTACGTAGTGCTTTCCAAAAGCGAAGGCGTGGTGTACAAGCGTATTGTACGCGACAATGAAAAAAAGAACAACCTCACGCTTATTAGTGATAATCCGCAGTATGAGCCATACCATGTAAATGCCGAGGATGTATTAGAAGTATGGAAGGCTGTATATATTTTGCAAAAAGCGAGTGCAGTGCCAAGGTGGGACGTAAACCAGCTTGCAGGCATGGTTAATAATTTGCAAGAACAGGTAAGTACACTAAAAAGTAAGCTTAACTAATTAGGCCTTGGTTTATTTATTTTAACCATTGGTACTTTTTTTAATGGGGCAAAGGTAGATTCGTCTATTTTTGCCCCATTTTATATATATGCGCAAAATAATTATAGTTCTTCTTTTGATGGTAGCAGTGATAGCTGGCTTTGCGCAACCTAAAAAAATTGGAGCCCTCAAAATCAACACGGCAATAAAGATAGATGGTGCACTCGATGAGCTTATATGGGCTCAATCTGATTCTGCCATTAATTTTATTCAAATTAGTCCTCAATTGGGTGCTGCTGCATCTAATAATAGTAGGGTTTCTATTTTGTACGACGATCAAGCCATTTATGTGGGTGCTTTTTTGTACAACAAGCCACAAAATATAAGAAAGCAATTAACTGCACGGGATGGGGAGCAGCGTAAAGACGTAGACTATTTTGCTGTTTTTTTTGATACCTATAATGATGATCAAAATGCGGTTCAATTTTTAGTTACTACGCGCAATGTTCAATCCGATGCAAGACTACTTCCAAATTTGAGTAGTCAGTTTGGTCCACCTTCCGATTATTCTTGGGATGCTGTTTGGGAAAGTAAGGTTCAGATGCATCCCAATGGATGGTCGGTAGAAATGAAAATTCCTTATGCTGCGCTTCGATTTTCTAAAAAAGAAATTCAAGACTGGGGTGTTAATTTTGAACGCTATGATAGAGGAAGTAATGAAAATGCGTATTGGAATAAAATTGATCCCAATCAAAATGGATATGTCAATCAGTTTGGTGATATCACAGGACTAAAAAATATAATTCCACCTTTACGACTATCCTTATTGCCTTATATATCTGCTGGGTCAAGATCGGTACCCTATGCCAACAGGGCCACTAGTAATACTTTTTTACGCAGTGGCGGAATGGATGTTAAATATGGTGTCAATGAAAGTTTTACATTGGACGCTACTTTAATTCCGGATTTTGGCCAAGTAGTTTCTGATAATGTGGTATTAAACCTGTCGCCGTTTGAAATTCAATTTCAAGAAAATCGTCCCTTTTTTACAGAAGGGATTGAGTTATTTAATAAATCCAATCTCTTGTATTCTAGAAGAATTGGTGCAACACCAGATGGTTATTATGCAGTTAATCGTAAAGTGGCTAACAATAGCAATTTATCGATTGTTTCAAATCCGGGTATCTCTCAATTATACAATGCCACTAAGTTTTCTGGAAGAAATAAAAAGAAATTAGGAATTGGTGTATTCAATGCAGTCGTGGCACCAACAACGGCCACGATATTAGATAAAACAACAGGTGTTAAAACAAATTACGAAACCAGTCCTTTAAGCAATTATAATATTTTAGTACTGGATCAAGCACTTTCGGGCAGATCTTCTGTTACCTTAACCAATAGCAATGTATGGCGCAGTGGTGGTGCTCGAAATGCGAATGTTACGGGGCTTGATGCGAGTTTGTTTGATAAAACCAATACCCATCAACTTATCTGGAATGGAAGAGTGAGTGCTATATCTGGGGTTGAAAGTTATACGGGATTTAAAAGTTTATTAGCATTTGCAAAAGTGAGTGGTAAGATTCAGTATTTATTACATACTAATATTGAGTCAGATAGATATGACCCTAATGATATGGGTTTTTTGCTGGCACCTAACGAGTTTTCTGGTATTGCTAGAATTAGTTACAATCAGTTTAAACCCACAAAAAAGTTTTTACAATCTAGTTATACCTTAACCCTTAGGCCATCGTATTTATACAAGCCCAATGTGTTTACCAATTTTGAAATTCAAACAAGGGCTTTTTGGTTTTTTAAAAATTTCTGGGATGCATCTGTAACATTAAATGTACAACCTCAGTGGACGCATGATTATTTTGAAATGCGCACAGCGGGTGTTATGATAAAAAGAACGGGCTATTGGTACGCTGGCTTATCAGGTAGTTCCGATAGTAGAAAACAGTTTTTTTTCAGGTACAACGCAGGTTTTGCCGAATCTCCTATTTATGATGATGCTTACATCAGTTTAACCATTGCGCCCCGTTACAGGTTCAATGATCATTTTAGTTTAGATATCGATGTAAAGCGTGATGAAGACAATGGGCAGTATGGCTATGCATTTAGAAATGCAGCGGGTGTGCCTATTGCGGGAAGACGTAAGGTTACAACGCTTACCAGTATCGTAAATGGAATATATAATTTTAATGCGCGTATGAATTTGTCTGCACGGGCTAGGCATTATTGGAGTAAGGTAGAATATGAGAACTTTTTTAATGTTACGCCTAGTGGCGGTATCACTGAAATTCCTTTTGTGCCAGGGAAAAATCAAAATTTCAATGTCTTTAATATTGATATGTTTTACACTTGGGATTTTGCATACGGTAGCCGTTTTATTATTGGTTGGAAAAACTGGTTAGGGTCCGATTTTAATATACCAATGGAGTCACATAAAAATTACTTGAGTAATGCAAGGGCTGTGTTTCAACAGCCACTCGGTAATGAAATTACGTGTAGGCTTATTTACTTTTTGGATTATGTGAAATTGAAAGCTAAAAATCCGTTAAAGCCTAGTAAGAGTTAGCTTTGGCGGATTTAATTTGTCCGTTTTGTTTCCTAAAAAAGTATAGGTTTTTATTTTCTTGATAATCTACCTGACTTTTATTGTCTGCATTATAAACTGGCATTATTTTAAACGTGTTGAAAGCAGGGGAGGTTTTAGATAACAAACTAGTTGTGAAGTAAAGCATTGTTTCATACCCTTTAAAAAACTGATCACTAGGGCGGCCAAGGTATTTAGCTTTATATGCAGCTGTCAATTGTTTTAATAGCTTTTCGTTCCCATTAAAATAATAAGGGCTAGCGTATATAATTTCTACGTTAGGGGTGTTGAGTGATTTATCGCCATCCCAAGTTGGCATGCCAATAACGGTAGATTTATAGGCCGGATTTTCATTCAGTATTTTTACAAGAGCAGTTCCAAAGCTTTCTTTGAGGCTGCCGCATAGTAAAATATTTTGTTTGGTAGAATCTAGGTAGGGGGCAAGATCAGAAAAAACAATGCTATCCTGAACTTCGATATTTAAAAAGGATTTTACAGTTTTACTTTTGCTGTCTACGATGATGCTTTGGATATAAGCTTCGGTGGGTCCTTTTTTCTTGCAATATAAAATGGTGTTTTTGGCAAAGTTATTTTGTAAGTAATTGCTAATAGCCTCACACTGCGTTTTAAGTGTTGGGTTTAAAATGGTAAAAAACGGGTTATTGGTAACGCCTGCATCGTTAGGGAAAACAGCTGATACCATGGGCGTTTGGTGTGCTAGTGCAAAGTCGGCAATGAGTTTAGTGTCGGCTCTATTGGTAACGGCACTGATAATGAGGGCTGTTTTTTGTATACTAGTATCAGTTAGTAGGGGCGCTAGGGAATTATTTTTTTGTTTGGCATCTATGATGCGGATATCAAGTGAGGTGTTCGTTTTTTTTAATGAGTCTATGGCCATTAAAACACCGTTGTAAAAATCAAGCCCAGGTAGCATGGTTTTAGGTAAATTACTATTACCTAAAATATAATCAGGTCCATTAAAGGCAGCATCAATTTCTAGTGGAATAAATACAGCAATTGTTTTGCGATCTTGAACTGCCTTGGTAGGTTGCGCATGTGCACTTGCAAAGCAGCTTAACAATAGTACAAGCAATGTAGTATACAGTAGGCTACTTTTCATAACATATAATTTTACTCCCACTCAATGGTAGCAGGTGGTTTGCTACTAATATCATATACCACACGATTAATGCCTCTTACCTGATTGATAATTTCATTGGACACGTGTGCTAAAAATGAATATGGTAAATGCGCCCAATCGGCAGTCATGCCATCTACAGAGGTTACAGCCCTTAAAGCAACCGTGAACTCATACGTTCTTTCGTCACCCATTACACCCACACTTTTTACAGGAAGTAAAATAGTGCCTGCCTGCCAAACCTCGGTATATAAATTGTGTGATTTTAATGCATTGATATAAATGGCATCAGCTGCTTGTAATAATGCAACTTTTTCTGCATTTACTTCGCCAAGTATTCTGATGGCAAGTCCTGGTCCAGGAAAAGGATGCCTATTAATCATATCGGCTGGGATGCCTAGTTCTAGACCCACTCTGCGCACTTCGTCTTTAAATAAATAACGGAGTGGTTCTACTAGTGATAAATGCATGGTGTCCGGAAGGCCCCCAACATTGTGGTGTGACTTGATGGTTTGTGAAGGTCCATGAACGCTCACGCTTTCAATCACATCTGGATAGATAGTGCCCTGTCCTAAAAAACTTACGTCTTTTACTTTGGCGGCTTCTTCTTGGAAAACATCAATAAATAATTTGCCAATTACTTTTCTTTTGGCTTCCGGATCGGTTTGATCTTGAAGGCCTGCGTAGAATCTTTCTTTTGCATCGATACCTGTTACATTCAGGCCAAGCTCATTGTACATCTTTAACACTTGTTCAAACTCGCCTTGACGCAGTACGCCATTGTCTACAAAAATGCCGTGTAATCTATTTCCGATGGCCTTGCTAATAAGCGTGGCAGCAACGGTGCTATCCACACCACCACTAAGTGCCATAATTACTTGACGGTCTCCAATTTGTTCTTTTAATTTTGCAACGGTTTCTGTTACAAATGAAGCAGGGGTCCAGTTTTGGCTGCATCCACAAGTGTTTACTAAAAAGTTTTTAATAATTAATTTACCCTGTGTAGAGTGGTATACTTCTGGATGAAATTGTAATCCAAATAAAGGATGTGTATCTGTGGTTGTTTTTTTAAAGGCTGCAATAGGAATACTTTCTGTGGTTGCTGTAATTTGAAATCCTTCCGGTAAAGCAACAATAGAATCAGAATGGCTCATCCATACCTGTGATCCATTGTCTACGCCAGCAAGTAAAGTATCCCCTTCTTGTATTTGTAAGTGTGCGCGGCCGTATTCTCTTTTGTTGGATTTATTGACCGTGCCACCAAATGTTTTAGCGGTTAATTGCGCGCCATAACATACGCCAAGTACCGGCACTTTTTGTATAAAGCTTGCAATGTCTACAACAGGTGCGTTTTCTTCATTCACACTAAATGGAGATCCACTTAGTATAATTCCTTTTAATCCGGGTTCAAAAGTAAATGACTTATGAAAGGGGATGATTTCACAATACACATTGGCCTCTCTAACGGCTCTTGCAATTAACTGCGTATACTGGCTACCAAAATCTAGGATAAGAATTTTTTCTGTCATAGCAGCGAAGTTAATTGAAATTGGGAGCACAAAAAAAACCAACCCGCAGGGTTGGTTTTAATAATATCTATCAAAGTTGATAAGTATCTCTTTTGCCGTGTAACTTATGCAGCAGCAACAGCCTTTTTGGCTAATTTGCTCTTTAAGTTAGCAGCTTTATTTTTGTGGATAATACCACGCTTAGCAAGTTTATCAATCATCGAAATGACGTTTGGTAATCCTTCTGTATAAGCTTTGGTATCAGTGCTAGCTTTTAGTTCACGAACTGCATTACGGGTAGTTTTACCATAGTAACGGTTACGTTCGCGGCGCTTAGCGGCTTGTCTCACATCTTTTTTAGTAGCTGAATGGTTTGCCATGTTCTAATTTTTTTCAGGACGGCAAAGGTAAGGCCTAGACCTGAAAGTTTGAAATTTTATTCAAAAAAAAGATCGATTTCATTAATTTTCAATGAAATTACCCCTTTTTTTCTCCTATTTATGACCGATATTTGCTCGGAAATTTGATAAATAAGACTCGTAAGACCATCACATGAAGGATTTTTCTTATATAACCAATTCGCATCCCGCTTTCATAGAAGAGACCTATAAAGCATTTGTACAGGATCCTAGCGCTGTTGATCCAGATTTGAAAAAGTTTTTTGAAGGCTTTGATTTTGCCGTTTCTAATGGACATGCAGGCACTGGCGCAGCTACTTCTATGGCGGCAACTCCTACTGCTAGTGGTTCAGGTATTGACTGGCTAAAAGAAATTAATGTCTACCGTCTTATTTTAGGTTACAGAAATAGAGGGCACTTACTATCTACAACAAACCCAATTAGACCGCGCAAAGACAGACAAGCGAATTTAGATTTATCTTATTTTGGATTATCTGAATTGGATTTAGCGCAAACTTTTCAAGCAGGAAAATTTGTTGGACTTGGTGCTACTTCTTTAAAAAATATTTTAACGCATTTACAAACCTGCTACACGTCAAGTGTTGGCGCAGAGTTTAAATATATTAGCAATAAAGAAAAGGTTTCGTTTTTAATTGCAGAAATGGAAACCAACTTTAAAGCGCCTATTCATTTAGATAAAAAGAAACACATCCTCGAAAAATTAAATCAGGGTGTCATTTTCGAAAAGTTTTTGCATACCAAATATATTGGGCAAAAAAGATTTTCATTAGAAGGGGGAGAGAGTACCATTGCTGCGCTTGATGCGATCATTAACACAGCTGCATCACATGATGTACAAGAAGTCGTAATTGGCATGGCGCACCGTGGTCGTTTAAACGTGCTCGCCAATATTATGGGTAAAACCTATGAGCAAATATTTAGTGAGTTTGAAGGAACTGCTATCATTGATCAAACCATGGGTAGCGGCGACGTAAAATACCATATGGGTTATGGCTCTGAAATTAATACTCCTGATGGGAAAAAGATTCACTTAAAATTAGCACCCAACCCTTCACATTTAGAAGCAGTAGATCCAGTGGTACTTGGTTTTGCAAGAGCAAAAGCGGACGTGCTCGATCAAAGTGCTTTTGATAAATACTTACCAATTTTAATTCATGGCGATGCTTCTGTTGCAGGACAGGGTATTGTATATGAAGTACTTCAAATGAGTAACCTCCGTGGTTATCATACAGGTGGTACCATTCATTTTGTGATCAACAACCAAATTGGGTTTACCACAGATTTTGATGATGCAAGAAGTGCCGATTATTGTACGTCGGTGGCTGCCATGGTGCAAGCACCTGTGTTACACGTAAACGGTGATGATGCGGAAGCGGTTGTTAAGTGTGCCGAAATTGCAACACGTTACCGTCAAAAATTTAATTCGGATATTTTTATTGATATGGTGTGTTACCGTAAACACGGACACAATGAGGGAGATGATCCTAAGTATACACAACCACAGCTGTATGCATTAATTGATAAGCATCAAAATCCGAGAGAAACCTACACGCAGTTTTTAATCCAAAATGGTGAGCCAGAAGCGCAAGCACTTGCCAAAGACATGGAAAAGAAATTCTGGGCAGATTTGCAAGAGCGCCTAGATGAAGTAAAACAGCACCCACTTCCATACAAATACCAAGCCCCAGAACTTGCTTGGCAAAATATGGGTAAAGCAACGGATGCTGATTTCCAGTCTTCGCCTGTTACAGCTGTAACCCAAGAAAGATTTAATCTATTATTTGAGCGTTTGATGCAGTTTCCTCAAGATTTTAAACCACTAAAAAAAGTGGAAAAATTATTGCAGGAAAAAATCAAGCTCATGGAAGCCGAGCAAAAAGTAGATTGGGCAACTGCCGAGTTAATGGCATACGGTTCATTACTTATTGATGGCAATATTGTTCGTATGAGTGGTCAGGACGTGCAGCGCGGTACCTTTAGCCACCGTCACGCCGTAATTAGGGATGAGCAAACAAATAAGGGTCACAACAGGCTCAATCATTTTACAGAAGGACAAGAAAAGTTTAGAATTTATAATTCATTGTTAAGTGAATACGGTGTACTTGGTTTTGAATATGGTTATGCGATGGCAAACCCCAACGCACTTGTTATTTGGGAAGCACAGTTTGGTGATTTTTGCAATGGTGCACAAACCATGATTGATCAGTTTATTGTGGCGGGAGAGCAAAAATGGCAACGTCAAAATGGACTTGTGATGTTACTTCCACATGGTTATGAAGGTCAAGGCCCTGAACATAGCAGTGCTCGTTTAGAACGCTTCTTGCAAATGGCTGCTGAATTAAACATCGTGGTAACCAATATTACTTCGGCTGCAAATTTATTCCATGCTTTACGCAGACAGCTTACTTGGAATTTTAGAAAGCCAATGATTGTATTTTCTCCAAAAGCAAACCTTCGTAACCCAGGCACCTACAGTAAAGTAGAGGAGTTTTTACAAGGCGGCTTTAAAGAAGTATTGGATGATGAATTTGTACAAGACGCAGCGGGGGTTAAAAAAGTATTGTTTTGTACCGGTAAAATTTATTTTGAATTAGCAGAAAAGCAAGCAAAAGAAAATAGACAAGACATTGCGATTGTGAGACTTGAACAAATTTATCCACTCGCACAAGACCAATTAAATGCGGTGCATAAAAAATACAGCAAGGCTACTTGGTTTTGGGTACAAGAAGAACCGCAAAACATGGGAGCGGCTAGTTTCTTAAAAATGAATTTGCATACTATTAATTTTGGTGTGATCAGCAGAAGTGCAAGTGCATCTACTGCAACCGGCTATGCAAAAGTGCATGCAGCAGAACAGTTAGAGGTAATTGAAACAGCATTTAATATTTAATTTAGCATACTTAGAAATATCATTTTATGATTGAAATAAAAGTTCCAGCAATTGGAGAATCTATCTCAGAAGTTACTTTGTTAAAGTGGACAAAAAAAGATGGCGACTACGTAGAAAGAGACGAGGTGATTGCCGAGTTTGAAAGTGAAAAAGCAACTTTTGAAGTAAATGCTGAACAGGCGGGCGTGCTTACCACACTGGGTAAAGAAGGTGACACCTTACTCATTGGTGATGTGCTTGCTAAAATTGACGAAACTGCCCAAAGGCCCGCAGCATCTGCCGTTCCGGCCGGACCGGCTGCGCCGGCGCCAGTTGCTCCGAAATCGGAAGCACCTGTTGCTGCGATTCCTAACGATGTAAAAGCAACACCAGTAGCATCCGCTATTATTGCTGATAAAAAAGTAGACCCAACAGCTATTACCGCAACCGGTACTGGCGGAAAAATATTAAAGCAAGACGTATTAGAAGCGTTGTCGCATCCTGGCAAAAAAGCTTTTGCTGGTACCGAGCTTAATACAAGAAATGTGCGTCAAGAAAAAATGAGCGCGCTTCGTAAAACCATTAGCAGAAGACTGGTAGAATCTAAAAATACAACGGCCATGCTTACTACTTTTAACGAAGTAGACATGACGCGTGTAATGGAAGTAAGAAAGCAGTACAAAGATAAATTTAAAGAAAGCCATGGTGTTAATTTAGGCTTCATGAGCTTCTTTGCTAAAGCATGTTCTACTGCACTAGGCGAATGGCCTTCTGTAAATGCATATATCGATGGTGATCAAATAATT
>CAJBRT010000031.1 GCA_903958045.1 uncultured Bacteroidota bacterium | reverse complement strand
TGTTACCCTTGTAGCGGTGAGTAAACTTAAACCTGCTTCCGATATTGAGGCGCTTTACAAATTAGGGCAACTTGATTTTGGTGAAAATTATGTGCAAGAACTTGTTGAAAAACAAGCCGTATTGCCTGCTAATATCAACTGGCATTTTATTGGTCATTTACAAAGCAATAAAGTCAAATACATTGCACCCTTTGTACACCTCATTCATGGGGTTGACAGTTTAAAATTATTACAAGAAATAAATAAACAAGCCCTAAAAAATAACCGTGTAATCGATTGTTTGTTGCAAATACATATTGCCAAAGAGGAAACAAAATTTGGTATGGATGCACCCGAATTATCAGATGCACTTGAAGCTGCCAAACATTTACCCAACGTAAACATTAGAGGCCTTATGGGTATGGCATCCTTTTCTGATGATCAGGAAGTAGTTGCTTCTGAGTTTAATTACTTGCACGAGCTGTTTACAACGCATCACTTTAATCTACAACCTACCGCTGTATTAAGTATGGGTATGAGTGCCGATTATGCACTTGCCATAAAATCTGGTAGCACCATGGTTAGAATCGGAAGCTTACTATTTGGTGCCCGTCAATAATTAATTACTTTTTGGTGCCTGCGTAGTCAAATACCAATTGGCAAAATGCTTTTACGCCCAAATCAAATCCTGATTCGTCAATAAAAAATTCAGGTGTATGGTGTAAAGACGCTTCTGATGGTTTCATTCCTTTTGGCATCGCACCTAGGTAAAAGAAAAATGCAGGTGTTTTTTCTCCATAAAATGAAAAGTCTTCGGCGCCAGTATCCCAATCTCTTTCTTTTACATTGCCTTTACCTGCTGCTGTTTCTAAAAATGGAACCGTAAGTTTTACAAGGGCAGGATCGTTGTAGGTAACCAGTGTTTTAGTACTGATGGTAACATCTGCGGTAGCACCAGCGCTTGCTGCTATATGACTTACGGTATTTTTGATACGCTCATGCAATTCTTTTTGCATACCAGGATCAAGGGTTCTTAAGGTACCAATCATTTCACAAGACTCTGGAATAATATTGTTACGCACACCGCCATGAATGGCGCCAATGGTAATTACAACAGGTGCTTTGGTAAGCTCCATTTGTCTACTCACAATATTTTGTAGCCCTTGAATAATTTGTGCGGATGCTGCAATAGGATCTACGCCAGTCCATGGTTTGGAACCGTGTGCACCTTTTCCGTTCACGACAATTTTAATCCAATCGGAAGAAGCCATAAAACCTTGGGGCTTGTATTGAATTTCGCCAACCGGTACTTCCGTTTTAATATGCATACCAAATACCACGTCTACTTTTGGATTTTCTAATACACCTTGTTTGATCATAAGTGGTGCACCACCTTCTTCACCTTCTGGAGATCCTTCTTCGGCGGGTTGAAATAAAAACACCACAGTGCCAGGCACGTCCGCTTGCATTTTTTTAAGTACTGTTGCCGTACCCATTAAAATAGAAGTATGTGCGTCATGACCACAAGCGTGCATAACACCCACTTTTTGACCATTGTATTCGGTAACTACTTTTGAGGCAAAGGGTAAACTGTTTCTCTCGGTAACCGGTAGGGCATCAATATCGGCTCTAAGCGCTACCACTGGGCCCGGCTTACCACCTTTTAAAACCGCTACAACACCTGTATTCGCTACATTTTCTTTTACTTCATAGCCAATAGAGCGCATGTAGTTAGCAATGTATTTACCTGTATTAAATTCTCGGTTGCTTAACTCCGGATGTTCATGAAAATGCCTGCGCCATGTTGTTAACTGAGGCGTTACTTCTGCTACTAATGCTGCATAGTTAGCAGGGGTAGAGCTTGCCGCCGCTGTTTGTTTTTTTTGCGCTACAGCGGTTAGTGATGTAACAGCAAGTAAAAAAGCTAGGGATACATTTTTCATGATAAAAAAGTTTATATAAATTTTTTAAAATTCGCCAAACACAGATCTTAATGCGTTTGAAATTTCACCAAGGGTGGCTTTGTTTTCTACTGCTTCTACAACCAGTGGCATGATGTTGTCTGTGCCTTTTGCAGCAGTAGTAATGGCATCTAAACAAGCGGCCACTTTTGCGGCGTCTCTATTTTTTTTGAGGGTATTGATTTTGTCAATTTGCAACTGTCTAATACTATCATCTATTTTAAATGCAATAGTAGTAGGGGCTTCATCGATGGTAAATTTATTTACGCCCACAATAATTTTTTCTCCAGATTCAATATCTTTTTGGTAGGCGTAGGCACTTTTTGCAATTTCATCTTGCATAAATCCAGATTCTATGGCAGCTACGCTGCCTCCCATGGCGTCTATTTTTTGAATCAGTTCCCAGGCTTTTTGTTCTACTTCTGCGGTTAAGCTTTCAATAAAATAACTGCCTGCTAATGGATCTACGGTATCCGGTGCGCCACTTTCAAACGCAACAATTTGTTGGGTTCTTAAAGCAATGCGTGCAGCTTCTTCGGTAGGTAAATTAAGCGCTTCGTCGTATCCATTGGTATGCAAACTTTGTGTACCGCCTAAAACAGCAGCCAGGGTTTGAATGGTTACGCGACTAATATTATTGAGCGGCTGCTGTGCAGTAAGTGTGGCGCCGCCTGTTTGCGTATGAAAACGAAGCATCATGGCTTTGGGATCAGTGGCGCCAAGTTCTTTCATGATTGACGCCCACATGGTTCTGGCCGCTCTAAATTTGGCTACTTCTTCAAATAAATTATTGTGCGCATTAAAAAAGAAGGAGAGTCTTTTGCCAAAAACATTGATGTCCATTCCTTTATCGATGGCTGCTTTTACATAGGCTTTACCATTGCTTAACGTAAATGCAATTTCTTGCACCGCCGTGCTACCCGCTTCTCTAATATGATATCCCGATATAGAAATGGTATTCCATTTTGGTACATGCACACTACACCATTCAAAAATATCGGTAATGATGCGCATGGATGGTTTAGGCGGATAAATATATGTGCCTCTTGCGGCGTATTCTTTTAAAATGTCGTTTTGAATGGTACCGTTTAATGCCGTTAAATTAGCACCTTGTTTTTTAGCAAGTGCTACATAAAATGCCAATAAAATAAATCCGGTAGCATTGATGGTCATGGAAGTACTTACTTTTTCTAGATCAATGCCTTTAAAAAGTATTTCCATGTCATCCAAACTATCAATGGCAACGCCCACTTTTCCCACTTCACCATCCGCTAATTCGTGGTCGCTATCGTAACCAATTTGTGTAGGTAAATCAAAAGCAACACTGAGGCCCATCACACCTTGCGATAATAAATAATGGTAACGTTTATTGCTTTCTTCGGCTGTAGAAAAACCTGCGTACTGGCGCATTGTCCAAAGTTTGCCGCGGTACATATCTGGCTGAACCCCTCTGGTATAAGGGAACTGGCCTGCTTGTGCATTTTCTATGGCCTCTTTGTTTGCTGCAATATCTGATGCACTATACACCGTTTTAATGTCGATGCCGCTATCTGTTTTTTTACTATCGGAGCTCATTATATCATTTGTTTTACTTCGAGGCTTAATACTTCGCTTACTAATTGGTGCATGTCGCCAGATGGGTCATTTGCTAAAAAACTAATGAGTAATCTATTCAGTTCGCCAGCCGTTGCACCCACAGGTAGGGTTGCGGCTGCTTGGTGTATGAGTAAAATATTTTTTTCTTTAAAATTTGTTATTGCATCCCATGCTGTTTTAGAAACATACAATTGCTGGGTAACATTGTGTTCAAACTCTTCTTTGATGGTTGCCACAAGTAGTAGTTGTTGATCGGTAGAGGATATACTGCCGCTACTTTTACCATCTTGTTGAAGACGGGATACTAGATGTGGAATGGCTATGCGGTTGGCAAGTAAGATGAGCCTTTCGTAAGCTTGTAATTTTAGTAATTGGGTATCTTTGTCCACCGCTTTTGCTGCCACCCCAATTTTTTGTTGAAGGTAAATAAGGGTAGCTACAAATAGCCCAATGATTACTGCAATGACAACAGTTAAAACAGTTGTTGTATCAAGCATTTGCTAAATTTTATCAAAAATAAGGCAATCTGCGCTCCTCTTAGTAGCTTTGCCTAAAATTAGATCTTATGTCTAGCTCAACAATCACACAAACGGCACCAGTAACCTTAACAGAGGGCGCAATAGTGGAAATTAAGCGCCTGATGGCAGAAGACGGCTTTGACACCAACCAGCGCCTTAGAATTGGCGTTAAAGGGGGAGGATGTAGCGGTATGACCTATGTACTTGGCTTTGATTTACCCTTACCAGAAGACACGCATTTTGAAATAGAAGGCATTGAATGTATCATGAATAATAGCCACCAACTATACCTGTTTGGAATGGAAGTGGACTGGCAGGGCGGACTGAACAGCCGTGGTTTTACATTTAGCAACCCTAATGCAAGCAAAACCTGCGGATGTGGCACTTCCTTTGCGGTTTAGACTCAGAGCGTTTTAATGACTACAAAATTTCAAATAAATGACCCTTCAATTGAATCTCAATGGAGAGCATTAATTCTATTTGGAAAAAATTCTGCAACTTACAAATTTGCATTTGCAAAATCACTTCTTGGTTTAATTGATGAACAAAAAAACAAGATATCTCTTGCAGAATTAGCAATTCCCTTTGCTGACTCTATTGTTGAGCATTTAAAAAAAAATGACAAACAGGGGAGTTCAGCTTCTAGTAAATTCTTATCGGGTTGCAGAGACTATATTTCTGAAAGTATTTCAAAAGACGAGCTATACAGTATAACTGAAAAATACGGTTTTGTGAATGTAGTTGATGCTTTTCAAAATGTAAATGGAGGTACAATACCAAACAAGTTTTACGAAAAGGATTACAAACAAGGGAATAAAGATATCATTGTAACAGACAATCTATTAAAAATCAAAGAACTTTTTCAATATAGAAATCTTGAACAAGAAGTAGAAGCTAGATGGAATTTAGTTGAAACAGCATGGAATCTTCAAATAAATCCAAATCTTTTAGAGGTTAAGCATGATAATGAAAAATCTCAATTTTTTATTGAAAGCAGTTTTATGAAAAGAATCGATGTAACATCAGTTCGTGACTCATTAAACGGTTATCAAAAAGGTAAATGTTTTTATTCCTTTCAAGATATATCAATTAATAAAAATGACACTTATACCTGTGATGTTGACCACTTTCTACCTCATGTAAATAAGCTGGAACATTCTAAACAGGGAGCTAATATCAATGGAGTTTGGAATTTAGTATTGTCTGATAGTTCAATAAACTCTGATAAAAAGGCAAAAATCCCCGAAAAGCGATTTCTCGAAAGGCTTTTTAATCGAAATGAATTTTATATCGAAAGTAAACACCCCTTAGCAGAAACAATTATAAATCAAACAGGACAAACAAAAGATACGAGAAGGAAATTCTTGCAGGAAAATTATAATTTAGCATTATCGCTATCAATTCATAGATGGAAGCCAAGTATTGAAATCAAAGGAACATTTTAATGAAAGATTTTACAAACATATCACAGGACAGAGTTCTATATAAGAACGACTTCTTTTTCATTATTAAAGATGGATTTCCTGTTACAGAAGGACATCTGTTGATTATATCAAATGAAATTAGAAAAGACTACTTTGATTTAACAAAAGAAGAACGTATGAGTCTGAATGAGGTAATAGAAGTAGCAAAGGGTATTATAGAGATTGAATTTAAACCTAACGGTTACAATATTGGGATGAATTGTGGAGAAGCTGCTGGACAGACTGTTTTTCATTTTCATTGCCATTTAATTCCTCGTTACAATGGTGACATGGAAAATCCTAGGGGTGGAGTTAGACATTGTGTAAATGGCAAGGGTTATTATTAACAACACACAAAATTTCCCAATAAAAAAGCCTCGCAACTAATTAAAGTGCGAGGCTTTTTTTATGGAATCTTATAGATAAGGTTCTTATTTTTTTGCTGCTTTGCTTAGCTTTTTGTTCTTAGAAAAATCTACTAAGATTGGAGCTGCCACAAAGATAGAAGAGTAGGTACCAGTGATCACACCCACTAACATAGCAAAGGCAAATCCTTTGGTTACTTCACCACCAAATAAGAATAATATTAAGATGGTTAAGAATACCGTTAATGAAGTCATGATGGTACGGCTCAATGTTTCGTTGATCGCTTTATTGATCACCGTATGATTGTCTAGATTAGGATGTAATCTGCTATCTTCTCTAATACGGTCATATACAATGATGGTATCGTTCATACTAAAACCAATAACGGTTAAGACGGCAGCAATAAAGTGCTGGTCAATTTCTAGTGGGAACGGTACAATCGTACGCGCAAAACTAAATATGATAAGTGTTACAAACACGTCGTGTAATAATGCAAATACAGTACCTAATGAGTATCTCCAATCTCTAAAACGGATAAAGATAAATAAGCAAATCACAATCATTGCAATCACTGTTGCTTTGGTTGCACCCGCTTTTAAATCGTCAGAGATGGTTGGTAATACGGTTTGAGAACTTTGCTTGTACTTTGTTTCAAATTCATTGAATGTTACATTAGCAGGTAATTGTTTTGCAAGACCTGTAAACAACAGTTTTTCAACCAAAGAATCTACGTTATTACCTGTTTCTTTGATTTTGTATGAAGTGGTAATATTAAGTTGATTGTTTGAGTTTACTGTTTTAATGATTGGTGCTTCACCAAATGTTGCTTTAAGTTCGTTTCTAACTTCTTCAACATTTACTGGTTTGTCAAATTTAACAGTGTAGCTACGGCCACCTGCAAATTCAACACCTTCATCAAAACCATTAAAGAAACTCGCTACACCTAGTACAAAAATCACAGCAGATAAACCGTAGGCAAATTTGCGGTATTCAATAAACTTGAATTGTGCTTTTTGGAAGATAGATCTAGAAATACCTGTAAAGTATTCGAGGTGTCTATTTTTATTGGTGTACCAGTCAGTAATTAATCTTGAAACTAGGATACCACAGAATAATGATAATAAAATACCAATAATTTGAGTGGTTGCAAATCCAAGTACTGGACCGAGTCCAAAGTATGCTAGAATAATAGCCGTTAATAAAGTAGTGATGTGACCATCTAGTACTGGCGCTAAAGATCTTCTATAACCATCGGTAACCGCTAATGGATAGCTCTTGCCTTTGGTCAATTCTTCTTTGATACGCTCAAATATAAGTACGTTGGTATCTACCGCCATACCAATGGTAAGCACTAAACCGGCAATACCAGGGGCTGTTAGTGTAAATCCAAGTGCACTTAAAATACCAACTGTAAATAATAAGTTTAAGATAAGTGCAATGTTTGCAACCCATCCTGCTGTATTAAAGTAAAGTAGCATGAGGGCAAAAATCACCAAGAAAGAAATGAAGAATGATAAACCACCACCCATAATCGATTCTTTACCTAGGGTAGGACCTACTTGTTGTTCTTGAACAATTTTAGCAGGCGCTGGTAATTTACCGCTCTCTAATATTTCAGATAAATCTTGTGCTTCTTTTAATGAATAGCTACCGCTAATTTGAGAGTTACCCGTTGTAATAGGTTCGTTTACATTAGGAGCAGAGTAAACAAAGTTATCGAGTACAATAGCTATGGGCTTACCCGCATTTTTTGTGGTCATTTTAGCCCACAAGTTGGTACCCATTTTATCCATATTCATTTTGATCGCAATTCTTCCACGCTCATCATAATCTTGAGAAGCACTAGAAATATGATCACCTTCTAATTCGGCTTGACCGTTGTCTAATGTTTTGATCGCATATAAAGTAAGGATGTCTTTGAACTTAGGATCGGTGCTTGCTTCTGCTTTACCATACATGAATTGTAGGTTAGCAGGGAATTTTGTTTTCACAAAATCAAGTCTTAAATAACTATTTAAGGTACCGGTATCTTTAGATTGAATATATCCAATAGCAGCAGGGAATACTGGTTTACCAGCACCATCGTTATAAGGTTGTGTGAACTGAACCAAACGCGCAATTGGGTTTGCGTTAGCGCTATCTTTTAATTTAGCAGTTGCCTTTTTAGCAGCAGTATCTTTTGCAGCAGCTGTATCGGCTACAACAGGAGCGCCTTCTAACATATCTTGTACTGCTTTGTCGGCAGCTACAATACCATTTTGTAAGTCGGTGCTTTCAAAAGTATATACTTCAAAAAACTGAAGGTTAGCGGTAGATTGTAAATAAGAACGTACACGCTCTTTATCATTTACACCTGCTAATTCGATATTGATAATACCTTTTGCTGGATCAGGGTTGATACTTGGAGAAGCCACACCAAAGCGGTCAATTCTCGTACGTAAAATGCGGTAGGTATTGTTAAACGCAGCAGTTGCTTGCGCTGTTAAATATTCGTTTACAGCATTGTCCGTAGCGTCAAATTTTACTTTACCATTACTGCGTGCAGCAAAGAAAGGTGCTAATTTACCAGTAGGGTTAATCTTTTTAAATTCTTCTTCAAATAAAGTAATAAGGTTAGCACCACTATTGGCTTTACGCGCTACGGCGTTATCTAATGCTTTATTAAAGTTAGCGTCTTTGGAATAGTTGGCTAATGATTTGATCAAACCATCTAAACCTACTTCCATGGTAACACTCATACCACCTTGAAGGTCTAGACCTAACATCAATTCACTTTCTTTAGCACTACGGTAGGTAACAAGGCCAAAAGCTAATTTGGTTTCTTTGGTACTATCTAATAAACGAAGTACTCTTTCCTTTTTAACTTCCGCTAAACTATCGGCATAAATAGCCTGCTTTTCTTTATCACCTGGATATTGTTGCTCCGGCGTTGGAAATCTTTTCATCCAAGCCTGTGCTTTTTCATCCATTGCTTTTTCGTGACTACGAACAAACCAAGTAAATGATAGCTGGTACAAACAAATCAAAATCAGCGCTATCGCAAAGAATCTAACTAAACCTTTCAGTTGCATATGGGTAAGGGTTTACATAATTTTTTAGAGCGGCAAAGATAGGGGAATGCCTATAATATAGGCCTAAACACCGCTTTTTTCATCTAAACTATTAAAAATCAATTATTTATAGCACATCTGTGAGGGTTACCTCAAAATAAAGAGGACTATTAGGTGCAATAGAACCTTGTCCTGTGCAGCCATAGGCTAGTGATGATGGGATTACCATTTTAATACGTCCCCCTTTTTTAATGAGTGGAATACCAATTTGCCAACCTTTAATAACGCCATTTAAAGCTAGACGAACAGGATTTGCGCTTGCATCAAATTGGTTACCATTTAACAATTTACCAGTGTAGACTACTGCAACAGTGTTTGCTATTGTCGGTTGGGTAGTGAGTCCTGGAGACATAATTTCATATAAGATACCACTAGCATGTTCGGTGTAAGTGATATTATTGGCAGTGCAATAGGCAACCATAGCAGCTTTTTCAGAGGCAACGGTAGCAGGCACACATTCAGTATTTGTTTTTCCGCAAGCAGCAAATAAAAACGGGGCTAATAAAAAAGCCATCCAAACATTTCTTTTCATAAGTACAGTTTATATAATTAGTGCAAATTTAATGAGATAAAGGCCACGGACCTTAAATTTCTTGGGAGGTATTATGATTGGGGGTTTTGGCGCTTTTGTTTGGCCATCAGCTCTTTAAATTGCTGTTCTCTATTTTCCCAACTAAAACTACGGTAGAGGTAGGCCATAAAAAAAGAAACGATTAAAATACCTGCAAAAAACACGAACCCATTTAATTTGCTATTGGCCTGCATATTGGCCCTCGTGTACCAGCCAGAATATAAAACAACGAGAACGACAAGGCCAAATACAAGTCCTGCCGAGAGGCCAATTAAAAATGGTCGTTTGCTTGTTTTTTCGGCAATTCTGTTTTTTGCCCAATAGTCTACAAAGTCTTTTTCGGGTTGGGTAAGCATGGTGCAAAAGTAATTGATTGAATCAAGTTCTCCATCATACATTTGCAAATATATTAACCCAAGGTTCGTGAAAGAATTAGCAGCAGTCAATAAATATTTGTGGAAGTATAAAGAGCGGTTTTTGCTGGGTACTTTTTTTGTGGTGCTCTCTAATTTTTTTGCTGTTATCGCCCCTCAAATTACCGGCTATGTGGTGAGTCAGGTGCAGCAGCATTTACCAGGCGCTACAAAATTGCCGCATGTTCAAACCCATAGTTACCTCGTTAATATTTTAATTGATTGGTTGGATACCCAGCAAATAAGTTTTGCAAAACTCGTGGCCATTTGTAGTGTCACCATTTTAATTTTAGCCGTACTCAGAGGGGTGATGTTGTTTTTTATGCGCCAAACCATTATTGTAATGAGTAGGCATATCGAGTACGATCAAAAAAACGAAGTGTACGCAAAGTACCAGGCGCTCGATGCAGGTTTTTATAAAACGCATAACACCGGCGATTTAATGAGCCGTATTACAGAAGATGTAAGCCGTGTACGTATGTATACAGGGCCTGCCATCATGTATTTGATAAACCTGGTAACACTGATTGGGCTTGCACTTTATTACATGCTCAAAAAAGACGTAACCCTTACGCTGTATGTGTTAGCGCCGCTTCCGATACTTGCCATCACTATTTATTTTGTAAATAGTATCATCAATAAAAAGAGTGAAAAAATTCAGGGCTTGTTGTCAAATTTAACAACCAATGCGCAGGAAACCTATGCGGGCATTCGGGTGATTAAATCTTTTGTACAAGAAAAAGCGATGTTATCTTTTTTCGAAAAAAATAGTGAAGAATACAAAAAAAATGCCATCGATTTAGCCAAGGTTGAATCCATTTATTTTCCATCGATGGCGCTACTTATTGGACTCAGTACCATTGTAACTATTTTTTTAGGCGGACTACAAGCCTTAGAGGATCCAAGCCGGGTAGGAGTGATTGTAGAGTTTGTAATTTATATTAACATGCTTACGTTTCCAGTAAGTGCTATTGGTTGGACGGCGAGTATGATTCAGCGCGCGGCGGCTTCTCAAAAAAGGCTCAACGAATTTTTAGATAGTAAAGAAAAAGTGTCTACTCCAACAAATGCGGTGCAACCCTCAGGCAGTGGAGATATTGTTTTTGACAATGTAAGTTTTGTATACAACCATACTGGCATTAAAGCAATATCCGATTTTTCGCTGACCATTAAAAAAGGTCAAAAAGTTTTAGTGCTGGGTAAAACAGGTTCTGGAAAATCTACACTTGCGCAGTTATTACTTCGTTTTTATGACCCCACCAATGGGCAAATTACCATGGGCGGCATTCCGCTACCAGAGTATGATGTGCAGGCACTTCGTCATCACATAAGTTATGTGCAACAAGATGTGTTTTTATTTAGTGATACCGTTGCCGATAATATTTCGTTTGGAAGTAAAACAGAGCTAGGTATAGACGCCGTTAAAAATGCAGCGTCTTTGGCAGCTGTTGACAAAGAAATTGAGGGTTTTGAAAAAGGATATGATACCCTTATTGGAGAAAGAGGGGTGACATTAAGTGGGGGACAAAAGCAGCGTATTTCTATTGCTCGGGCACTGTTAAAATCTCCAGAGCTGCTGATACTGGACGATTGTTTGAGCGCCGTGGATGCCAAAACAGAACATAAAATACTAAACAATTTGGCGGGCTTTTTAGACCAAAAAACGGCCATTGTGATTACCCACCGCATCTTTTCGGTACTCAACTTCGATACAATTATAGTGCTAGAAGAAGGGCGTATTCTAGAAATGGGCACTCATGAGACGCTTTTGGAAGCCCAGGGTTATTACGCCGAACTCTACCGTTTGCAGCGCACCGAAAACGACGAGTAAGCCCGTTTTTTAGGCGTTTTTCACATGTTATTCATAGTTTTTTCTAAAATTTTGCTTGTTCCCAAACAATCTTATATTTGTTACAGATCATTTATCTAAAAATTTAAAACTTACAACTGTGGCGTACGAGAATAACGAAAGGAAAATGGAAAGTGTTTACAGCAAAAGAATTAAAGCTGGAAAAAGAAGAACTTATTTCTTTGATGTAAGAGAAACTAGAGGTAGTGATTATTATTTGACCATTACAGAAAGTAGAAAGCGTGCCGATGATTCTGGCTACGACCGTCATAAAATATTTTTATACAAAGAAGACTTCAACAAATTTGTTAAAGCACTCAGCGAGGCAGTTGATTATGTGAAAACAGATTTAATGCCTGATTTTGATTTTGATGCTTTTAACCATGAGTACGAAGAGGGTGAAGGTCAAGGTCAAGAAGGTGGATACACGCATGCTGCTCCTGCTGCTGTTACACCGGTTGCACCTGCTGAACCTACTGCACCTGTGCAGGAAGAAGCGCCAGCGCCTCCAACACCTGCGCCAACGCCAAGACCGGATGTTAGTGCTGGTGACAACTTAAGTACCGAAGAGGTAGATAAGTGGTAATTTAAATTTTCGATTAAATATCTTTTAGCATCCAAATGTCACATCCATTGTGACCTGTATTTCCCATGGGTGCATCTAGGTAAGTGAAGCCAAATTTTTCGTAGACACTAACGGCCTTTTTTAATTCAGGCATGGTTTCTAAATACACTTTAGTGAAACCTATTTTTTTTGCTTCTTCTAAACAAGTAGCAATTAATTGTTTGCCAAGACCTGTTCCGCGCGCAGTGGGTGTTAAATACATTTTTACAAGTTCGCAAGTAGTTTCTCCAAGCCCCTCGGTAGGAAATATTCCAGCGCCACCCAAAACTGTATCGCCATCCTGTGCTACAAAATAAAAGCTTTGAGGCGTACCAGAAAACAGTTCATATAAATGATCGGTACTATCGTCAAAGTAAACGGTACCAGGCTTATTAGCCCCAAACTCTTCTAGTGCCGCTCTAATAATCGTAGCCAGCGCTTTGTTGTGTTCAGGTGCAATAGGTATGATGCTAATGTCCATTTCTAAAAGCCTTGTAAGCATTGATAAGACCGTTGGTAGAAGCGTCGTGTGAACTGATGGTATCGTTGTTTTCAAGTTCTGGAAGCACTTTGTTGGCGAGTTGTTTACCAAGTTCTACACCCCACTGATCAAAACTAAATACGTTCCAAATCACACCTTGTACAAATATTTTATGTTCGTAGAGTGCAATTAAACTTCCTAAATTAAATGGATTAATCTCTTTCAATAAAAACGAATTGGTGGGTTTATTGCCTTCAAAAACTTTGTAAGGCGTTAAACGTTTTACATCTTTTTCATCCATCGATGTTTTCATAAATTCTACCATCACTTCATTTTCAGATTTGCCGTTTAGTAACGCTTCTGTTTGCGCAAAGAAATTACTCAACAGTTTTACGTGGTGATCACCAATCGCATTGTGTGAATTAGCAGGTGCAATAAAATCGGAAGGAATTAATAAAGTTCCTTGATGAATGAGTTGGTAAAAAGCGTGCTGACCATTGGTACCTGGTTCACCCCAAATCACTGGGCCTGTTGCATAGTTAACCGGGTTGCCGCTTCTGTCAATACTTTTACCGTTGCTTTCCATATTGCCTTGTTGGAAATAAGCAGCAAAGCGGTGCATGTACTGATCGTATGGTAAAATGGCTTCACTTTGTGCACCAAAAAAGTTGGTGTACCAAATGCCAATAAGCGCCATGAGTACCGAAATATTTGTATCAAATGGAGTAGACGCTACGTGTTTGTCAGTGGCTTCTGCACCTTTGAGTAAAGCTTCAAAATTGTTGTAGCCAATGGTAAGTGCAATAGATAGTCCAATGGCACTCCATAAAGAATAACGGCCACCAACCCAGTCCCAAAATTCAAACATGTTTTTTGGATCAATACCAAAAGCAGTTACTGCTTTTTCGTTGGTACTGAGTGCCGCAAAATGAAGGGCAATATGTTTTTGATCGGTAGCGTGTTGTAAAAACCAGTCTCTTGCTGTTTGGGCATTGGTCATGGTTTCTTGTGTGGTAAATGTTTTAGAAGCAATTAAAAACAACGTTTCGTCGGGCGTTACTTTTTTTAATGTTTCTGCAATATGGGTACCATCTACATTGGATACAAAATAGGTTTGTATGCCTTCAACCAGGTAAGGTTTTAAGGCTTCTGTAACCATAACCGGGCCTAAATCGCTTCCGCCAATGCCAATATTTACAATGTATTTGATTTTTTTACCGGTGTAGCCTGTATGCGATCCGCTATGAATAGCCGCGCAAAATGCCTCCATTTGTGCACGCACTTTTTGAATACCAGGCTTAATATCTGCGCCGTCCACTAAAATAGGGGTAGGGTCAAAGCTTCTTAAAGCAGTATGTAAAACGGCTCTGTTTTCAGTTTCGTTGATAGGGGCGCCAGCAAACTGCTCCGCAATAGCCTGCTTTACATTGCAGTCTTCTGCTAATTGTAAAAGAAGTTTGAGTGTTTTTTCGTTGATGATATTTTTAGAATAGTCAAAAAGGATGTCACCAAGTGTAATCGAGAACTTTTTAAATCTATCCGGATCAGCAGCAAATAAATCACGCATGTGTCTGCGGTTCATTTCTTCTTCATAATGCTTTTGCAAAACAAACCAAGCTTGCGTGTTTGTTGGGTTAATTCTCGATAACATAACGCTTCAATTCTATAATTTATGTAATACAGCTATCGTTTCTTCTACCATAGCTGGGGTAATATCTAAATGGAGTACAAATCTAATTTGGTGTTCCGACACCGTAAAGGCAAAAATGTTAAATGGTTGCAATATCTTAATAAGTTCTGGGGCGGTGAAGCGGCCTTTCACTTCAAATATGATGATATTGGTTTCTACCGGGAGTATTTCTCCTACAAAATCTAGTTCAGATAGGGCAGCTGCTAATTGCTTGGCATGTGTATGATCCTGGGCTAAACGATCAATATTATTTTCTAGGGCATATATGCCAGCGGCCGCTATAAAGCCAGCTTGGCGCATACCACCTCCAAATACTTTTCTAAAACGCTTGGCTTTTTTTATAAAGGGGGCGTTCCCGAGTAGCAAACTTCCAATGGGGGCACCCAGGCCCTTGCTAAGGCATATACTAATACTGTCAAATGTCTCACCATAGCTAATGGCAGTTTCTCCGGTAGCGACAAGGGCATTAAAAAGCCTAGCACCATCTAAGTGAAGTGCTAAATTTTTAGTTGAACAAACCTCTCTAATAGGTTTAATATCAGTTATTTGATAAATACTTCCACCTGCACGGTTAACCGTATTTTCGAGTGAGACAAGGGTAGTAGGAGGCTTGTGAATGTCGTCTGGATTAATAGACATGGCCACTTGGCTGGCGGTAATTCTACCTCTGTCGCCCTTTAATAACCGCACAGAGGCACCTGAATTAAACGCGATGCCACCGCCTTCGTACTGGTAAATATGAGAAAGCTCGTCGCAAATAACCTCGTCACCGGCGTTTGTATGACATTTAATGGCTAACTGATTGGTCATCGTGCCGCTCGGACAAAAGAGGGCAGCTTCCATTCCAAAGAGGGTAGCAGCCATTTTTTCGAGGGCATTTACGGTAGGATCTTCGCCAAAAACATCGTCACCCACGGGCGCACTGGACATGGCAGCCAACATTTTGGGGCTAGGTTTTGTTACAGTATCGGACCTAAAGTCTATCATGGCTGCGAAGATAAGATTCCAAATCGTAATAAAATCGACATTTTATGCGGTTTTTGTAGGGCAATTTTGTATCTTCGCCCACTTTATAAGCTATTCAAAGAACTAATTGTAAGACAGCATGAGGCAGCTCAAAATCGCTACACAGATTACCAACCGTGACTCACAAGCAGTTGAAAAATACCTTCAAGAAATTTCTAAAATTTCAATGATTACTCCAGAAGAGGAAACGACTTTGGCGCAACGCATTAAAATGGGGGATCAACGTGCACTTGACAAATTGGTGCAAGCCAATTTACGTTTCGTGGTTTCGGTTGCTAAACAATACCAACACCAAGGTTTGTCTTTATCTGATTTAATCAATGAAGGAAATCTAGGTCTTATAAAAGCAGCGCAACGTTTTGATGAAACAAAAGGTTTCAAATTCATTTCTTATGCGGTGTGGTGGATTCGTCAATCTATTTTGCAAGCATTAGCAGAGCAAGGTCGTTTGGTGCGTTTACCTCAAAACAAAATTGGTACCTACAATAAAGCCAACAAAGCCTATATGGCTTTTGAGCAGGAGCATGAGCGTGAGCCTTCTACCGAGGAGTTAGCAGAAATTTTAGAAATGTCTGAAACTGAAATCAACAATATTTTCCAATCCAATACACGTCACACTTCACTAGATGCACCAGTGCACGAAGCAGAAGATGTAGCAATGGGTGATTTATTGGAAGGTTCTGATGACACCGATGAAGACGTTATGAAAGATTCACTTCGTGAAGAAATCAAACGCGTTTTAAAATCGTTGAGTCCTCGTGAGGCAGAAATTGTAAATGCATATTTTGGTTTAGATGGCGAAAATGGTGTTACCATTGAGCAAATTGGCATGAAATATGATTTAACTAAAGAACGTATCAGACAAATTAAAGAGCGCGCCATTAAACGTTTGCAAAAAGCACGTTATAGCAACGCCTTAAAAGCTTATTTGGGCTAATAAAAAATGATCAATGAAAAGCCCCTGCAAGATATTTTTGTTGGGGCTTTTTTGTAAAATATAACTATATGTCTCAAGAAATTTCAGAAAAAGTTCACGTACTTATTGTTGGTTCTGGCCCTGCTGGTTACACAGCTGCCATTTATGCGGCACGTGCCAATATGAAACCTGTTTTATACCAAGGTATTCAACCGGGTGGTCAATTAACCATTACCACCGAAGTTGAAAATTATCCGGGTTATCCAGATGGTATTCAAGGCCCAGAAATGATGGTGCACTTTGAATCACAAGCAAAGCGTATGGGTGCTGACATCCGATATGGCATGGCTACCAAAGTAGATTTTAGCAAACGTCCTTTTCTAGTAGAAATTGATGAAGAAAAATGGATTGCAGCAGACACGGTTATTATTTCTACCGGTGCTTCTGCAAAATGGTTAGGCATCGAAAGCGAACAGCGCTTAAATGGTTTTGGTGTGAGTGCATGCGCCGTGTGTGATGGATTTTTCTTTAAAGGAAAAGAAGTAGCCATTGTAGGTGCTGGTGATACTGCCGCTGAAGAAGCGGTGTATTTATCTAAACTATGTACGACCGTTCACATGTTTGTTAGAAAAGAACAAATGCGTGCAAGTAAAGTAATGCAAGACCGTGTACTAAATACGCCAAATATTAAAGTATACTGGAACACTGATACCGACGAAATTTTAGGCGCACAAAAAGTAGAAGCCGTGCGTATTAAAAATAATAAAACAGGTAACACTCAAGAAATTCCTATCTCTGGATTTTTTGTTGCCATTGGTCACGAGCCTAATAGCAAAATATTTAAGGACTTCATCGAAATGGATGAAACCGGATATATCACAACCATTCCGGGTACCACCAAAACAAATGTTCCGGGTGTTTTTGCCGCAGGTGATGTGCAAGATAAAAATTACAGACAAGCAGTTACAGCAGCGGGTAGCGGATGTATGGCAGCACTGGATGCAGAACGTTATTTAACAGCAGAAGGCTTGGCTTAATTTATTTTTATGACCCAAACCATACATTTAGTTGATATTTTATTACATGGGTATCATGGGTTATTTGAAGAAGAAAAATTAGTTGGTAATACGTTCAAAATCAACGTAACGGTTGTTTATGAACCTAGTCGTTTTCCCATCACACAATTAGCAGATACCATCGATTATGGCGCGGTGTTTTCTATTTTGCAACATCAAATGCAGGAGGCAACACCACTACTTGAAACCGTTGCGGCTAATTTTACCTTAGCTGTTTTTAAGCAGTTTTCTACTGCACAGGAAATTTCTATTCATATTCAAAAAATGGTACCACCTATTTCAGGTATGGTAGGTTCTGTCGCGGTGGGCTTAACTTTAAACCGTAAAGATTTGTAGCCATGAAAAAGATAATCTTTTTTTTAGCCGTATGTGTTGGTGCATGTTTAAATTTTGCTCAAGCACAGGATATTGCAACCATATTAAAGGAAGGCCTACAACTAGAACGCGCTCAAAAAGAAATTGAAGCATTAGAAAAATACAAACTCGTTTTAAGTCAGGAGCCAACCAATATAAACGCGCTTGTTAAAGCTGCGGAACTTTCTACCATGCTCGCAGGCTTCAACGAAAAAGATACAAAGTCAAAACAATTGTTTTTATCATCGGCGGGTGCTTATGCAGTAAGGGCGTATAGTGCCAATCCAAAAAATGCAGAAGCCGCTTATGTAATGGCTTTAACGCAGGCAAAACTTTCTGAAATTCAACCAGACAATAAAAAACTAATTGAGTGCGTACGTAATTCAAAAATTTACGCAGACGAAGCACTTGCCATTCATCCGGGTCATGCCAAAGCAAATTTTACCCTAGGAAAATGGCATATGGAAATGGCCAATTTAAACCTTGTAAAAAAAGCGGCCGTTAAGCTCATGTATGGTGGATTACCAGAAGGAAGCATCGATAGTGCCGTTTTATATTTGGAAAAAGCAAGAACCCAGGATCCTTATTTTGTAAATACCTATTTAGAGCTTGCAAAAATTTACGATCAGTTGCATCAGCCAACAAAAGTGATAGAAGTGCTTACTAAAATGGTCAAACTTCCCACCAGAAAAACAGAAGATATTTCACTAAAAGCAGCGGGTGCAAAAATGCTAGCAGCTGCTCAATAAATCAACAAACATGGAACTACACGAACAATTTGAAGCTGCATTTGCAAAAACGAAAACCTTAACAGAAAAGCCTGATAACGAAACACTACTTTCTTTGTATTCTTTATATAAGCAAGGGTCTATTGGTGATGCTACAGATGCTAACAAGCCAGAAAATGCCTTTGATTTTGTTGCTACGTTTAAATTTAATGCTTGGCAAAAATTAGCGGGTATGTCCAAAGAAGATGCGATGAGGGCATACATCGAACTAGTAGACAAATTAGTACTTGGCTAGTTTTCTCCACCTGCCACTTTTCATATAAATAAAGGAAGGGATAAACAGGGTTACCCAGTATATTACTTCACTCAACCATCCCCATTCAATGGGAAGTTTCATGTACTCTAAAACAATATAGACGTAGCTGCAGTATAAAATAATGGCTGCAAACTCGCTGTATAAATTAACGCGGGTATTACCCGTTCCAGTAACTGAATTAAGCCATACCACCGAAACTGACATGAGCACCAGTGCCATCGAAACAATGCGAAGTACCGGAATACCTGCTTCAATAAATGCAGGCCCTTGACCATAAATAGAAAGAACTTGCGTTGGAAAAATATTTAAAAGGATGCACACAAAAATAGCCATGCCAGCACTCCACATCATAATGCGGTTGATTACTAGGGGCACCTGATCATTTAAATTTTGTCCCATTAAATTACTCACCATACTATTGGCAGTGGCACCAAAGGCCCAAGTAAAACAGCCAAAGAATCCAAAAATATTACGCATGGTATTAGAAACGGCCAAATCCCTGGCACCATGGTGTTCAATTAAAATATAAAAGAACTCCCAGCTAATAATACTGATGGCATATTGTAAAATGATTGGACTAGAAATCTTTAAAATAAGTTTGATATTGATCCAATCAAAAGCCCAATACTTAAATAGTTGAAACTGTTTGCTAATTCCTTTTACGTGAATGAGCACAAACAAAACAGCAAGGCCTGCACATTCTGAAATAATAGAAGCATAAGCAGCACCATTAAAACCAAGGTTGGGTAAACCAAATTTGCCATAAATAAATCCGTAATCAAAAAAGATATTGGTAACCGCTTCGGTGGCAGTACCAATAATAAGGTACTTTGTTTGATTGGTACCTACTAGTAATGCATTGCGCATTTGATACACAAATAATAAGGGAAGACCTACAATTCTGATATTTAAAAAGCTAACTGCTTTATCTACTAAAAGTGGATCGTGGAGTGCAAATTTAAAAAGTGCGGGTACTACAAGCCAGGTCAATAAAATACCAAATAATGAAAAAGCGAGTGCAATGCGAATCCCTTGTGAAAACAGATTGCCAATTTCTGCAATATTATTTTCACCAGCTCTACGTGAAATAAGGGATTGCAAACCATTGTTGAGGCCATGGCCAATAACGGCAAAAATGAGGTAAAAGACCCCGGTGATACCAGCTAGACCCAATGCTTCTTGCCCCAATCCACCCAAAAAGATATTGTTGGTGATAAAATTAATTTGGGGCACCAAAATAGAGGCGCTAATGGGTAAAGCAATCGATAATATTTGCTTGTGCGAGCTGTTTACCTGTAAATTAGACGTGTTTGGGCTGCTAGACATAGGGTTTGCAAATCTACTATATAATAGTGTGTTCAAATCACCTTCTTTTTTTATATTATTGCACATAAATAAGCAGTTAACCAAATGGCTATTCAAAAAACATATTCTTTTTATGGGGAAGCGTCGGTTCCTTTAACATCAACTGCCGAATTATTACAATTTGATATTTCAAACAATCATATTGCTTGTTCACTCATTAATATGGGGAATCAAGCAGTGCAAGCTTTTGAATTTTTTGAATGGGAGACAGGAGGAAGTGCACTAGAAAATAATTGGGTTGCCATTTTTTCTGAATCAGGAGCAGCCTCTAACTTATTGCAAAAACCAGTGAGCGCGGTGCAGGTGTTTATCAATAGTGCATCTGCCGTAATTGTGCCACTCGAAAAATTTAATACCGAAGCAGCTACCGATTATTTACAATTATTATTTGGACCTGCTATCCATGCTACCTTAAAGCATGAGAAAATAAAAAATACACCCTCTCTTATAAATTGTTACCGTATACCCACTCCTTTACTTGATGTTTTAAATACAAGGTATCCACTGCATCAGTTATCACATGCGTATACACCTAATATTACGGGTCTTTATGCCGAAGCTGTTTCTGACAAACCCATGCTCAAATTGCAGTTTTATAAAAATCATTTTATTGCAAGTTTGTTTGTGTCAAGTACGCTTCAATTCATTCAAAGCTTTTCTTTTACCAGTACCGAAGACATCTGTTACCATCTTTTACATATTAATGCGTCGCACCAAATTGATGCCGCTAATATTAAAGTAAATATGATGGGCTTTATTGATGCGAGTTCTGCGGCGGCTATTTGTGTGGAGCAAATGTATCCGATGGTAGAATATAAAAAGCCACGTCAAGAAAAAGTATTGCCTGCCATGTTTGAAGCGCAAACTTCCCATTTTTTTACTGCCTTTTTGAAGCCATTAGCATGAGGATCATTTCAGGAAAATATGGTGGACGCCGCATTAGTCCACCCGCTAATATGCCACACACCAGGCCCACTACCGATATTGCAAAAGAAGGGCTCTTTAATATTTTACAAAGTAGAATGTCTTTTGATGAGATTGAAACCCTCGATTTATTTGGCGGCACGGGTTGCATTAGTTACGAACTTGCTTCTAGGGGAGCAGCCAAGCTAACGCTGATCGAAAAAGACCCCATCATGCAGGGGTTTATTCAAAAAAACATTGCTTTATTAAAAATAGAAGGCGCACAAGTTTTAAAACTAGATGTGTTTGCCTACTTAAATAGTTGCACCACCGCTTACGATTTTATATTTGCTGGACCGCCTTATGCGCTTGGCACCATCGATGAACTACCTAAAATAATTGTGTCTAAAAAACTCATTAAGCCAGGTGGTTTTTTTGTGTTAGAGCATACACCGCGTAACGATTATAAAAATTTTGAAGGCTACTCTTTTCAGCGCAATTATGGAACTACTATTTTTTCATTTTTTGTTGCAACATAGTACTCTATGAACAAGCAAGCATTAAGAGATTTATACAAAAACAAACGCCAAGAATTGCCCAGCAAAACGCGTTTGCAGTTTGATGATTTAATGCTTATACAGTTTCAAAAAATTGATTTTTCGGCCATCAGAACCGTACTTACTTATTGGCCTATGCCAAATCAAGCCGAGCCCAATACGCATTTATTTTCGGGGTATCTACGTCATATGGTTCCAGGCCTTACTATTGCCTATCCGGTTATGGATCCGGACGCGCATCAATTTACAGCGCATCAAATAGATGAAAACACGGTCTATAAACCCGGTAAGTTTGGGGTATTAGAGCCCGACGCACCAAATCCGGTACACCCATCAACGATTGATTTGGTATTTGTACCGCTACTTGTTGCTGATACAGAAGGGTATAGAGTAGGATATGGAAAAGGCTATTACGACCGTTTTTTAGCTTCTTGCAACGAAGGGGTGATTGCCATGGGTTTTTCGTATTTTGATCCTATCGAGCAAATAGCAGATACAGACCAATTTGACGTACCTTTGCACTACCTCATTACGCCGAGTCGCATCTATGAATTTTAATACCATTTTTCTTACTTCCTTTCGTGTTTTATTATTGCCGCTTGCTATTTTGTATGGGGCTTTTATTAAAATTCGCAACTGGCTGTTTGATAAGCAGTATTTAAGATCGGCAAGGTTTAATTTTCCGCTTATTTGTGTGGGTAATTTGGCAGTAGGCGGTACGGGAAAATCACCCATGGTGGAGTATTTACTAGGCCTATTACACAACCGCTATAAAGTGGCCACGGTTAGTAGAGGCTACAAAAGAAAAACAAAAGGGTATGTGTTAGCAGGGGCCTCCACAACAGCACTCGAAATTGGCGATGAGCCCATGCTCTTCCATCAAAAATTTCCATCGGTGCCTGTTGCAGTTGGTGAAGAAAGGTTAGACGCCATTCCACAATTGTTACACGACATCAAAGATTTACAAGCTATTATTTTAGACGATGCTTTTCAGCACAGATCGGTACAGGCGGGATTTAATATTTTACTCACTGAGTTCGGCAATACCTATAACCATGATTTCTTTTTACCCACCGGCGATTTAAGAGATGAAAGAGGTTCGGCAAAAAGGGCTCAGGTTATTATTGTTACCAAGTGTCCACCTGATTTGTCAGAAGAAAAACGTCAAAAAATTACAAAAGCGTTGCGACCAAAAATTTACCAGCGCGTATTTTTTACTTGTATTGAATATGAAACGCCTTATCATATTTTAGATGTGACGAGTAAACGACCTATCACTAGTGAGGATGAAGTGCTTTTAATGTGTGGCATTGCCAATCCCAAGCCACTCAAAAATTATTTACACGAACAGACAAGAACCTATTACCAACAAGATTACGCAGATCATCATATTTTTTCGATAGATGATTTACAGGATGTAGTGGGTCAGTTTAATAGCATTGCTGCCCAGCATAAATTTATTATCACCACAGAAAAAGATGCGGTACGACTTACAAAGTTCCAAGAAGAATTAAAGCAACTGCCATTTTATGTACTCCCAATCAAACACTCTTTTTTATTTGACGAAGGCCCTCAATTTGACGAGTTGATCCTTTCATTTATCAATGGGTTTAACGCCAATATGCAACATGAGTAAAGCAAAAAAGTCAAAACAAAAGAAAACAGCAAAGCCCATTGTGGTGGCTACTTTAAAAGGTAAAATAGATATCACCCGTTCTGGTATGGGCTACGTTATTGTAGACAACAATGCCATTGATATTATGGTAAAGCCAATCGATATGGGCAACGCCCTACATGGTGATACCGTGCGCGTAAAAATTACCCGTGAAAATGGACGTACCGGCAAAAAAGAAGGGAAGGTGGTAGAAGTAGTAGAGCGCCGTCAAACCGAATTTATAGGGCATATTCAGCTCTCCGATAAGTTTGCATTTTTTGTGCCAGACACCGATAAACCCATGCCCGATATTTTTATTCCGCTCCAGTTTTTAAATGGGGCTAAAAATAAAGATAGGGTATCAGCAAAGCTTGTAAAATGGGATAAAGACGATAAAAAACCAGTAGGTGAAGTAACCGCGGTGATGTCTCCCGAAGATGAAAATGACGCTGCCATGAAGGAGCTCTTGGCGCAGGCAGGATTTCCATTGTTTTTTCCGCAAGACGTGTTAGAAGCAGCGGAAGCATTACCTGTTGTGTTAGATGAAGCCGAAATTGCAAAACGTAGAGATTGCCGAGATATCAAAACATTTACCATTGACCCTGTCGATGCAAAGGATTTTGATGATGCACTTTCTATCCGAAAATTACCCAGTGGCCTTTACGAAATTGGGGTGCATATAGCAGATGTTAGCTATTACGTTTTACCAGATACCGATTTAGACGCCGAAGCATACAAACGTGCCACGTCTGTGTATTTGCCAGACCGTGTAAACCCCATGTTGCCGGAAAAAATTTCAAACGAATTATGTTCGTTACGTCCCAACGAAGACAAATTTACCTTTTCTGCCATTTTCCAAATCAATGACGAAGCGCAGGTAAAACAATACTGGTTAGGCCGCACCGTAATACATTCCGATAAGCGTTATGCCTACGAAGATGTGCAAACCATTATTGATACCCAGGAGGGTGAAAATGTCGAAGATATTTTGCTCCTTCATAGCCTTGCACAAAAATTAAGACAAGCTAGATTTAAAAAAGGGGCGATTAATTTTTCTTCTCAAGAAGTGCGTTTTACACTGGATGAAAATGCAAAACCCATTGGCATTACCGTTAAAGAAAGTAAACCGGCGCATCAGTTAATTGAAGAATTTATGCTACTGGCCAATAAAACAGTAGCCGAAAACATTTCTAAAATTCAAATCAATAAACAAGCGCTTCCTTTTCCATACCGTATACACGACCAACCAGATCCAGAAAAACTGGCGCCGTTTGTGCAGTACGCAAAAAAATATGGACATGGTTTTGATGCTAGTTCGCCAGAAAAAATCTCGGCAAGTTTCAATCAATTGTTAGAGGATGCAAAGGGTAAACCGGAGCAACATGTGCTTGAGCAATTAGGGATTAGAACTATGGCAAAAGCTATTTATTCGACACAAAATATTGGTCACTACGGTCTCGCTTTTGATTTTTATTGTCATTTCACTTCTCCTATTAGAAGATATCCCGATGTGCTTGTGCACCGCGTACTTCAAACAGTGCTTGACAACAAGCCCGTTGCAGATAAAAAAATGGAAGAAAAATGTAAGCATAGTTCCGATCGTGAACGTGCTGCGATGGAATGTGAAAGAGCTTCGAATAAATACAAGCAAGTAGAGTTTATGCGCGACTATATTGGGGATACATTTGAAGGGGTGGTAAGTGGTGTTTCTAGCTTTGGATTTTGGGTAGAAACCCTAGCCCATAAATGTGAGGGTTTGGTATCCATTGTAGGCCTCTCCGAATTTGACGATTTTAGGCATATAGAATCTGATTATAGCCTTGTAGGTAAAAGGAGTGGACGCAGCTTTAAAATGGGCGATAAAGTGTTTATAAAGGTCATTGCGGCCAATTTAGACAAGCGTCAACTAGATTATGAATGGGTTCAGGTTCCATAGTCCATTTTTAGCCCATTATTTACCTACATTTTGTGTGTAAAATTGTGGATAAAACACCCTCTTTTTGAGGCCCTTTTTAATCTATTTCCGTGTTAAAAAAAGTATCTTCGTAAGCCACTGATAAAGTGGTTTAAATTGTTGATGCAGATACGTTTATAGATTAGAAATTATGGAAGAAAATTTGATACCAGAACAAACCTCCGATAACGACCGTATTATACAGGTTAATATCGAAGAGCAAATGAAAACTGCGTACATCGATTACTCGATGTCTGTGATTGTTGGACGTGCTTTACCTGATGCACGTGATGGTTTTAAACCTGTTCACCGCAGGGTCTTATATGCCATGAATGAGCTTGGCAATAATTTTAATAAGCCGTATAAAAAATCTGCGCGTATAGTAGGGGAAGTAATGGGTAAGTTTCACCCGCACGGTGATGCATCTATTTATGATACCCTTGTTCGTATGGCGCAAGATTGGACCATGCGTTATACGCTTGTAGATGGTCAGGGTAACTTTGGTAACCAAGATGGTGATCCACCAGCTGCGATGCGTTACACCGAGGCGCGTCTTCAAAAAATTGCAGAAGCCATGATTGACGATATCGAAAAAGATACCGTTGATTTTCAACTCAACTTTGATGATTCCTTAAAAGAACCAACCGTTTTACCAACACGTATTCCGCAACTTTTGGTTAATGGTTCTTCTGGTATTGCCGTAGGTATGGCTACCAATATGATGCCACACAACTTAAGTGAAGTAATTGATGGTTGTGTTGCATACGTAGACAACAGAGATATTACCGTAGAAGAATTAATTACGCATGTTAAAGCGCCCGATTTTCCTACAGGTGGTGTAATTTTTGGAATGGAAGGGGTGAAGCAAGGATTACTTACCGGACGTGGTAGAGTAGTCGTGCGTGGTAAATGCCAGGTTGATACCAAACAAAGTGGTCGCGAGCAAATCGTCATTACAGAAGTTCCTTACCAAGTAAACCGTGATAACCTAACCGACCGTATTGGACAACTCGTTAACGATAAAACCATCGAAGGTATTTCTAACGTTAACAATGAAAGTAACAAGCGTGAAGGAACACGTATCGTACTCGATTTAAAACGTGATGCAGTTGCGCAGGTTGTTATCAATCAGTTGTACAAATTTACCGAGCTTCAAACAAGCTACGGTATCAACAACGTTGCTTTAACAAAAGGCAAACCAAAAATCATGAACCTCCGCGATTTAATTGTAGAGTTCATCGAGTTTAGAATGGAAGTGGTAATTCGCCGTGCTAAGTTTGAACTTAAAAAAGCAGAAGAACGTGCACACATATTAGAAGGTTATTTAAAAGCGCTTGATCATTTAGATGAAGTGATTGCGCTTATTAGAGCGAGCCGCACTCCCGACGAAGCAAAAGATACATTAATTGCACGCAGTAAAGCAGAGCGCTGGATGCTCAAGCAAGAAATGTTTGATGAAGTGACGAGGGAGTTATACAACCAAGAAGAAGGTTTATCTGAAGCGCAAGCAAAAGCAATACTCGAACTTCGTTTACAACGTTTAACGGGTATGGAGCGTGATAAAATCATTGAAGAATTCAATGGTTTAATTAACACCATCAAAGATCTCAAAGCATTACTTGCTTCCGAAGATTTACGTTATGCACTTATCAGAACTGAATTATTAGAAGTTAAAGAAAAATTTGGTGACGTTCGTAAAAGTGAAATACAATACCTCGCAGATGAGATGCGCATCGAAGATTTAATTGAAGATGAAGATGTGGTCATCACCATTTCTCATTTAGGTTATATCAAGCGTACTTCTGCAACCGAGTATCGTCAACAAAGACGTGGCGGTAGGGGTGCTGTAGGTTCTAAAACCAGAGAGGAGGATTATGTAGAGCATTTATTTGTGGCTTCTACGCACGATACCATGATGTTCTTTACCGAAAAAGGTAGATGTTTCTGGCTACGTGTGTATGAGATTCCAGAAGGTGAAAAACAATCTAAAGGACGCGCTATTCAAAACCTCATTCAAATTCCGCCAGACGATAAAGTAAAAGCAATTATCGAGGTTAAAAAATTAGCGGATAAAGATTTTGTTCAAAATCACTACATCATACTTTGTACCAAAAAAGGTATCATTAAAAAAACTTCTCTCGAAGATTTTAGTAGACCTAGAGCTAATGGCGTAAATGCTATTACAATCAATGAAGGTGACGAATTACTAGAAGCACGCATGACAGATGGTGCTTCAGAAATTATGTTGGCTTTAAAATCTGGTCGCGCCATTCGTTTCGAAGAAGTAAAAGTGCGTGCTACTGGACGTGGAGCCATTGGTGTAACGGGTATTGAAGTAGACGATGAAAAAGACGAAGTAGTAGGAATGATTTGTGTAAACAAAGAAGATGCTACCCGTACTATATTAGTAGTGAGTGAAAAAGGATATGGTAAGCGTACACCTATCGACGAGTACCGTATTACCAATAGGGGCGGTAAGGGTGTAAAAACCATTAACGTTACCGATAAAACAGGTAGTCTCGTAGGTATTTTGTATGTTACCGAAAAAGAAGATCTCATCATCACTTGTAAATCGGGTGTAACCATCAGAACAGGTATCCAAGATATCAGAGAGGCGGGAAGAGCCACGCAAGGTGTTAAACTCATCAGAATTGATGAGGGTGATGAAATTGCGGCTATTTCTCAAATTGAAGAAGCGGAGGATGAAGTAGCAATCGAAGGAGCAGTAGGTATTGAAGGTGTTGAAGGTGTTGAAAACACCGCTACCGCTGCTGATTCGGATGCTAGTTCTTCTGATGATGCAGCCACTGATGTACAAGGTGAATCAGATAATACAATTACTAATTAATTCATTTATTATTTAATAAAACTCCGTTATGAAGAAGATTTTATTAGTGCTTTTACTTGCTGCTACTGCACAAATATCAATAGCGCAAGATTTTAAAAAGCTTAAAAATGCGGTGATCATCACCAAATGGGAAGATGCTAAAACCGAAGTAGATAAACTTGCCAACGACCCCAAAGTAAAAGACAAACCTGAATTTTATTATTACCAGGCACGTATCTATGCTTCGATTTTTAAAGATGCTACCTTGCGCGCAAAATATCCAAAATCAAATGAAGTAGCTGCTACTGCACTAGAAAAATATGCATCGATGGATGCTGGATTTGCCAAAATAAAAGAATTTGGTGGGGTAGAGCCATATTTTGATATGTATGCTACTTATTTTCAATTGGGTGTAAATGTATTCAACGAAAAATCTTGGTTACCTGCTGCCGAAAGTTTTGTAAAAGCAATTAAATACATTGATATCATTATCCAAAATAAATGGGCGGCTTCACCAACATTAACAATGGATACCACGGCATTGTTATATACTGGTTATTCTTATCAGAATGCTAATCAAATGGATGATGCTGCTAAGTACTATTCACGATTAGCAGACAGTAAAGTGAATGAAGCGATCTATTTAGATTTATATCGTTTTCTTGCTCAACACTACACTAAAACTAATAACGAATCTTCATTTTTTAAGTACCTAGCGCTTGGAAGAGAAGTGTATCCTAAGGAAGCATGGGATGAGTATGAAGTTGATTTTATTGATACCAATTATGACTTAGCTAAAAAAACTTCATTGTATGACACCGAAGACGCTGCTGGTAAATTAAATGAAGAAAAATATTTACGTTTTGGTGACTTGTTTGTCAATGTAAAAAACAAAGAGAAAGATTTAGACAGCGCATCACAAGTTAAATACACGCTTAAAGCAGCAGATGCATTTCAAAAAGCATATCAAAAAAATAGCGCAAATGCAGCTGCTATCTTTAACGTAGGTGTTATCTATTACAATATTTTTGGAGAATATGATGATAAAGTAAGCACCAATATCAGAACACTTCGTGCTATGAGTACTGCCAACGAAGAAGAGTTTGCTGCTAAAAAAGCGGCTGCAAAAACACCTCAGGCAAAAGCCGCTGTTAATAAAGCAGCAGCAGATAAATTAGCGGCTGCGCAGGCTCCATTAAAGCAACTCAATGCAGCTATTGATGTTGATCTTCAAAAAAATATTGACTTATCTATTGATGCACTTGAAAAATCTTTTGTGGCATTAAAAGGCAAGTCAGAAAAAACAAAAAGAGACAATAACTTATTAAACAATTGTGTTCGTTATCTTGCCAATTTATATGAAATCAAAAGAAATAAATTTAGAGGTAAGGACCCACAAAAGTATGATATGTATGAGGCTAAATACAAAGAGTTTGATGCCTTACAAAATTCTTTTAACTAACAATCAGTTTAGTTAAAAGGTAAAAATTTATCGTGTTGAATGGATTGTAAAATAGGGGCCCTTGGGTTCAATTTTTCTCCATTCAACACTCTTTCATAGAGGCGTACATAAGACGCCATCATTTGAATATGTGTAAACTTATCCATCACATATTCGTGACATTTTTTCCTACTAAAATCATTCACATTTCCAATAGCATCAGCTAACTCTAACGCTGATGCTGTTTTTGTTAAATAACCAACCTCGGGAATTACAATTTCTGGTAAAGAACCATAGGGGGTTCCAAACACCGGACAGCCAAAATATAAACTTTCTATAAGTGCAAGTCCAAAGGGTTCATGCCAGCGCACAGGAAAAATAAGACCCTTGGAGTATTTTATAATTTCATTTTTTTGTTTGCCACCTTGCATGCCATCAAATCTAACATGCGTATCAAAAGTTAGTCGAATGCCCTGATTAAAATTAAAACGCACACCACCAATCACCCTCAATTTTTGATGCGCCATTTTGGCTATTTGGATAGCACCTTTAACGTTTTTAACGCGCCAGGCAGCGTCCCCTAAAAAGTGAAAGTAGTTTTTTACCGCTTCCTTATGTAAAACAGGTGTGCCATAATCCATTGGATCAATACCATTGTGTACATAACAATCAGACCCAAAACGGGCTGCATGATTTTTCGATACAAACACGGTATTATGGTCTAATTCCAGTGCATGGTTTACATTTCCATGCATGGTTTGGATATAGGGGATTTTGGGAATTTCGTTTACATGATGATTCAAATGCACTACATCAATTCCGTCCGGAATTAAGCTATTAAAGGGAACCGATTCGTTGTACGTATATACGTTTGCAAATTCGCAACTTGATCCCGGAGCAACTAAATATGAAACCTGATGTCCGGACTGAACCAGCGCTTTGCCAAGCCACCAAATAACTCTTTCGGTGCCGCCATATTTGTGAACCGGGATAGAAGTGTTATTTACAATCAAAATATGCATGCGCAATATTAAGGCATTTAAGTTGGCAGCCATAGACTAGACACTTTGTTTGTTCAAACTATCTATTTAACATAATATTAATTATAGGATAATATAATAAATCTAAATCAGCCCTGAGCTGTCAATATTGACGCATCATTGGCTAATCTTAACTCAGTCTATATTGGTTATATTTGAATCTCATTATACCCTAACACAATCTACCTCCATGTTACAAAGACGCAAATTTTTAGAACTCAGTTCCCTTGGTTTATCGGCCCTAACATTTTCTGGGTTTACCAATAAGTCCAATCAATCGGTTGGTAAAAAGCCCATTGTAATTTCTACCTGGGCCGAAGGTTTAAACGCCAATAAAGCAGCTTGGGCAGTTTTAAAAAATGGCGGCCGAGCAATCGACGCTGTTGAGCAAGGTGTAATGGTTACTGAAAATAGCCAAAACTGTTGTGTGGGACTTGGCGCCAATCCAGACCGTGATGGTTATGTTACCCTCGACGCCTGTATTATGGACGAATTTTCAAATTGTGGATCTGTGGCGTTTTTGGAACGAATCAAACATCCAATATCTGTGGCAAGGCGTGTAATGGAAAAAACGCCACATGTGATGCTCGTTGGTTCTGGTGCGCAGCAATTTGCAGTAGCCGAAGGGTTTCCGTTAGAATCAGATAAATTATCTCCTGACGCTGAGCGTTCTTATAAAAAATGGCTCGAAAAAAGTGAATACAAGCCTGTTATCAATATTGAAAACTCCGGTAACAATCTAAAATCACAATCGGCATTTGCCCCAAACAAACTAGAAAATGGTAATTGGAATCATGACACCATTGGTATGGTGGCATTAGATGCCAATGGCAATTTAAGTGGTAGTTGTACCACATCAGGAATGGGTTTTAAAATGCGTGGACGCCTTGGAGATTCTCCTATTATTGGTGCTGGTTTATTTGTAGACAATGAAATTGGTGCTGCAACAGCAACGGGTCAGGGCGAAGATGTAATTCGTATTTGTGGATCGCATTTAGTGGTTGAACTGATGCGTATGGGTAATTCTCCCGAGGAGGCTTGTAAGAAAGCAGTTGAAAGAATTATAAAAATTAAAGGTGATAAAGCGCGTGATATTCAAGTAGGTTTTATTGCTATTAATAAGCGTGGTGAATATGGTGGATACTGTATTCAAAAAGGTTTCAATTTTGCAGTGTGTACCGCAGATGATTCCAATATTTTAGTGGACGGTAAACACATTCTTTAATTTTACGATTACAAATTTTGTATCCATGCTTGAAGTAGCAGTTTTTAATATCGAATCAGCCATACAGGCAGAAGCCGCTGGTGCCAACCGTTTAGAGCTTTGTGAAAATCCAAACGAGGGAGGTACTACCCCATCTTATGGAACTTTAAGCGTGGTGTCATCTACTATTTCAATTCCTGTTTTTCCAATTATAAGACCGCGTGGGGGCGATTTTTTATATACCCGCGCAGAGTTTGACGTGATGAAAAATGATATCCGTTTATGTAAAGAACTTGGATTTGCAGGTGTTGTTATTGGTTTATTGTTACCAGATGGTAGTATCGATAAAGAACGCACCAAAGAGCTTGTGCAACTAGCTGCACCCATGGAAGTTACATTTCATAGAGCTTTTGATAGATGCAATGATCCTATACGCGGCCTGCGTGATATTATTGAAACGGGTTGTAAAAGAATTTTAACCAGCGGCCAAGTACCAAGTGCACCAGATGCACTACATTTATTACAAACACTCGTACAAGAAGCAGGTGATCAAATTATTATTATGCCAGGCAGTGGCGTTAGAGGTAATAATATTGGATATATAAAGCAGGTAACAAATGCAAAAGAATTTCATTCCTCTGCACGAAAAGTAGTACCTACTCAAATGCAATTTGTAAAAGAATCGATGCAGGAAAATTTATCAAATATGCTAGTTGATACAGCAGATATTAAAACCATGCTTGCATCAATTGCGTAAATAAAACGCCGGATATTAATACAGCATTCTTACCTTAATGGTATCTTTTACTTCTTTTAAAAGTTCCAGCGCTCGTTTAGATAATTTGGTATCAACATCAAGTACAACGTATCCAATTTCTTCATTGGTTTTCAAATACTGACCCACAATATTGATGTTGTTTTTAGAAAGTGCCGTATTGATCGCACTTAATACACCAGGCACATTGTTGTGCATATGTAAAATTCGGTGCGCACCTTCTACTGGTGGTAACGCAATTGCTGGAACAGAATGTGAACCATTGGTGATACCACGTTCCAGGTATTGAAATAATTTAATGCTTACGTCTTCGCCAATATTTTGTTGTGCTTCTTCGGTGGAACCACCAATATGTGGCGTTAAAATAACGTTGGGTAAACCTTGTAATGGGGTGGTAAATGCATCTCCATTTTTTTCTGGTTCTACTGGAAACACATCGATGCCTGCACCGCCAATAAGCCCGTCTTTAATGGCTTCTGCTAGTGCTTTGAGGTCTACGACTTCTCCCCTTGCGTAGTTTAATAATAACGCACCTTTCTTACAATATTTAAGGTTGGTTTTATTGATTAAATTTTTTGTTTGAGGTGTTTCAGGGACGTGTAATGAAACAATATCTGACGCACTTAATAATTCTTTTAAATTTTTTGCAGCGACTGCGTTACCAAGTGGGAGTTTTGTTTCTGTGTCATGAAACATCACTTTCATACCAATGGCTTCGGCTAACACACTTACTTGTGATCCAATATTTCCATAACCCACAAGACCTAATGTTTTTCCGCGTAATTCAAAACTTCCTTTCGCTTCTTTCATCCAAATACCTTTATGCGCAGCGATGTTTTTATCTGTAATTCTTCGGATGAGCATTGCAGAAATTCCTATCACCAGTTCAGCAACGCTTCTTGTATTACTGTATGGGGCGTTAAAAACAACCACTCCTTTTTTGGAAGCTGCTTTAATATCAACTTGGTTTACGCCAATACAAAAACATCCAATGGCTTGTAATTTTTTTGCGGCTGCTAAAACCTTTGGGGTAATTTGTGTTTTTGAACGAATACCAATTAAATGAACGTCTTTAATTTCTTTAATCAATTCATCTTCACTGAGTGCACCAGCTATTTTTTTAACATTGGCATATCCATTTTGCTTAAATTGTTGGACTGCTTTTTCACTAATATTTTCTAGAAATAAAATATTAATTTTCTCTTTGGGGAAACTGGTTAGTGCTTGCTTGCTCATGTTGGCAAATTTAAGCAATTGTGTGTAGAAAGTTTGGCTTACTCAACAGTTATTCACGTTTGTATCCCGAAGGCGTTTATGTGATATTTTAGCAATTCTAGAAAAACTAACATATGGTTGCTAAATATTTATACGCATTTTGTTTATTTTTTGTGCTCATTGCTTGTGGTGCCAAGCCAAAGTCTATTCCTTCAAAACCCTATATATTTTCTGTTATTGATTCAAGTACCAAACAAAAATATGAGGGGCAAATACGTGCATCTTACCAAGATGTATTAGGTAAGCGCGGTTTTAGTGGTTCTATTTTAGTGGCCAAAAACGGAGAGATTTTGTTTGAAGATTATCAAGGCCTGTATGATGTTAAGTCAAAATCACCCATCACGCCTACTACTCCATTTCATATAGCTTCTACCTCTAAAACCTTTACTGCTATGGCTATTTTAAAGCTATGGGAAGAAGGTGAAATTGAATTAGAAAAACCGGTTGATACTTATTTAACGGGGTTCCCTTATCCTGAAATTACCGTTCGGATGCTTCTTAACCACCGTAGTGGCTTAAATAATTATGCCTATTTTATGGTGGATAGACAGGTGCAGAGTTATAAGGTTAAAGGAAAAAAAGGCAGATGGATCAAAAAATACCGAACTATCAAATTACCTGTTGTAGTGAAGCCGGGCCTTATTACCAACCAAGATATGCTTGATTTTATGATTCGGTACAAGCCAGCTGTTATTTTTGGTGCGAATAAAGCATTTAATTACTCCAACACTAATTTTGCCTTATTAGCACTTATCATCGAAAAATTGTCGGGGAAAGATTACCCAACCTATATCAAGGAAAACATATTTACGCCACTTGGTATGGAGCATAGTTATGTGTTTTCACAAAAAGATTCAGGCAATTATCAGCCTTCCTACTACCCCAATAATCGCCCCTATTTACTTGAAAAATTTGATTGTATATATGGTGATAAAAACATATATAGTACGGTTAGAGACCTTCTAATGTGGGATAAAGCCCTGTATCAAGGAACCTATGTAAGTCAAACAACCCTGCAGATGGCATTTTTACCAGGTAGTAATGACAGGCCTTCGATTCACAACTATGGTCTTGGTTGGCGTATGCTCAACCAGCCCGATCAGAAAATTATATACCACAATGGTTGGTGGCATGGAAATAACTCGGTTTTTAGCCGTTTTATTAAAGATACAGCGACCATTATCGTATTAGGAAATAGATATAACCGTAATATATACAAAGCCAATAACATAGCAGCTTCCTTTTTGGTAGGTTCCGATACAACTTCTGTTGTTGAATAATACCTGAATAAACCAAAAACTTATACAAACAGGGGCCAAAATTGGGTGATTTTTAGTCAATTACCCTTATTTTTGCAGACTTTAAAATCTAATTTTTTACTAGATCCAATCGATTATGAACAACATGTTGTTTTACGCCGTACCGGCAATGGGACTTATCGGTCTACTTTACACATTCATCAAATTTGCATGGGTTTCTAAGCAAGATGCAGGTAACCCAAGAATGAAAGAAATCAGTGATTTTATCGCAGAAGGTGCTATGGCATTCTTAAAGGCGGAGTGGAAAATCCTCGCCTATTTTGTGGTAATTGTTGCTTTGTTATTAGGTTTCATGGCAAATTCTAACGAATCTAGTCACTGGAGTATTGCAATTGCTTTTATCATTGGTGCTGTGTTTAGTGCCACTGCTGGTTATATTGGAATGAAAGTTGCTACCAAAGCAAACGTTCGTACCGCAGAAGCTGCAAAAACTAGTTTGTCACGTGCCCTTAAAGTATCTTTTACAGGTGGTTCTGTAATGGGTATGGGTGTTTCTGGCTTAGCTGTATTAGGTTTAGGCGGATTGTTTTTAATTTTAAAACATTACTTCTCACCAGATGGTGATGCAGAAGGTATGTTGCGTACCATAGAAATATTAACTGGTTTTTCATTAGGTGCTGAGTCTATCGCTTTATTTGCGCGTGTAGGTGGTGGTATTTATACCAAAGCTGCCGACGTTGGAGCGGATTTAGTAGGTAAAGTAGAAGCAGGTATTCCTGAAGATGATCCTCGTAACCCTGCAACCATTGCAGATAACGTTGGTGACAACGTTGGTGACGTTGCTGGTATGGGTGCCGATTTATTTGGTTCTTATGTTGCAACCGTTTTAGCTACAATGGTATTAGGTCAAGAAGTTACGGGTGCTAATAAAGCGCCACTCGTAGATGCTTTTGGCGGCTTATCTCCTATTTTATTACCAATGTTAATTGCTGGTATCGGTATTATTTTATCGATCATTGGTACCCTATTTGTAAGAATTAGCGATAAAGCAGGTTTAAATACAGCTACGGTGCAAAACGCACTTAACATGGGTAACTATGGTTCAATGGTATTAACAGCAGTTGTATGTTATTTCTTAGTAGGTAATGTATTACCTGAAACAATGTTCTTACGTGGATTAGAATTTACAAGAAACGGTGTAATAGGTGCGATTGGTGTTGGCTTAGTGGTAGGTGTGTTAATGAGTATTATTACTGAATATTACACAGCAATGGGTAAGCGTCCAGTACTTAGCATTATCAAACAATCAAGCACAGGTCACGCAACAAATATTATTGGTGGTTTAGCAATTGGTATGGAATCTACATTCTTACCTATTTTAGTATTAGCTGCTGGTATTTTTGGTTCTTTCTATTGTGCAGGTTTATACGGTGTTGCCATTGCTGCAGCAGGTATGATGGCTACAACGGGTATGCAATTAGCTATTGATGCATTTGGTCCAATCGCTGATAACGCGGGTGGTATTGCAGAAATGAGTGAACTACCTGCTGAGGTTCGTGAAAAAACTGATATTCTAGATGCAGTAGGTAACACAACTGCTGCAAGCGGTAAAGGTTTTGCCATTGCTTCTGCAGCGTTAACTTCACTTGCCTTATTTGCTGCGTTTGTGGGTGTTGCTATGCCTGACAATCAGCACATCGATATTTATAAAGCTGATGTATTAGCTGCCTTATTTGTAGGTGGTATGATTCCTTTCATCTTCTCTTCACTAGCTATTAGAGCGGTAGGTGAAGCTGCCATGTCAATGGTAGAAGAAGTGCGTCGTCAGTTCCGTACCATCCCTGGTATCATGGAAGGTACTGGTAAACCAGAATACGATAAGTGTGTGGCAATCTCTACGGAGGCATCTCTTAAAAAAATGATGTTACCTGGTGCAATCACTATTGTATCTCCTTTATTAGTAGGATTTTTATTAGGTCCAGAAGCATTGGGTGGCTTTTTAGCAGGTGCAACTGTAAGTGGTGTGTTAATGGGTATCTTCCAAAACAACGCGGGTGGTGCTTGGGACAATGCTAAAAAATCTTTTGAAAAAGGTGTTGAAATTAATGGTGAGATGTTCTATAAAAAATCTGAACCACACAAAGCATCCGTAACGGGTGATACTGTGGGTGATCCATTTAAAGATACTTCAGGTCCATCTATGAACATCTTAATTAAACTGATGTCAATTGTATCACTTGTAATTGCGCCAACGCTTGCTAAAATGCACCCAACATCAAGTAATACTGTTACAAAATCACAATTCATCGAAATGTCAATTATCAGTACAGATACTTCGAAAGCACTTGTAGATACTGCTAATACGGTTACCATGAGTACTGATTCTAAAACACTTGTTCAAGCTTTACAAGAAGATGGTTTAGCGCCAAGAGACAATGTAAAAATTGAAGTGAAAGATGGTAACATTTCTGTAAACGGAAAGGCACTTACACCAGAACAAAATGAAAAATACAAAAGTTATTTGCACATTAAAATGGCAATTAAACAATAACTTATAAAGTATATGAATTTAAATCCCTCCTCTTTTGGAGGGATTTTTTTTGTACTATTGTACTACAAATTGGGCTATGGGTAAATATATAAAACCAACCGAAAAAGAGTTTGAGATACTAGCTATTTTGTGGCAAGAAGGTGCTGCTTCTGTAAAAAAAGTACATGAAATATTGGCTTCCAAAACGGGTTATACGACCACATTAAAACTCATGCAAATTATGTTTGAAAAAGGTATCGTAAAAAGAGACACGACGACCAAACAACATATTTATAAAGCAAATTTTACCAAGGATCAAGCAAAGGAGTATAAAGTAAAGCAAATATTAGTCGAATTATTTAACAACGATAAAGCCCTGCTTATTGATTATTTATCAGAACAACCTACGTTACTACCATAAATTTTTAGGACACCAATCGCCGTATTTATTCCCTAACTGAAATCCTATTAAAATTTCGTGGGTACCTCTACTCACTGTATTTAACGAGGAAGTAACAAAGTCATGTGAATATCCAATATTAATACTGTTATTTACATTGAAACCAATCATACCTGCGTAACCTTCCTTAAATCGGTAAGAGCCCCCAAACCATATCAAATCTTGATACATCAATTTTGCGTTGATATCCATACCTATTGGTAAAGGACTAATATATCTGATGAGTGCAGATGGTAATAAACTTAGGTCTTCCGAAACTTGCAATCTATATCCAGCGCTTAAAAATATATGAGGAACCAATTTCCCTTGAGTGAGGTAAACTTTGTTATCGGAAAAAGCGACATTTTGTGGTACAATTTGTTGTGCCGATAATCCCACAAAATAATTATTGGAATACAACCATAAACCTGCACTAATGTCTGGTTTAATGGAATTAATAAGTCCACTCGCTCCTACTGCTGGATCAATGGTCGTGTTGCCAAAATTTAGTTTGCTGGTGTTTAATGTTAAATTGGTCATTCCCGCAGAAACGCCAAATGATAAAGTTGTTTGTTCAGCAATACCTCTATGATAAGCGTATGTTCCATAGGCGGCAAATCTATTGAGTGGTCCTGTTTGATCGTTTAAAACGGTAAAGCCTACACCATGATGAGGTTCTGGTGCTTGATAGTTTTGCCAATACGCCCTACCTCTTGGATTATCTCCTGGTGCAGACATGCTGGTTGGATTTTGTGAAGCATAGGCCTGCTTTTTAAGTGGCCCGTGAAAAGTTAAATAAGTAGTTACAGGAGCATCTTGGACTCCTTGCCACTGAATGCGATGTGAGGTTTTAACATCCCAATAATTTTCAATTCCAGCAAGTGCTGGGTTGATTAAAAAATTATTTAAAATATACTGCGTATAATATGGACGCTGTTGTGCCATATTAACAAGTGGCAATAAGGCAATGAGTGCAATAAATATAATTTTTTTCATTTTCACTATTTTATAATCGTCACAGAACCTGTTATTATTTTTCGTCCATTTTTAGGATTGATAATATAGTAGTAAGTACCTATTGGTAGTGGGCTTCCGTTGTACTGTCCATTCCACGCTTTATCATACCCAAGAGATTTAAATACGGGTTGTCCGTATCTATTGTACACATCAATGGTAGCACCAGGGTAACTTTCTAAGTATTTAATCACCCAGTTGTCATTGATGCCATCTCCATTTGGAGAAAAAGCATTGGGTACTTCTGGTGCGAGTAATAGTTTTATAAAAATATCGTCGGTTACCATGCAACCACCTTGGCCTGTAAGTTCTAGGGTATAGGTAACATCACCAAGTGGCGTGGTACGCGGCACAGCTGCGGTGTCACTGTTTAAGTAAAGTGCTGGCTTCCATACATACGTAAGGTTGTTACCAAACACAAAAGCAGGTTTAATAAGCGCGGTACCTCCTTCTAGTATTTTAAAATCAGGTCCTAAATTCAGATGCGGATACGGGAAAGATGTTACTGTTTTAGAAACGGTATCACTTACGCAGTTTTGTCCATTAAAACCAAATAGTTTGATGGTAAAAATTCCTGAGTCTCTAAAACGCTTATTGGGGTTTTGAACACTTGATGCATCGGATTGTCCTAGATCCCATACCCACTTATTAATAGGGCTTGTAATGCCATTAGATTGGTCCGTAAAGTTTATCACATCTCCCATACAAATACTATCGGGGCTAATGGTAAAGGCTGCCTTAGGTTGCGGATAAATGGTAGTAAGCACCTGCGTTAAAGAGTCAATACAGTTGTTATTGCTAGTAACGATGAGCTTTACATTTACGGGGCCTACGGCGCTGTATTTGTGGGTTGGATCCTTGCTTGTTGAACCAGC
>CAJBRT010000030.1 GCA_903958045.1 uncultured Bacteroidota bacterium | reverse complement strand
GCAGCTCCGAAGACAAAAGCCCAAAGTTTGTACTTATAAATATTTACACCCATTAACTCCGCTACATCTTCATCTTGTCGTATTGCTTCCCAGGCACGACCTGGGCGTCTTATAGAGAGAATACGAATTGCCATTATCGTGATGATTATCATTATTAAAATAGTCCAGTAATAACTTTCTGGATGATCTAGATCATATTTAAATCCAAATGTGGTTGGAGGATTTGCTATATTAGTGATTCCCATTGAAGCACCAATTGCAGGTGTATTTAAAGCCGTTATTCGGATAATTTCACCAAAGCCTAAAGTTACAATAGCTAGATAATCACCCTTAAGACGCAGTACGGCTGCTCCAAGAATTAAACCCGATAACATTGCGAATGCAATACCGAGTGGCATAACCTCCCATGTATTTAACTTTAAAGATGCCCCAAGTAATCCTGCGGTGTACGCGCCTACAGCATAGAAAGCGACATAACCCAAATCTAGTAGTCCGCTTTTACCAACAACCACATTTAAGCCAAGTGCCATCAAGGTGTACAGGCCGATTGGATAAAATAGAACTGAAACAAACGGAGTATTTGGAGTATTAAAGAACGTTTTCTCTAGCAATGGCAATGAAAACGCAGCTATGATAAAAATTAATGCTAAGAAATAACGCTGCCACTTATTTGATTTTGCCCATATGTTTGCACCAAAATCTCGTAGGTTAAATTTCATATTTAAACTCTTGCCTGTTGAAGCGACTCACCAAATATACCGTTTGGCCTAAATAGTAAAACCAAAACCAAAATTACGAATGCAGTAATTGACTTCCATTCTGTACCAAAAATTGCAGATGAATACATCTCAATCAATCCGAGCGCTAACCCACCAGCGAATGCACCACGAATATTTCCTATTCCACCTAAAACTGCAGCGGTAAATGCTGCAATACCTAATTCAAAACCTATTCGAAACACTGTAACTTCGTAAACCGTTACATAAAAAAATGCAGCAGCACCTGTTCCTAAGCCGCCTATTAAAAAGGTTGTTGAAATAACTTTATTAATGTTAATACCCATCAATTTAGCTGTGTCATAATCCATTGAAACTGCTCTTATACCTTTTCCAAGGCGACTCTTATTAACAAAAAGATCAAGACACACTAATAGGATTATTGCAAAAATAATCACCAGGAGTATGTCAATTCGTATATCAGCTCCAAGAACTGTTGCGAGCGTTATTTTATCGAGAATTCTCGGAGCTCCCATTGGTGCTGAGCTCGTGAGTATTCTTACACCTTCAGCTAAAAAAATTGAAACACCAATAGCGGAAATTAAAGATGTTAATCGATTCGAAGTTACAGCTCTAAGCCTCCTGTAAGCGACTATTTCAACTAGAACACTTACTACTCCAGAAATAATCATCGCACCCAATAGCATTGCTAGCATTGTATAAACTAATTTGAATCCTGTTAACGGCTCCGATTCCAACGTATAATTAAATATTTGTGTTGCAACAAGAATTGAGGCGAAAGTACCGAGCATAAAAACCTCAGAGTTTGCGAAATTAATTAATCTAAGTACGCCGTAGACCATTGTGTAGCCAAGAGCTATCAGCACATAAATAAAACCAAGTGCTATTCCATCTACAGTCAGCGTGGGAAATTCGCTAATTAGTACAGATATGTCCTTGAATTTCCTTATTTTTAGATAGTAAAACTTTTAGCCCTAGTGGAATCCACTAGGGCTAAAAGTAATTGAATTACGCCTTACCGTTTAGCTTAATTACTCCAGATTTAACCACGAAACTATTCATCAAGCCAGAGCCTGATAAATCTCCGAATTCATTAAATGAAATAGTTACGCCAGCTACATTTTTGTACTTAATAGCTTTGACATAGGCAAGGATATCTGC
>CAJBRT010000029.1 GCA_903958045.1 uncultured Bacteroidota bacterium | reverse complement strand
GGTAAAAATTCCTGAGTCTCTAAAACGCTTATTGGGGTTTTGAACACTTGATGCATCGGATTGTCCTAGATCCCATACCCACTTATTAATAGGGCTTGTAATGCCATTAGACTGGTCCGTAAAGTTGATCACATCACCCATGCAAATACTATCAGGGCTAATGGTAAAGGCTGCCTTAGGTTGCGGATAAATGGTATTTAAAACCTGCGTTAAAGAGTCTATACAGTTGTTATTGCTAGTAACAATAAGCTTTACATTTACGGGGCCTACGGCGCTGTATTTGTGGGTTGGATCCTTGCTTGTTGAACCAGCGCTATTACTCGGATTACCAAAGTTCCAAACGTAAGTAAAACTAGCTTCGGAACCATCTGTAATACTAGAACTATTCGTAAAAGTACCATTGCCATCCGGTAAACAAATGCTTGGTAAACTAAAAGCAGGTTTAGGTAATGGGTTAACTTTTATAAGCTGTGTATTCAGTACCGATACACAACCACTATCGGTGGTTACTTTAAGCGATACGGTGTATGTTTTACTCGTATCAAATACTTTATTAAAAACGGCTCCCGTAGTTTTAATAGACGTGGTGGCGTCTCCAAAATCCCATGCCCAAGAAACGATTTTACTAAAATTAGCTGCGGAGCTATCTGTAAAAACAAGGTTGTTTTTTTCGCAACTTGGAAGCCCTGCACCCCACTTAGCCACTGGTGAAGGCCATACCGTAATATTTTGTGTAGCAGAGTCTTTACAGCCTATCACACTCGACGTGTAGACATATTTGATGGGATAAGTTCCAACACCAGCGGTTACTGGATTAAATACACCCGTAACACTTACCGCAGTGCCTAAATACGTAAAACTTCCCGGCACATTCGTATCAAAACTTGCTTGTGTAATTTGACGCGTAGCCGCTTCATTGCAAATACCAGGGATAGTGGTGAATGTTACTTTTGGACTTTGATTAACAGTAGCTGTTTTAGTAATAGACTTACTACAACTAGCTGCATTACCAGAAAATGCTTTTAAGATAATGGAATAATTTTTAGTAGCGGGTGTTTGAAAATCAGGGTAGCGATACGCATATACTTTGCCTAAAAAAGGCGCTTCGTCAATTGTTTTTTTAGTGAGGTCGTTGGCGTCCCAGAAAATTTCAAGTCTGGTAACATCTCCAAAATCCACTTCCGATAAATTTATAATCCGCACCGAATCATTGCTACACAGTGTAGTAGGCGCTACAATGTCAAATTTAGGTGTAGGGTTGGCACCGTTAACAGTAAAATTACTCGTTAAGGTATTCACGCATCCAAAAGAAGTGACTTGCAACGATACACTATACACATCCGACTTATTGTATTTTACAGCAGGATTTTTTGCGGTTAACTGCGCTGGTGTATAGGTTGGTCCTGGTGTCACTACTGGACTCCCCGCATTAAAATTCCACTGGTACGAAAAATTAGTAGCACCATCCGCAGAGGTGGTAGTATCTGTAAAAATAGCACTCGCATCATTTAAACAAACTTCTGGAATAATAAAACCTGGTGTGGGTGGGGTATGCACAAATACTGGATTTGCAAGTCTAAATGTATCACTCTTGCAACCAGTATTAGACTCCACCAATAATCGTACATCTTTTTTTCCAAAATTAGTATAGGTAACAACTTGTTCCGCATTGGTTGTATTTGTGTAAGTGCCTGTGCCATTATCCGTATTCCAAACCCATTTAGCAATGGTGCCTACTCCTATGCTAGATGCATCGGTGTATTTAATAGGCGCATTAACACAGGTAATATTTTGAGGTACAAAATTTGCTACCGGTTTATCTGTAATGTTAACGGAAGCAGTAGCGTCATCGGAGGCGCAACCAATATCAGATACAACCCTTAATTTAATGGTATAATTATTGGCAACTGTATACTTAAAAGGATTGATTGTATTTGTAAAATTTACAAGGTTGGTTCCATTACCTAAATCCCATAACCACTTAACTGCACTTGTTGGCGGAGCCGTAATAAAAACTTCGTCTTGCAAACAGCCTGCATGTGTGAGTGTAAAATTAGAAGCTGGTTTTTCATTTACTTTAACGGGTATACTTACCAATTGCTCTGTACTTCCGCAACCATCAGGGGTTGTTGAAGTGGTATACATTTTAATGGTATCTCTTACTGCGCTTGTGTTAGCTGCAGTAAATGAAAATGATTGTTTAGGGCTATAATATTTAATATTTTGTCCATTGACAAATATCGTGCTGTCAGGTGTTGGATTATTGATTGGACCAATTGTAGCAGAGGGTGTTATATTTTTTGCAGCACTAAAATCCCATCTAATACTACTAGGGGTGAAATTTAATGGAACCGAAAATGATACGGGTGTATTGATACAAGTAACTGCCGAGTCTATTCGTCCAAAAGGATTTTGAAACGATGCTGTTTGTGAAAAGTCTTTTACGTTGGTACCTGCATTGTAGCCATATGTTTCCGCTGACCCAAAACCATACGCAATGGCATTGTAACCAGTATCTGAATATAGGTTGTGGTTGCCTGCACTCACTTTTAAAATGGCATATTTATAATTGGCATCGCCTGGATGCGTTAAAAAATTGGCTGTTTGTGACACACCATCAAGTGTGAAACTATTTTCACCACCGTTTTTCAGAATTACATTGATATAGCTCTGTAAAATATTAAACCTATTGGCGGAGTAAAGTGTTACATTGTTTATTGTTTGTTCGACAGGACTTAGATAAATCATTTCAGGGTCTCCACCCGGTGCCACATTTGGATTTCCATCCATACCCTGCGTTGTAATATATTGTGCTACCGTAATTGGAAGATCAGACTCAATCACATTTGGGATCGCTGGATTGGTAGTTGCATTTACGCCATTAAAATTTCCATTAAAAAATTCGTAATAGAAACCATTCATCAATCTACTATTGGGAATAATAGAACCGTTTAATTTTACTACTGTGTTAGGATTTGTAACACAAATACGGTAATAGTTATTGGGTTGTGAACCTGTTGGAGCGGTTAAATACTTTTTACCCCATGCAACAGCAGGTAAAGATTGTGCAATTAAATTATCCGCACTGCCAGATCCTGTACCACCAATACTAATTTTTCCGGATCCAGAAAAAACAGCGATTTTTTTACAACCGACAGAACCCGCTGTACTTATAGATCTAATTTTAGATCCTGTTAGGTCAGTACCCAATCTACCAGATACAGTACCAAATACACTATACACATCTCCTTGATTTAAAGTGATAGGTATCGTTGTAGCTACACCCGGTGCTAAGCCGTTTACATTGGCGGCAGAAGGTGTTATTTCAATGGTGGTATTGTCTTCTGTTGCAACCACAAAAAAGAAGGAATTAGAATTGTTATTTTCATTTGATTGCTGCGTATAGTTAACTGAATAATATTCTTTTCCAAGGGTATTGGTTGGAAACAATAAAGTTGCACCAGAAATACTTTGATTATATATGTGTGAATAGGCAACAATAGGCACATCTGATGTTATGTGTATGCCTCTTTTTAATACACCAGTTGAATTAATGCGCGCATCTTGTGCACCTGATTTAGGTAAAGGATTGGAAATTGTTGTTTGGTTGGCAATTACGTTATACGTGATAGAATAGCCAACAGCAGGAATTTCAACGGTTACTTTTGCATTTTTATCGGAAGTTAAATACAAGACCATTTCTTGTGATCCACCCGTTGTATTGTTGTTAAACATACTTACGTGATAACCATAACCCAGCCAAAAATCAGTTCCCTTATTTGAATAATCTTGAGCATGTACCTTTCCAAGAGAAAAAATACATATTAAAATAAAAAATAATT
>CAJBRT010000028.1 GCA_903958045.1 uncultured Bacteroidota bacterium | reverse complement strand
GTAGGCGATTCAATGGCATCTAAAATACCATCGTTATCATCATCAATATCGATAACATCTGCAATTCCATCTCCATCCGTATCTATACAAACATTTATTGTTGATGAATTTGCAAATTCATAATTATAAAGTCCTGCATAAACACCACTTTCTGATGCCGTTTCTAATGCATCCGCAAAACCATTTGTTCCATATGTTCCACTCGCTATAGCACTTTCAACGTTCGCTGTTATTGTTTGATTTGAAGGAGTACCATTTGTGATTGAACTTGACGTTAGCACTCCTAAAACACTAGCCTCTTTTGCATCTGGACATCCATCACCATCGGAATCTAAATCTAAATAATTAGGGATACCATCATTATCCGTATCGGTACAATTTAAGACCAACGGATTATTTGGATTAGATAATCTAACATCTGTAAAAACGGTAGTTGTTAAACCAGATATAGCCAACTTATAAGGCGAATTTACCCCCTGAAAAGCTGCTTTTTGAATACCGTTAATTTTAGCAGTGACATAACCAGTAGCAGATATATCAATACTATACTCATCATCTGCAGTTGCGGTTTGCACTACATTAGCGGTTGTGCCATATGGGACATTAACATTCGTTGAAGTAAAGAAAAACTTATAGGCATCATCATTCCAGTTGTCTGGCCTTTGGGTTCCATAACTTACAGGAAACAAACCAAACATAGCTTGATTTCCAATTGTTGGTCGCTTGAATTTTAAAGATAAAGGTAAGCCAAAGTTTTGTGTGGAATAAGAAGATATCCAAGCATTCGTATTGGAAGATGTAATAATGTTTGCTGTTTTTGAAGTGACGGCAGAGCCCGAAAAAGTAATTGCAGAAAGATTAACCCCAGTTCCAGAACAAGATTCTTGTTCGATGGTATCTAAAATTCCATCGTTGTCATCATCGATATCAAAAACATCAGCAACACCATCGCCATCACTATCTAAACAAACACTAAGTGCGCTTGAGCGGGCAAAATTTGAATAATTAGAAGTATATCTAATTGCTCCTGATTCGCTAGACGTTTCTACTACATTGGCTAAACCATTAGCTCCATAATTTCCAGCCGAACCCGCAATTGCATTGGGTAGATTAGTAGTAGATGTTACGGAGCCATTGGATCCATTTTTTACATCACCAGGCAATAACGTTCCGTTTACACCAGCTTCTTTTGCATCTGGACATCCATCACCATCAGAGTCTAAATCTTGACCATTAGGTATACCATCATTATCATCATCGCAACTAGGTGGAACAATTATACCATAATCACCAGTAATATAGGTTTGCCCAATAACTTCTTGACCAATTTGAAACGTATTGGTCGAAGTTGTATTTAAAGTAATATTATTAAACGCGCCATTACGCAAACGCATTTCTTGCAGTGCACCTCCTCCTGTTTTCGAACCAAACACTTTAACCCGACCTACCTGATCAATATAAACACGGATTAATGGCCTTAGCTTGTTTCCTGCTATTTCCCAAATATTCCCTTGAGTAGTACCATCTAAAAATTCAAAAACAGCATCGGTAGATTGATTAGGAAAAAACTGAAGCTCTTCTGGATTGGTTAAATGTGTACCATTAATGCGAACGTTAAATGAATTATCCAATGCCCACACATTCACAACTAAACCATCAGGAGCAGCCGGAAAAGTTTGGGACGCAGATGCACCATTAACAACAGAATAAGAAACTGGTGAATAAGAGAGGTTATTAATATTGAAGGCCGGACATTCTTCGGTATCCAACACGCCATCATTGTCATCATCTAAATCATTTAAATCCACTACCCCATCATTGTCTGTATCAATACAAGCAACAACCCCAATTGACCGCGCATAATTATAAATATAAGATCCAGAATAGACACCATTTTCAGTAGCTGTTTCTAATGCATTTGCAAAACCATTGGCACCATAACTGCCGTTAGCAATTACGCCTACAACATTTGCTGTATTTACCAGAACCCCATTTACTTTATTGGTAATTGTTCCTGCATTTAAAGTACCTAAAACACCAGCTTCGCGCGCATCCGGACATCCATCACCATCCGTATCTAAATCATGATGGTTAGGTATCCCATCCCCATCTGTATCGGAAATACACTCTAACTTTGGATATAAACTTGGCTGGTAAGTAGAAAAAGTTTCAAAGTATACTTCATTTGAAGTTCCATTAACATTCACGCCTCCTCCTGAAACCCAATAGATTCTGTAAAATAAATATTTACCTCTATTGTTATCTGCTACCGTAAATGTATTCGCATTAATTGTACCAGTAACCCCAGGTACAGAAGTTACAGCACCATATCCCGAACCTAAGGTTGTCCAAGTGGTATTGTCATTAGAACCCTCTAAACGTAAAACTGTATTAGTATTGAAATGCGTATTGGCATTAATATATCCGACATAAATTGTTTTTAGCTCAACAGGTACTGGCATCTTAAATGCATAAACTGTTTGAGCAGCAGTGGTGGATGCATTAAAATTAACGGCATAACTGGTAGCAGCAGTTCCTTTATCTCCATCCAAAAGCTTATATGGATTGCCATAAGTGGTATTCATGGCCAAAGTAGAACTAACAGTAATATCAGATCTATTACCAGATAACCACTCGGTTCTAGTGTAAAAACATGAAGGCGACTCTACGGCATCTAATATACCATCATTATCATCATCAATATCTGATATATCAATAACGCTATCTCCATCTGTATCTAGGCAAGCTGCATAATTTTTTGAATTGGCAAAATTATAAGTAGACGTGTAATTAATGAGTCCATTATCTATAACAGCTTCTAAACTATTATCTAAACCATTCGCACCCATGTTACCTGTAAAAGTAAAATTAGATGTTGCATTTGTGGTGGCACCAGACTCTAATGCATCTGAACAACCATCACCGTCTGAATCGAGGTCGAGTCGATTAGGGATGCCATCATTATCTGTATCAGCATCATTACAACCCGCTAATAAGCCCACCCAGGTATTATTGGATCCTGCTGTTTTGTAGATTTCAATTCGTTTAGCGGTGTAAGGAATCTCAAACAAAATATTTGAAATAGCGTTTGTTGAGCCGTCATAGGTAAGCGCCCCGGCTGAGGTAAGCACTATGGAAGAGCCAGAAGGATAAGTAGGATTTACATAGGATCCTCTTTGCAAAATATTGCTTGAACTAAGTGGAATAAGATTTCCTAAAACATCATATACTTTCAAATTCACTGATTCACTTTGGTCTAAATCTGCTACCGCAATCTTTAATTGCTGGTAGGTAGAATTTAAGACTATAGCGCCAGAACTAGTTCCTGAAAATTGTACAACATCAATATTAGTTTCGTAAAGTGTTGTTGAAATACTGCTTACTGTTGCACCTCCTAATTTGATAAAATTTCCTGAATTGTTATCTGAAAAAATACTCGTTGCACCAGCGGTAGTTGGAGTAACTGCATTTAATGGAGAAGTACATGATAATTCCGTAACATCTAATACGCCATCATTATCATCATCTATATCTAATACATCATTTATGTTATCGTTGTCTGCATCAGCACAAGCAGCGTAGCCTCTCAAAGTAGCATAAGAATAGGTATTCGTATAGTTAATAACACCATTATCCGTAGCGGTTTCTAGACTATTTGCTAAACCATTAGCGCCATATATACCCGCAGCAATTGCATTAGGTAACGTATTTGTAGAAGTAACAGCGCCATTTACTCCATTTTTTACAGCGCCTGAATTCAACGTTCCGGTGACGCCCGCTTCTACAGCATCTGTACAACCATCTCCATCGGAATCTAAATCCAATCTGTTTGGAATACCATCATTATCGGTGTCAAGATCTGCAACTCCACAAATGGCGCGGAATTCGCCCAAGAACATATTGTAAGCGGCATTTACGGTAATCCCATCTGTAGATACTTGACCCACACTGTTATTATTAATGTCATACCAGCCGCTTAAAATATTCAAACGGAGTTTGGTGACATTAAATAAGGCTTTGGGAAAATAAAAAGCTTGAGCTCCAGGCAATGCCCCGCTACTATTGGGCTGCGCAGTCGTAAACACCTGAGAGGTAAATATACGCCCACCTTCATAGGTGACTTCAACCGTAAAATCTTTTGGAGGTCCATCACCACCGCCGTAATTAAAGGCATCTGGTGCCCAAAGTGCAACACCCCCCACGCTAGAACCTGCTGGCATTAGGTATTCGATAAAACCTGATGTTTCGGGTTCCTTTAATAACCAGGCATTCTCCAATACCGCCGGTGCGCTCGCTAAAGCAGCAAGACCGCTACCTGTAAAACCTGATCCATCTATGGTTCGAGTAGCGGTGGAACCTCCATATACCGGACTAGAAGTGGCAGAAAAAGGAGTTAAAGTAACATTAGCACAAGAGCCAGATTGCTCCGAGGTATCCAATACCCCATCGTTATCATCGTCAATATCTAAATAATCCACCACACTATCCCCGTCAGTATCTAAACAGGTGAATGCTTCTGAATCAATGTTATTCGTATAGCTACATTCGTTGATCCCCGTATTTGGCGTCCAGGTACTTAAATTAAATGGTCTTGCCGTAGTGCCTCGATCATTCACCACAGCGAATACAGTGGTAGAAGGCGACACTAAATTGGCAGTCATGGTTACTGCTAGCGAGGCTCCAGCTGCTATGCTCGAAGTGGTTTGGTACGTACCAATCAAATTAGCAGCACCTGTAGTAGGATTTGCATCGTACATCGCCACATAAGTACCGGCAGGCAATACGAGAGAACCTGTATTACTAATGGTAGCAGCAACGGTTAGCGCTGGGCAATTCGTTGTGACCGAAGTAATGGTAATTTGGGCATCAGCTGAGTTGGTATAGCCACTAGGCACACCATTTCCTACTGCATCTGCAAATTGAAACTGTGCTGCATTGTTATTGTAGGCAATAGCACTAGCTGCACTAATTTCTGTAGTTGGGATTGTTAAGTTGCTGTTGACATTTACAATGCGGTAGTTCCGTTGGTTCCAGTAATTAGGCGCCGCTTTCCAAGGAAAAGTAGCTGGGTCACTACCAAAAACCTGGAGCATGTTATTCCCAGTCACGGCAATTTCTGCTTGGCCATCGTTATTCAAATCGGCAACGATCGGATATTCCCCCCAAGTAGATGAAGACACCGCTTCTGTGGCGTAATTGACTGGCGTAGCCAAGTTTCCGTTGATAATTCGTAAGGTAGATTGATCACGGTATACGATTTCCCGCATCCCATTCCCATCAAAATCAAACGCGGTAATACCCGTACAACCCGACATGTCATTGGTAGCGATAGACCAGATATGCTGCGTCGCTGTTCCTGCAGTTGTATTGTAGTTTAAGCTGTATGCCGTCACAATACCAGCTGATCCGCTGACCGAATTGATGATTACCGCTTCGGGCAAATCCGTTGCTTTCCCTCCTGTTGTTTTATCATTAAATACATTCGCAATTAAGGGCAAACCTCTAGTGCCATAATTGAAACTTGGAGGTATCCTTCTAAATAAAAGGGTATTTGCAGCAGTGCTTCCATTAGGATCCCAGATGACAACAAAGGTGGAGCCGTTATACACTATGTCTAATTTCCCATCCCCATTCATGTCACCAATAGCAGTGGGTCCATTGTCGTTAGTTGCAATTAAACTTGTACCAACAATTGTACTTAGGTCTTTTAAAATGGTCGTTACGCCAGTACCTAAATTAACCCCATAAACTCTGGAACCATAAATCAATTCCTTGCCTGGGTTAGTTGAAATAATGTCTGCAACAATAACATCAATGGGCGTTCCAGTACTACCTGCAGTTTGACCCACGTAACCTAAAGCTGGGCCAGCAACACGCTTAACCAATGCATTGCCCACAATACCAAATACATCACTACCCAATACAATTTCTGCTGTTCCATCCTGATCGATGTCAACTATATAAGGAGTAACATCCGTATTGTATTGGGATGCGGTGGTCGATTTAAATAAAAAGTTGGATTCAGTTCCACCTGTACTAGCAAAAATATACACAAAGCCAGACGTGTTCACCATCACCACTTCGGGCGCAGAAGATGCATTCCCAATAAGGTTTGCAATGGCAGGTTGGACGGATCTTGTACTCGAAGTAGTGATTACAAAATCCTTTGTCGCAGTGGTTTTATTTGTTCCATCGCCCTTGTACACATAATACCCTGAATAGTCATTCGCAGGTGCTAGAATTTCAGAAATGCCATCTCCATTTAGATCTGCAGCTGTTGGTGTTCCTCCATTCCAGATTAATGCATTGGATTGGAATTTTTGTACCATTCCCCAAGTTGTTGCAGGAGTTGGATTATATGGCGCTACGCAAGGCGTTTGTGCATTTAAAAAAACACTTATAAATTGAACAACAACTAATATTAAAATAGCTCTAACTCTACCAACTTTTAATACGTAATTCTGAATCATCTAAACTGAATTTTGGGAACGTACAAAAGTGCAATAAGTTGCCTTTTACTTTATAGAATTAAGTCGAACAATAAGAATAAATAATAATAACTTATTAACAAATAAAAGATGTGAAGTTAATTTATAGATTTTATTCTATAAGATAGGAGCTTGATTTATAGAGATAATTCTTAGAGAATTTATGTGTAATATTCACGAATTTTATAGAAATCAATCCACCATGATTTCAGTTACCGAAATAGTTAAAGAAGGGATACTAGAAATTAGCTTTTCAGAATTGGTAGACACGTTAAAAACCTATCAAATCAAAAACAGTAAAGAAGACGTTGTAATGACAGGTAAAATTACAGGAAATACACAAAGGAGTTGCTTGTATATTGGACAATTGGCGCCGGGAAAATATCAATTTATATTGAACGAATTTTCGCCAGTAAGCTTTAAGGTTGACTAATTATTATTGCAACAACCGTTCCCTCATTTATTTTACTTGAAATTTGCATTTCAGCAAAAATTAATTTAACAAGGTTTCTAATAATTTGATACCCTACCCCATTTCCTTTTTTATATTTTGGAGATATAAATTGCTTTTCAGACTTAACACCGGTTAATAAATAATCTACCATTGCTTGGTTCATACCCGAACCCTTATCAGCAACAGATAATATAAATTTATTGGATTCAAAATTAGATGATATAACAATATTTCCTTTTGACGTAGATTTTATGGAGTTCATCAATAAATTATAGACAAGTACACGCATTGGATCGTGCCATCCATAAATTATAGTGCCATCAGGCACATTGTTTACAATACTTACCTTGTCTGATTGCTTAAACGGCAAAATGAAATCTATAATTGAATCTATTAAAAGCTTTACATCGATGGGTTGTTTATGATCTAATTGATTGATGGTATCAAATTTAACCCAACTTAAAAGGTTTGAGGTTAAATATTCCAGCTCTTTGGTAGTTGCTTTAATTTGACCAATTGGCTTAGCCGCATCGGTACCTTTTAAATTGTTTTCTAAATTAGCCGCAGTAATATGTAAATACTTTAGTGGGGTTAAAATATCATGATTCATGATAGCAATTACCTGATCTTTAGCCTGATTTCTTTCAGTTAAATAGGAATTGATATCTTGAAGGTTCTTTGTTTTAGCTGTTACTTCAGTTTCTAATTCTTTTTGCCTACGCTGGTATATAATGGTTTTAATTTTAACATAAAGCAAAATCAAACCAACTGTAATTAAAAGATATCCAAAATACATATATGGATGCGCATACCACGGGTATGCAATATTATAGGATACATACCTATAGTCCCATTTTGATGAATCGGTATTTTTCCATCTTATCGTTAGTAAATGTGATCCTGCTCTAGGATTTTCTATAAAAATGACCGGATTTTTAACAAGGATTTTACGCCAGGTTTCTTTACCATCAATATCATATTCTAGCTCAATATTTTCTTCAGATATCATACCAGAAATACCCAATATTAATTGTATAACATCAATCTTATGAGACATGGGCTCTCTATTAAAATCAGCCTCTTCGATAAGCAGGTCGTCAAATTTGTATTTATCGACGTAAACATTGGGAGCAATTTTAATGGTTGGTAACGCATTGGGATTAAACTGAATTAAACCATCAATACCTGGTACAGAAATTTTGCCATTAGACATTTTAATTGCACAAGGGGTACACCCTCCGTTCATTTCTAAAATATCTATCCCTTCTTGTTTACCATAGTACTTGTAATTTGGAATTACCTTTTGATTATTGAAATTAGATATCAAATTTTCAAAACTTGATTTAATTATGCCTTTGTTGGTTGAAATCCAAACATCTTTACCATTTGGAATAAAACAATGGGAAAACTTTAAATAATTATTTTTATCTAGTACAAGTGGCTTTATTACTCCATTTTGAAATACATAAATACCGCCCCCATACGTACCAATTAAAAAATAGTTTTTATAATTGTAAATGGTTCTAAAGTGGGCTCCTATTGGATCTTTATAAATAAGTTTAATAGTATTAGAACGTAAATTATACAGGTATAACCCTTCGCTAGTAGCTACTAGCGCCGTATTTAAATCATATAATGCTGCATCATAAATAGAAAATGTTGCCGACATGGAGCCATAACTAAATAGCTTTTTTACTTGATCAAAATTATCTAAAACTCCAACTCCCAAATACGAGAACAAATACACCGAATCTCCGATTTCTAAAAAAATACTTCTGGCATAAAATGGATCTCGTGTAACCTTCTTGTACGATTTTGTTTTTAAATTATATTTAGTTACCCCTAAATAGTTCGTATAGAGCAAAGAACTATCCTTTGTGACATGAGCTCTTGGATCTGAAACAATATCAAAATATTGTAAACTGGAGCGTGTATCTGAACCAAATAATGCACCAGAATTGGTTTGAATGTTTCCGTTAGACATCTCCACCTGCGCATATGCAGAAGTACTATTAACCGTATTCAAATTAAATGGCTGCTGTCGCACAAAATATTGCGGATGCGCAATAATGAGCCCCCTGTTATCTGTAGCCAAATAAGCTGTACTAGTAGCATTATCAAATTGAAAATACCTGATATAATCAGTAGCAGGAATAGACGGTACTTTTAATTGAAATTGAATAGCAGCGCCATTATATGTTAATTCGTAAATATTTCCATTTAATAGTACATATGCATTTTCATTAGAAAAATCTTGAAACAACTTAAACTGTTTACCAGATAGAATATTTGGGATTGATGGAGCTGAGACAGCTGCCACTGGCTTAAAATGCAATCCATTTTCGTTATAACTTGTAAATTCAATTTTATGTACAGTAGCATTTGCATTTATTACAAACAGTTCATTGTTTAAAACAAAAATGGCGCAATTTTTAAACTCTTTTTTAAGAGCGATTGTAGAATCCTTAGCATAAAGAAGTAGTCTATTATCTTCTACTTGAAAAAAGTTACTTTCTAATTTAAGCAAAGGATAACTTATTGAATAATGCTCTTTGGCTTTATTAAGAAGCCTTGTGTTATAAACATATGAAAGCATTTCATCGGCCCACCTAATAGTGCGTTTTTCAATCCCGTATTCTACCTTATTTTTATTGATGGTAAACACAGAGGCATCCTCTGCTGTGCCAAAAATGGTATGATCCGCCTTTTTAACAATATTAATGATCCTACTATTTAATTTAGACTTACCCTTTGCATCACCAAATGTTTGAAAGCCATGACCATTATACCTGAGCAGGCCCGACTCGGTGGCTACCCACAAAAACCTGTTGGCATCATCAAAAACGATCCCTTTTAAGGCATTTGTTGGAAGTCCATTTTCGGTATTAATGCGCTCAAAGCTATAGCTTAATTGAGCTATACTACTTGTAGTAAAAACAAGAAGAACACACAGCGTAATTACTATTCTAGTAACTAATCTGGTGCACATGCGCTAATTGTAATAAGTGGGTAAAATTTTCGGCTTTAACCTTATCAAAAATAACCGCCTTGATAGTAGAAATAGTATTCATTTTTAAACCAAGCGTAGTACTAATTTCTTTGGTGCGGTAACCATTAAGCAAATAATGTAGTACCTCTAATTCTCTAACCGCCAAACTAGAAAAAGGATTGTTGTCCTTGTCAAACTGTTTTGAAAATGCCAAATCTTCTAGTTTAATAAAAGACTCAATATGTTTTTTGATTTCAGATTCTGAAACCCCTTTGTATAAATAAGAATGAACCTTGTATTTTTTTAAAATTTTACCATACACTTCTATGGGTTGCATAGAATGAATAAGGATAGACAAATCAGGATATAAACGGTTGATATTTTCAATTATTTCCAAGGCATTGCCATCCGGCATGATCAAATCTAAAATGAGATGCGAATAGGTTTCAGTGTTTAATTGAGCCATTAAATCAGCACAATTAGCCACCTCATCCACCACAGAAACATTTAATTGTTTGATTAAAGAACCGAGGCCCATCCTTACAATACTATGATCATCTGCAATTAAAACCCTTGTTTCCATAAACGCTAATTTGAATAAAATTACTTAAAAATAAACCGCTGTAAGGTATTAGGACTAATTTTTTTACCAATCAAGGTTAAATTCTTGTTTATTAAATAAAACAACGGATTGGTAAATGCATCATATTTTTTTCGCAGCTCCATATTGTAAGAATCAAGCTTCACATGCATGTAATTTTCGTTAAGCTTATTTTCTAGAATAAATTCTTTCCAGATTGTTTCATTGGTAACACCATCATTACAAACGGCAAATTTTCCAATGTTTAAATGCGTTTTTGTAGCTATTGACCTTATCACACTATCCATTTTAGGTAACTCTACCTTACAGTGCTCGCAACTTGGATCAAAAAATATTAAAACGGTGTAATCATATTGGCTTGCAAAAGCATGTAAGTTTTGAACAACCCCAGTAGTATCAGGCAAAACTACATTTGCACAAGTATCTAATAGTTTTAAGGATTTGATTGCTGCAGCTTCTTGTACTAACTGATCTGCAATTTTTTTATCTATCACCGCACAAGGCTTTTGCTGCACATACTTTTGAATAAACCCGGCGTATGCTTCCGTATTATTTTGAATCTCTCTGTTTTTTAACAGCTTAGTGATGTAATCAAATACATAGGTATATGATTTTGAACTACAATTAAGCTGAAGCATAATGGTATCAACCCCTTTACTAATACTATCCGCTTGCAACGGGATATAAGAAAAATACTCCGTTAATACATTTCTAAAAATGGGCGTAAACAAAAACTTGGGCTTATTAACATCAAACTGCTTAATAAAAAGGTCTCTTCCAGCATAATCCCTCCTACTTGGCACAGACAAGTCCAGTTTATTTAATCCATTAAAATAAATATAGAGTGCATCTTCTGGCTTAAGGGTTTTTAAAGCAGCAGTTCTAAATGCTACCAGCGCATCCGTTTTTACTTTAAAGAAAACGGCTTTTTGAGCTAGGTTATATTTTTTACCCGATGCTAATTCTTTGGCATACAATGAATCAAGATTCGAAAAGGTTTTTTCGAGCCTTTGGTAAGCTAGTAAGGTTTTGTTTTTTGCTTTGTTGGTAGTAACCGAATCTAAATAATGCGTTCCTGAAAATGCAAATTGCAAACTGTCTTTATTTTCAAGAATAAAATAAATGCGCTCCTTTGTATTTGGAAAGTAAAAAAAATAAACGCCACCAATAATTGGTTTTGCTACTTTGATAGTAACCGGCTTTCCATTTAACCTTATAGTATCTTTTGGGATAAAGTTTTTGTCATCAAAAACCGATCCTCTAATATATACGATACTATCCGCCACCCCATAGCTTGTTACTTTTATTTGATACTGCCCAAGTACAGCAGCTGGTAGTAAAAGAGTAATTAATATATTAAAGATTGTTTTCATATGATAAGATCCTTTCAAAAGTCGTGTTTAGGTAGCAATAATAAAAAAATGAAGAATAGAATTAGTTCTATTGAATTGGTTGGGTGTAGTTAGGGATTAGCTGCGCTGAGCCCTTTGATTCTAATGCAGGCCGCTTTGGAACGTAAACGTCCAAAGCTCCTTCAATGAAAAATGCCCCTAAAAGGGGCATTTGATTCTTAATGCGGAGAGAGAGGGATTCGAACCCCCGGACCTGTAACAGTCAACGGTTTTCAAGACCGCCGCATTCGACCGCTCTGCCATCTCTCCGCGGCAAAAGTACGGTTTGAAAAGCAGCAACCAAAAAAAAAGTAAAAAAAATGTGAAACCCCCTATTTTATTGACTTTGAGCGGGTTATTTTGGCAAATCTGGGAGTTTTTCCACCACAGAAAGATCTGCGAGGTCTACATTGATAGGTAACTGGCCAATCTGAACAATGGCTCTTTTACCCCTTATTTCTAGTACCGTTCCTACCTGATAATTCTTTTTAAGCTTCACCAAACTGCCCACCACCACCACAGCAGTGGTTTCTTTGTATTGTTTATCTACCTTTTTGGCAAGCTTATTTACCACCACTTGCTCTTTGCCTTTAAATAATAAGTGTTGAAGGTTTTTAACCACCTCGCTTTTATTTTCGGCCTTTTTATAATCTAGCACCACTTGCTTAAGCTTGCGCTCCATGTCTTTTAAATACACAAGCCTCTCTTCGGTGATTTGATTTTGCTGTTTTAAGAGTTCTACCTGTTGTCGGTGCTTTTCTTTATTAAGCACCAGTTCCATTTCTTTTTTGAGCTTTTCATTTTCACGCAGCATTTTATGTAACTGCAATTTCTCTTTGTCTAAATGCTGAAGGTCTTGCTCTGTTCGGTTTAAAAGCTTGTCTAATTTAAAATGATCTTCGTCTACTAATTTGCGGGCTCTATTAATAAGCGCCTTAGGTAAACCAATTCGTTCTGCAATGGCAAACGTGTAAGAGCTACCCGGCTTACCAATAATAAGCTTGTACATAGGAAGCAAATGCACTTCATCAAATTGCATGGCACCATTAATAATACCTTGGGTATGATTGGCCATTACTTTTAAATTGAGGTAGTGCGTGGTTACAACACCCAGTGCATGCTTGCGTGATAGTTCTTCTAAAATAACTTCTGCAAAAGCGCCCCCTAAATTTGGATCACTACCACTTCCTAATTCATCAATAAAAAATAAGGTTTTACCATTGGCCACTTCAATAAAGTGTTTCATGTGCATTAAGTGACTCGAATAGGTACTTAATTCAAATTCCAAATTTTGCGTGTCGCCAATATGTATAAAGAGTTGCTTAAAAATACCCATTTGAGAATCCGGACTTACCGGCACCAAAAGCCCACTCTGCATCATCATTTGATTGAGGCCAATGGTTTTCATGGTAACCGTTTTACCTCCTGCATTAGGCCCACTAATAATTAAAATACGCTGCTGCGCGTCTAATTTTATGTTAACAGGAATGGTATTTTTTCCAGCGCTCTTATTGTATAAATATAAAAGTGGGTGGTACGCATTAATAAGTTCAATATGTGCTTTATCAAGTAGCTCCGGTAAACTAGCATTCATATCGATGGCTAATTTTGCCTTGGCTCTAATAAAATCAAATTCGCCCGCTATTTGTAAATAGGCATTTAATAAAGGCGCATACATAGACATGGTAGCTGTTAGTGCACGTAATATGCGCTGCACTTCTTTGGCTTCTTCATGCTCTAATGCAAAAACTTCGTTGTTGAGTTCGATGGTTTCGTCGGGTTCAATAAAAGCTGTTTTTCTACTATCACTTTCACCGTGTAAAATCCCCTTTACTTGTCTTTTATGTTCCGAAAAAACAGCCACTACCCTTCTACCATTACTAAAACTCTCATCAATATCTGCTGTGTATCCGGCTTTGGCTAATTTTTGAATTACTTTTTCAAACATGCGCCTCAGCTCGTTTCTGCGCTTGTATAAACTCAGTCTAATTTTTTGTAAATCATCAGATGCATTGTCTTTAACAACCCCCTGCTCATCTAATACCGCATCAATACTATCCTTGATGTTTTTTTCGTAATACGCATCTGCTAATACCTGCGCCATCGAACTAAATGCCGCTCTTTTTTCGGGATCAAACCATCTAAAAATATTTTCGGCATTGATGGTTAACTTTCTAATGAGCATCCACTGATCCCCTGCTAATAAGGCACCCGGGATCCCTAATAATTTTAATTCTTTTTGTAAGTGATAGGTAAAGTCATTGGGGAAATACTGCGCCTGTCTTAATAGCATTGCAAACTCGTGTGTTTGGCGCAGCTCTTTATGGATATAATCTTTGTGGGTATGAATGCGTAAATTGTTAGCCCGCTCCTGTGCATACACAGTTTTACAATGCGCTTCTAAAAGTGCTTTTACCTTGTCAAATTCCAGTTGGTACAGGGCGGTATCGGGGTATAAACGCATCATTGTTCAATAAACAGCCGCAAAGGTAAGCGAAGCGGGCTTAAACCTTTTACAAGATTTTATGTTTTACTAATATTAACGGATCATCAAAGGATTCTTACATTTGATCATAAATATTACCTTATGCGTTTATTACTTGTAACCCTGTTTGCGGCAACCAGCCTATATGCATGTAGTCAACCCGTAAAAACTAAAACCAAACCAGCCATGAGTAACCCTTCCGATAAGCTTGAAACCATTTATTTAGGAGAAGGATGTTTTTGGTGTACCGAAGCATTTTTTCAGCGTGTCAACGGCGTTGTTAGTGTAGAAAGCGGCTATGGCGGTGGTTTTGTAGAAAACCCAACTTATGAGCAGGTATGTGATAAAAATACGGGCCACGTAGAACTTGCAAAAGTGGTTTTTGATCCAGCAGTTGTGAGCATCGACGAAATACTTGAAATATTTTGGAAAACGCATGATCCAACCACACTCGATCAACAAGGAAATGATATAGGCCCTCAATATAAGAGCGTAGTATATTATGTTTCAGAAACACAAAAAAATATAGCGCAAAAATATAAAGAGGCACTTGATAAAAGTGGTGCGTTTAGTGCACCTATTGTTACTACTATTGAGCCTTTCAAAAATTATTATCCTGCCGAAAACTACCACCAAAATTATTACAATAGTAATACTGGTCAGGGCTATTGCCGCTTTGTAATTGCGCCCAAATTGGAGAAGTTTGAAAAAGTGTTTAAGGCAAAACTAAAACACTAATTAGGGAGCTTGGCATGTCTTAGTTCGAGTAAATTAAGCGCATTGGGTTTAAACCCTGTAATGTTTGGTTGCACCAAATGAATGGCCATATCATACCACATAGGAATAATAGGCGCTTCATTAATCACGAGCTGATCCATCGCTCTGTATAGTTCATACCGTACACTATCGCGTGTTTCTAATAAAGCTTTTTCGTAGAGCACATCAAATTCTGCATTTTTAAAACGGGTGTAATTAGGGGGCGCCGGATTTTTGCTATAAAACATCGCCATATAATTTTCTGCGTCGGGGTAATCGGCAATCCAACTGGCTCTAAAAAATAATGCCGCAGACTTTGCTGTTTGTTCCAAGAGTAAACTTTTTTGAATCACTTCTACCTGCACTGGAATCCCAACTTCTTCCATTTGTTTGGCAGCAAAAGAAGCAATATCGGCGTAAATAGCAACCGTTAATAATTTAGTTGTTGGCAATCCTTTACCACCCGGATAACCAGCAGCAGCAAGGAGTTCACGCGCTTTAACCGGATTGTAGGTATACCCTTTTACATAATCAACATTATTAGATGGAAGACCCGCAGGCACAAAACCAGCCTGGGCCGGAATACCAATTGAATTGCGCATATACATCATCAACTGTTTTTTGTTGATGGCGTAATTCATGGCCTGACGAATAAGTTTATTACCAGTAGCTGCACCTTTTGTAATAGGGTTATTATTATCCACTACAATTCCAAAATACTCGGTGTTTAAATACGGATGTTTTAATAAATTGATTTTCCCTTCCCAGTCTTTTCGAAGTGTTCCGTTTTTGGTTAAAATTTCATCTTTAAAAGAAGCGTCAATATCATTTACAAAACTGAGCTTGCCTTGTCTAAACTGTAAAAACTCGGTGGCTTTATTGTCAAAGAAATTAATTTTTACCGCGTCTATGTAAGGTAGTCGAACGCCGGCTGTATCAACCTCCCAGTAATTTTTGTTTTTATGAAGTATCATCGCCTCTCCTTCATCCCAAGACTTTAAAGTAAATGGCCCAGTACCACAAGGATGTCTTCTAAAATCTTTGCCGTATTTTTCAACCACTTCTTTTGGTACCACACTACAATACTGTGTGCTTAATATGCCCATAATAGGATGAAACGGACGCTGCAACCTTAGTTCAAATGTTGAGTCATTAATAACCACAAAAGGCATCACCGAATCTACCCTGCCATTAAAAATCCAAGCACCACTACTTGCTACTGTTTTATCAATAATTCTACCTAGGCTATAAGCCACGTCTGCGGCAACCATTTGTCGTCCTTTACCTCCTTTAAACGCGTCATCATTTGTAAAAAAAACATTGGTGCGGAGGTGAAAACGGTAGGTTTTACGGTCTTCACTTACCTCCCAAGATTTTGCCAGTGACGGCACTATATTTAAGTTGCTGTCAATTTCTACAAGGGTATTATACACTTGATGCACCGCCCACATGATGGATTGGTTTTTAGCAAAAGCCGGATCTAGAGTTGCAATACCAGTGGCCTCATTGTAACTAAATACATTTTTTGAAGTAGTCGTATTTTGGGAACAGGACGCCAACAAACAAAGGGCT